>CAZHBO010000184.1:0-1608 GCA_964530745.1 uncultured Thermoplasmatales archaeon | reverse complement strand
ATAAGTTTGTTATATAGTCAATGAAATCAGACAATTTCATTCCTTCCTCCCATCTCATGAGATAATTTCCACTGGCTGTCTTCCCTATTTTAGGAATTTTTGTGCTCAAAAGCTTCATTCTTCCTTCCAAGCCTTTTATGGAGAGGGAATAGATGCGCCATGAGTCGCCATGATAGCCTTTTATTCGAAAGGCAAATAATGGCAAAACCTTTGCTCTTTCGCATTTCTCAATCATCTCCTCTGCTTTTTTCTGCATCCTCCCTCCCTCATGGCTGAAGAGAATTTCTTTACCCTTCCTAACCTTTATCTCAACCAAAAAAGATATTTCGCCCCTCACAGCAACTATATCTGCAATACCGAGCGAGCCGGCGGCTCTTACAACTATAAAAGGAGATTCCATTATTTTAAAATATTTTTTTCTTTCCTCTTCACTGCAACTTTTTGTAATCTTTTTTAGTATTTCTTCATTTCCAGAGAGTATCTCTCTCAGCTCTCTTTCATAAATGTCCATGCTATGCTAATAGCCTCCTATTTTTAAACTTGGGTCTCCAAGCAAGACAAATGCCTGTATGGTATGCAGATCCCATCTCTCATATGGAATCTTAAAATGCTCTACATATCTACCAACTGCATAATCCCAGCATTGCCCAAGATATTGCATCCCTTCCATTCCATAGGCATAGAATAATCCCAACTGCATGTATCCATAGCCTGATTCTACGCAATCCGGCTCATTTATTCCGTCCCCATCCAAATCACCTTCCTCGCCAGGAGTGGCAACAGGAAAAGCAGTATAGCCCAGGGCAGCTATCGCTCCTCCATTGTATTTCCTAGCAAACCACCAGCTCAGTCCCTCTGGCCAAGGTATTCCACCAGTCCATGGATGAACTGTCATGCTCATGTTGAACATTGCTGTATGGCATCCACCTATGACGGCAATTGGATATTCTTTATTGAAAAATAAGGGGAAATCATACACTTTCAATCCATCTTCCCATTTGTCAAAGCCATTGGGCTTATGGGTGCTCCAGTAAATTGGGCTTCCGTGTCCATGGAGATGTATGAACATTGCTCCCTCATTTAGCCCTTCTTTCATTGCATCTGAAGTAACATCCATCTGGCTTGCATATATTTTGTCAGCATCAAATCCTGGCAAATAACTCAATGACTTATCGCAAACAATCTCTCCTTCATAGCCTTCCATTTCAAAGTTATCTCCACCAGCTAAGACAATTTTTTTGCTTGCCTTACTATTTTCATATTCTATCGTTTTATCAACCATTATTTTAACCTCTACCTCACTTCTGCATGCCCATCTTCCTAGGTAAACATCAGGATACAAATCCATATTGTCCTTTAAACCTCCACTCCTTTCCCATTCGCTATATATTCCATTCCCATCGGTATCCCAACTACAAAAACTTCCATTTCCATCATAAATGTCTGCATAGTATAAGTCACTGATATATTTCTTCTCATCCACCCAAAAAACATTTGCATATCTAACTGGCAAAAACCATTCCTCCTGCATGCCGGGCTTTCTTCCTCCAACCAGCAAAACATACTTTATTCCCCATTCCTCTATTGCATCTTTAATGAAGTATTTTA
>CAZHBO010000183.1:0-1675 GCA_964530745.1 uncultured Thermoplasmatales archaeon | reverse complement strand
GCGAGAAAGTTGTTTATGTGGCTGGAGTAATATACAAAAATGGGACAGTTCAGCTCGATAACTGGTATCTAGGGGATGGAGAGCCAGATTTTATAAACGGAGGAAATTACACCATTCAATGTGTATCCTCAACTGGGGAAATCCTATACAGTGGAAACTTCGGATGCGAACCCGACAACTTCATGGCTTTTGGATTTGTTATACCATATCCAAATAGAACATATGCAATTTTAATTAAGAAGGGAGATGAAATTCTAAAAGAGGTTCGGGGAACGCCAAACTCACCGACTGTAACCCTTCAATATCCAAGCGGGGGTGAGATATTAGATGGAAAATGTGAAATTAAGTGGGTAGGAGAGGATTTGGATGGCGATGAATTATCCTATTCCATTCTCTACAGCAATGATGGAGGGGAAACTTGGATTGCTCCAGCAGTCAATCTGAATGAGATGAGTTATATGCTCAACTTCTCCAATCTTCCCGGTGGAGATTCATGCTTGATAAAGGTTGTTGCAACAGATGGTTTCAACACAGGATATGCTGTTTCTGGAAATTTCATGGTGGAGAACAAAAACCCTGTAGCAGTAATAATTTCACCCAAAAATGGAGAAAGATTCAACTCAAGTACAAAAATAACGTTTGAAGGATACGGATATGATATAGAAGATTATGAGCTGCAAAACACAAGTTTAACCTGGATTTCAAGTATTGATGGGGTTATAGGAACTGGAGAACATTTCTCCACTTCGCATCTCTCTCCTGGAAAGCATGAAATAACTCTGACAGTTTTAGATTCAACAGAAAAGTCCTCACAGACAAGCATTACTATTTATGTTGGTAAAAATAAAGAGGGTACTCCAGGGTTTGAAATGATATTGCTTATTGGAGCAATAGTCATAGCGTTGGCAATGAGGAGGAGAGAAATTTGAATAAAATTTTCTGGGAAGGGACAACTTTCGTGCAATTTCTGACCGCTTCTGTTAATGGAAAGGAGAAGCCTCCAACTGGGCTATCATGGTGGGGCCCAATAGTGGGCTTTTTAATCCTCATTATTGCAGCCATACTAATTGTTATAATTTTAATTAAATTGATTAAACGCAATAAAAAGCCTAAATAGAAGAAAGAACCTTTCTAATCTCTGCTTCACCACTTTTTATCAGAGGAAGCCCTTTGTGTTTTTTTAAGAATTTTCTTCGATAAATCAACGACCCATGAAACTGTAAAATTAGATTTTCCAACATCTCGTTTTTTCCTTTTTCGAGTGTCCAGTCAAACTCATTTCTCTTCACGAATACAAAAACTACTACAGTAGTCTTTGGAAAGAGTGGTGGCAAAGCCTTTTCTTTCATCATTCCATGAGCTTCTTTAATGGCTTCTTGACATCATCTTTTGAAAGGTCATCACCTTTAATAAAAGCAATCAACCCTCTTTATTGTCACAACATTCCTTGTTTCTTTACAAGAAAGAATCAAATCAAATTTTTCAGGATAACCATCAATGTTTTTCCAGCCTTTGTCCATAAACCATCTCTTTACATCTCCCAAAAACATTTGGTAATTGTATTTCAAAGCCATATTTTCCAATTAAAATGTGCTATATAACTGTATTATCGCTTGCAGTATTTCCAGCAATAGTTTTATATCACATGAATATTAAACTTCAATGAAAATAGTAA
>CAZHBO010000182.1:0-1702 GCA_964530745.1 uncultured Thermoplasmatales archaeon | reverse complement strand
AGTGATAAAACACCTATCGTACTATCCATTGCCTGCAGTAATGGAGCTTATGATACTCATTTAGTTAGCAAAGGTTTCAGACTATCCAAAATATCTTTTGGTGAGTCCATATTGCTCTCTAATGCAGGTGGCATAGCATACATAGGTGGCTCGAGAACAAATGCAGGATATCCAATTTTTACACTGGATAAAGGTCGAGTCAAAATTATAAAGGAGCCACATATGGCAGGCATGCTTACATATGTAGTGAAAGCATACCATGATGGCGGAGACACACTTGGCAATCTAACAGGCAATGCTATGATTACTTATTTAAAAAACAATGATTTGTCCAATTTAATGGATAGGTTTACATTCTTTGCTTTTGTTCTGTTAGGTGATCCGGCATTGAAAATTCCTGATCGTCCCAGTGGTGCTATTTATCAAAAACCAGAATCCGTTGCTGAAAATCCACTGGATTATGTTCCATATGAAATAAATGGCTCCATTCCTATTAGCGCATTGGGAGAATCCATGAATGTGTCATCTTACACTGATTGTCCAACTGTTGAAATAAAACTTATTGATACTTTCAACAAGAATGGATTTATTGTTGAGAAAATAAATAAATCAACCAAAGGGAATGTGTCATATGTATTTTCTCCTCGTTTAGCCAGTTTGTATACAATCAGAACATGCACTAAAGATGGCAAGGAAGAATGGCTTTATGTATGGGCAGCAAAGGTCGTTGATGATGACTTTGATGAATCAACTCCAGGATTTGGAATAACAAGATGGAGAAAAATACAGAATGCTATTGAAAATGCTACAAAAGATGATATAATATATGTTTTTAGTGGAACATATTATGAAAACATTGTTTTAGACAAACCATTAATGCTTGTTGGAGAGAATCCTCCAACAACAATTATAGATGGTCGAGGAAGCGATGGTATAAGCATCATGCTACCTTCATGCATCATAGAACGCTTTACATTAAAGAATTGTGAAAATGGGGTGGCAATATATGCTGATTCTGCTGGCATTTACAACAATATTATGAAAAACAATAATAAAGGCATTTATGTGTGCGCCAGTATCAATTTTAGCCAGAATGTGACTAACCAAGATGTGCAAATTTATTACAATTTTATTTCTGACAATAAATATGGCATCTATTTGACCAGTGGTTATCTTTCCTTAATGGATGTTTTTTCCAACGATCTGGATGGAAATACATATGGCATCTATATTTTCAAATCAGGGATTAATATAATTTATTTCAATACAATTAGCAATAGTTTCATGGGCTTATTCATAAAGAAATCAAATCTGAATTTTATTATTTTTAATAATTTCTTGAAAAATACATGGCATGCCTCTTTTTGCAAATCTTCAGGAAATATTTTCATAGGAAATTACTGGGATAATTGGATCGGGTTGGTGCTAGACATTTCTTTTCCAAAATGCATCCTCGGAAGAAAGGGGAAAATTGCTGGATTGATTCCATGGGTAAAATTTGACATATCACCATCATCAACACCAATTAGTTAACTCTCATCCAGCCACCAGTTTAATATTGTTATACAATGGCTACTTAGATAAGATTTTTTTCCTAAAGAGATGGACTTTGCTCCCTTTCTAATTAAATATTTTTTCTCTTCCTCAGTCAAATCTTTGTTATCTCCTAAGAAAAAGAATGGATTTTTGAATTTTATTTTAT
>CAZHBO010000181.1:0-1705 GCA_964530745.1 uncultured Thermoplasmatales archaeon | reverse complement strand
TAGTTTGGGCTTAAGATAGCATCAGAATTTAGACATAAAATAAATTCTCCATTGCATATTTTTATTCCTAAGTTATGCGCTTTTGCAAATCCTAAATTTTCTTTGTTTTCCATTAATTTTATAGGAACAGAATGATTTGCTTTGATGAATTTTTTTATCATTTCCAAAGATCCATCTTCAGAATTATTATCCATAATTAAAATTTCTATATTTTTATAGGTTTGAGAAATTGCAGATTTTATAGCAGGAATGATTGTGTCTTTATTGTTGAAGTTAATAATATTTACAGAGATGAGGTCTTTCATTTTTTTTACCTTATAAAAGTTATTTTATTTTTGCAAGGGTTGGTCTTATTAGGGTTTTTCCTCTGTGCATATCTTTATCTTAGACTATTCCGCATCACTTTTATAGCAAAAGTGGTGCGGGGTGAAGCCGTGGTGAGGAGTTTATTTTTTGACAAATATAACAAAATTGATAATATAAAAAAAATAGCGACTCCGAATATCAATGAATCTATTAGTTACTGGTGGAGCTGGATTTATCGGCTCCAATTTTATCCGTTATATTTTAGACAAATATCCAGATTATAAAATCATCAATCTGGATGCTTTGAAATACTCTGGAAATTTAGAAAATTTAAAAGATGTAGAAAAAAATCCCCGCTATGGATTTGTAAAAGGGGATATTTGTGATAAAAAAATAGTAGATTTTTTAGTAAGTAGAAGACCTGATGTGATCGTGAATTTTGCTGCCATGACGCATGTGGACAGATCTATATTAGAGCCAGAAGAATTCACAAAAACAGATATTTTGGGCGTTCAAGCTTTATTAGAAGCAGCAAGAAAGTATAAAATTGGTTTATTTATACAAATTTCCACAGATGAATGTTATGGCAGTATTGAGAAAGGTTCTTTTGCAGAAGAGAGTCCCTTAAGTCCTACTAATCCTTATTCCGCATCCAAAGCGGGGGCAGATTTGATTGCTTTGGCATATTACAAGACATTTAATGTTCCCGTAATTATTACCCGTTCTTCTAACAATTTTGGCCCATATCAATATCCTGAAAAGCTTATTCCTTTATTTATTACCAACCTTTTAGAAGATAAGAAGGTTCCTCTGTACGGAGATGGAAAGCATAAAAGAGATTGGATATATGTTTTGGACAATTGCGAGGCAATTGATTATGTTGTTCATCATGGAAAAATAGGAGAAATTTATAACATTTCCGGAAACACCGAAAAAACCAATCTGGAGATTACCGCATTTATTCTAAATTATCTTAAAAAAGATGAAACATATATTGAATTTGTAAAAGATAGGCCTGGTCATGATAGGAGATATTCTTTGAATAGTAGCAAGATAAAAAAATTAGGATGGTCTCCTAAATATAAATTTGATGATGCTTTGGAATATACCATTGAATGGTATAAAAATAATCAATCTTGGTGGAAAAAAATCAAATCCGGAGAGTTTTTGGAATATTATAAAAAACAATATTCTGAAATATGAAGGCTCTTATTGCTGCAGGTGGAAAGGGGACTCGTTTGAGACCCCTCACATATACTACTTCTAAACCGTTAATTCCCATTGCTAACAGGCCAATGCTGTTTTATATATTGGACGAAATTGAAAAAGCGGGAATAAAAGATGTGATTATAAATATCAATAAAGGAACCACGGAGATACCGGATGCAATTAGAAAAGA
>CAZHBO010000180.1:0-1791 GCA_964530745.1 uncultured Thermoplasmatales archaeon | reverse complement strand
TAAGAATTTATTATTTGCCCTGGGTTGTTTATCCCATCCCATAACCTTGGGATAACCCCCCAGGGCTTAATTTTTTCTAAAAATTTTCACTTTCGGAGATACTGGTTAGAACCATTATATTTATAAGTTATCGTATATTTCACTTAGGCGATTTCATGTATTATATGGTAAAAATGGAAAACACTATCCGCATCCTGCCAGAGCATATTGGAGAAGATTTGGATAAAGTGAGCGAGCAGATTGTACAAGAAAGTTTTGAAGGAATGATTGATAAAAAATATGGAATGATTGTTGTTGCAAAAAATGTGAATAGAGTAGGGGAAGGAAGGATAATCCATGGGGATGGAGCCATCTATCAAAATGTAACATTTGATGCCCTTACCTTTAAGCCAGAATTGCATGAGATAGTGGATGGAATTGTTTGTGAAGTAGTAGAGTTTGGTGCATTTTGCCATATAGGACCTTTAGATGCTTTAATTCATAAAAGCCAGATAATGGATGACCATATCCTCATAGATGTTGAGAATAAAAGGATGGAGGGAAAGCAAACAAAAAAATCGCTGAAAATAGGTGATAAAGTTAGGGCTAGAATCGTCACCATTTCTTTAAATGAAATGAATCCCAGGGAAAGTAAGATAGGTCTTACTATGAGGCAACCAGCACTGGGAAAAGAAGAGTGGAAGGAGAAAAAATGAAAGCATGTAGAAAATGCCATGTCCTCACAAACAAAAATACCTGCCCGTTCTGCAACATTCCTACATCTGAGCATTGGCAGGGATATGTTATTATTATTGACCCAGAGCATTCTCGCATTGCTCAAAAAATGGGAATTCAGATGCCAGGGAAGTATGCTTTAAAGGTAAGATAATGTATACGTTGCCGAAAGAAAAGAGGGAAGAATTGCGAAAGCCGCTGGGAGAATTAATTGATGAAGATACTTTAAGAAAAAGGAAAATAAGTGGGAAGATTGTTACAATTGGGGATAAAGTTACAGTTACACTCAAAAAAAATGGGATACGTCCAGATATTGCAATTATTGATTATAAAATAGAAAGAAAGGAATGCAGTGAGGAAGAAAAAAAGATTCTAGCTAATGGAAAGAAGAAGATAAAAGTAAAAAATCCCCCTGGAAAGATAACATCAGAATTATGGAATGCGGTGGCAACAGGGTACGCTTTAGATGAGCCTGTCACCATAGAAGTGGAAGGGGAAGAAGATCTTTCTGCACTTCCAGCAATTTACCTTGCACCGAACGACACAACAGTCCTTTATGGATTGCCCTCAAGGGGCATTGTTGTTGTTGAAGTTGGCAAGAAGGAAAGGGAAAAAGTATGGAAATTTTTGAAACAAATGGAGGAATAAGATGGAAATAGATTTCGAGAACAGAAAAGAAAATAAAATTCTTGGGAGAGAAGAGATAATTTTTAGGGTAAGATATGAAGGAAAAACTCCCTCTCGTGAGAAAATAAGGGAGCATCTGAGGAATATGCTTGGAAAGGGATTTGTTGTGATAGAATACATCAAAACCTTATATGGAGTGCCTGAGGCGAGGGGATATGCAAGGGTTTATGAATCTGAGGAACAAGCAAAGAAAATAGAAGAAGAGCATATCATTGAACGAAATTTCGGAAAGAAAAAAGGTAAAGAAGCTAAGGAAGTAAAAGAGACCGTAAAAGAAGAGAAAGAAGCTAAGGAAGAAAAGAAGGAAAAAGTTGAAGAAGAAGCTAAGGAAGTAGAGAAGGAAAAAGTTGAAGAAGAGGCAGAGACAAAGGAGGAGAAAAATGAATAAAA
>CAZHBO010000179.1:0-1911 GCA_964530745.1 uncultured Thermoplasmatales archaeon | reverse complement strand
GTCAAATCTTTGTTATCTCCTAAGAAAAAGAATGGATTTTTGAATTTTATTTTATTAATTGGCACTCCTTCCTCATCTAACAAATAAAATTCCTTGTCATCATTTTCTTTCACCAATTCCTCAAATGATTTACGACTTGCGAAAATTCCAGGTGATGTTTCCTCCATTTCATCCATTCTTTCCAATGCTTTTTTTAAAAATATTGCTATGCTCCTTTCATCTGGTGAAACCTTCCTCAATTTTTCTCCCTCAAGGCGTATATAGACAGGTGGGTTAGGTTTGCCATGTAATATAGTGTGGAAAACAACATCTCTCCTTATTTCTCCAGAAAGCCAGAATGCTGCATTTATGCACCTTGCTATAATGTCCAGCCTTCCAGAAGAGCCTGGCAAATCTTTTAGATTAATATGCTTCCAATCAGTTGTTCCATGGGATTTAACATAAAAATTTCTATAGGTAATCATTGATGTCAATATCCATTGGTAAAGGAGGCTTCTGAAAATCTTTTTTGTCTCTTCCCCAAGGAATGGTGAGATCGAAGCCAATTTTTGTTGTCTCCCTTGTTTTTAGGTCGGAGGAAGGATCCAATGATGAGCCCTTTTCCTTTTTTATCACCATGTCTTTGTCACCTTGAAAGCGGGTTGCCATTGCCCATTCTATTTGCTGGCAATCATGGATGTCTATGTCATCATCAACAACAAAAACATGCTTCATTGATTTATGTCCTTTGAAAGCAGCCTCAATAGCCTTCTTTCCATCATCTGGGTTTTTCTTTCTAATGCTTATTGCCCCATGCAGCCATGAGCATCCTCCTGGAGTTATATAAACGTCTTTAACATCACATACCTTTGCAACTTCTCTATAAATAGTTGGCTCACGTGGCATTCCCATTAAAGTTTTATGCTCCAGACCCCCTGGCAATAAAGCATGGAAATATGCATTTTTCCTTGCATAAATTTTTTTGATTTTTGCCACCCTTTGCTTTCGTACAATGTCAGGAGTCTCTGTTAAGTCCAGAAATGGACCTTCATCATGCATTTCTCCTGTCATCTCTGCAATCATAACAATCTCTGCTTTTGGAACTAAATGACCATCTATTTTTGTTAAAGGAGTTGGCTTAATTGCATTGGCAATGGCAAGCTCATTCACATCTATGCTGGCAGATATGGCAGATGCAATGAGAACAGACATAGGATTTCCAATGCATATTGCAAATTCTTTCAGACCTCTTTCTAAGTAAGCATTAAAATCTCTTGGCAAAATGCGCATCACAACATGCTCATCATCTATAACCATCATTCTGTGATAGGAAGCATTGAGACCATATTCTTCATCATTGGCAATAATAACTGCAGATGCAATGTAAGGACCTCCATCAATGGCATAATAAGTAAGGATTGGCAAATCCCTCAGGTTTTTTAACTGAATGTATTCTTCCTCCTCTATGCCTGGCTCTTTTGGATTATCTATTGCATTGGCAATTTTATGTATGATTTCATTCTGCTCAATTCCAAGGGCTAAAGCAACTAACTGCCTGGTAGAGCAAATATTGGCAACAACTGGCATTTCATAGCCCTCTACATTCTCAAAAAGCAATGGCTTTCCATCCAGCTTTTTCATTAGCGTGGCAATTTCATATTTCGTGGAGACTTTTTTCTTTATCTCCACCATCATTCCCTTTTCCTGCAACAATGAAACAAAATCCCTGAATTCCATCGTCGGTATATCCCAAATAAATTTAAAAGTATTAGGGTAGATGCAACTTTAATATACCAAAAAAGTATTCCATTTCGAGGGCCCATAGCTTAGCCTGGTTGGAGCGCCCGGCTGATATCCTAGCATGGATAACCTTGCTCGCAGGCAGAAACCGGGAGGTCGTGAGTTCAAATCTCACTGGGCCCATTTTTTATG
>CAZHBO010000178.1:0-1981 GCA_964530745.1 uncultured Thermoplasmatales archaeon | reverse complement strand
AAATTAAATTCATGCAGGCAATGATATTTTTTGTCCAGGTATTTCCCATATTCAAATCTTTGATTTAAAGATTCATAGAGCATTTGGTCAATAAGTTTGCATCCCGTGGAGATAAGTGGAGGAGTCCATAGGAAAGATGAGTTAGCATCTTTTGCAAGGTAAGTATTTTTAGCATTTCTCAATGCAATGCCCGTGGTGCTATCATTATTGATGAGGTTAAGAATGAAATCCTCTGCTATGACTGCTCCGAAATGCGGATGAGGATATTCTCCCTTGGTTTTTAGATTTATAGTTGCATTTACAAACCCTTTTGCTCCGAATCCTTCAAAAATCAATCCTGGTTCTAAATAACCGGGGTCTGCTGTAACTCTGCTAGCAGCAACAATTGCATTTACTCCAGCGTGCAAGTAAGCTTGGCTTAAACAATTCTCTGGCTGCAATCCATCCGTTCTTCCAACGATGCAACTCTCGATGTAAACAACGCTTGGTCCAAATTCCATGTTGTACACGCTCCTTACATCATAAGTTCCTTTGCTGCTCAGCCCACTGCCTATAGGATAGAAGCGTGAGATGGTTGTGAATGGAGGGAAGCCTCTTGCATCCAGCAAAATATCTCCAGACTCGTAGAGATAATAGAAGCCGTGATTGAAAGCAAAAATGATATTGCTTTGCTGTTGATATTCCCCTCCTTTCACATTTTCCCCGCTAATCGCCTCGTAAAAATGAGGGAATAAAAAGTATCTCCTTCCATATTTTGCCAAGTTTTCAAATCCCTCTCTTTGCGATGAAAGCAAATGGGTTCTTTTTACATCATATCCTCCCTGCTCCAAATCGTTGCAGAGGCGCAAATTCATGAAATAGCTCTCACCACTTGGCCATTTAGTAGGCTCCTCTCCACCAAGCAATAAATTGGCAATCGTTGTCAATCCAGGAATCCATTGGAATTCTAAGCCACATCCTGTTTGAACTGTAGCAGTGTTCTTCCATTCCCCCAGCTTTTGAATAATATCATCATAAAATACTGTCCTTGCTATTAAAGCAGAGCAATCTTCAGCATCGTAGCCAGTAACCCTACCAACAGCATTCTCTTGGTATGGATAGTAGGTAAAGGTATCATTTTCTGTATCCTTTGCGTTAGGATCGACGTCACCATAAATGAAATCTCCTGGAACGCCCCATCCCATAAGATAAGCGCTATCTGGATTTTTGTAATAAAACATTGGTATCATTGTTGGGTCTGCCAGAATTGCAATATATATTGGATTTTCTTTGTAATGAGACCATAATGCATATTCGCCATCAACATCTGCAATTTCTGAGAGTAGATTATTAAGCTTACTATGAAGTTCAAGCACATGCTCATTGCATGCCTCAATTGCATCTGGATTATCTCCAGGCTGGCTGACTGCATGCTCATAAGCAAATGCAAATTCTTCTTTTGCAAAAACAATGCCTTGATGATATGCCGCCAGATATCCTGCTAGAGAGGACAAATTTTCCATTAGTGGATCGATGGGGGTAGAAATTTTCTCAACTTTTATGGTTAAATCATAATCTCCTTCCACTCTTGCAAACCATTGCCCTATTACTCTTGCAGTATATTTGCCGGGCTCATTACAAACAATAAATTCATAATGAACTTTGTCCTTTGTAATGTCCCCATTCTCGTAATCTGCCAGTCCTGCTCCTGTTGCAGTATAAGCATAAGTTTCTCCCTCAGGATTCATTATCATTAAAAATATTCTATCTCCCAATTCCTTCACATCTTCTGAGTCTAAATTATCTAAATCAATTTTTATTCTTGCATATCCATAATCTGGAACTTCAAACTCATACTGCTTTATGATATCTTTTCCAGTTAAAGATGCGAGCAAAACATTGAATGATTGTGCAGGCAAAGTAGGTACGGATGGAATTGTATCCTCAAAATGATATTCAACGCTATCCAGAACTTTTGGTTTTTGAATATCCAATGGATTTG
>CAZHBO010000177.1:0-1996 GCA_964530745.1 uncultured Thermoplasmatales archaeon | reverse complement strand
ATGATTGAAATTGCTATGCAAATTAGGAGGAAATTTTTTTTCTGCATCACGTCACACAGATTCCCTTACCCTCATATATGCTTTTTCCTTTTTATCAAAATCATTATTGTAAAGGCAGAAATTAAAAAAAGGAAAGAAAAGCCAGGTGTCTTCTTTTCTGAGATTTCTATATTTCTGCTGAAATTTGCCCTTTCTCCTTCTTTGTTTGTAACGCTCAATTTTACTGTATAAGTCCCACTTTCGCTATATCTGTGGACAGCATTTTTTTCATAACTTACATTTCCATCTCCAAAGTCCCATGTGTAGTTCACGATATTCTTATCAGCTGAAATATTGAAGTAAATATCTTCATTTACCTTTGGCTTTTTTGGCTCATAAGTAAAAGATATTGTAAATGGTGTGGGCAATACCTCTACTTGCTTTATTGCAACATCCTTCCTGCCTTTTTCATCTTTTATAGTGAGTTTGACAGCATATGTCCCATTTTTTGCATAAACATGTCTTGGATTTTTTTCATAGCTTATATTTCCATCTCCAAAGTCCCATGTGTAGTTTACTATTACATTTGTATGAATGGAAGTATCTGTAAAATTAACTGTCTCGCCTTCTATTATTTTTGAAGGAGAATATTTAAAATCTGCTCTCAACGAAGGGTGAATGGTTATATCTACTTTTTGTGCGATGTCAGATATACTCACAGAAATTTCGGTTTTTCCTTCCCATCCAGAATATTTGCCACTTCCTTTTGCAACGATGCTTATTTCATCCCCATCCTCCCAGCCAGAGGGCATGTTTCCAAGATTTACTTTATAAAAACCATGTTCATCTGTAATATTCAGCAATTTTTCTTTTGTCCGTTCATTGATAACAGAGACTTCTGCTCCTTCTATTGGCTCTCCTTTTTCATTATAGACATAGCCGTATATGGTATAGGGATAACTACCACCCATTGCTACAGAAAAAAAAGAAAAGGATAAAAAGAGGGCAATGAAAATTTTAGAGACCGCCATGCCACGATGCCTCACTGGTTACATGAATAAAGATTCCATCTCCTATGGCTACGTTGAATATGTCCACCGGAAATCCGATAAATTGTTGCATGCTTTCATTCCAGTCCCAGAGCGAGTCTATTTCTGCCACGCTTGCAATGCTTGGTGAATCTGTTTCAGTCATATTAACCCAGCCAATTAGATTGAGACCATATCCCTGAGAATGCAGCAAAACGTTTAAGGAATCAAATAAGCATCCCTTTATGCTTACATTCTCATTACCCTTCATTCCGATGAAATATGCCATGCCATTTTCTATAGCAAAATCAATGTTATTTGTTGATGGTGGCACTCCTAAAACATAATCAACATATTTCTGCTTCTCGGAATCCCATTTTACTATTACTGTGCAGTTATTGCCTATTAGGGCTGCCAGCTCAGATGCCTTTGTTATATGATTCTTTACTGGAATGGTTATCAAATTCCATCCTTTAATGAGGTGGAATGTGTGGTTGTAAGGAACGGAAAGCCATGCCTCCGCCGTTGGGCTCTTACTTTCCACATGTCCAAGCATGTCTGTTGCTATACAATAGAATTGATAATAGCCAGAGCCGTTTGTTGGATTGAAACCCCATGCCCATGGTGATGACTCATCTGTATAATACTTCATCCATGGACTCCATGAAGAATTGTGGACGGAATAGCGATAGTAAAGAGTTACATTCTTTACCTCTCCACAATATGGCAAATCAATGGCTGTTGCTGTAATCAAAACAGGCAAATCTTGGCAGAATGGATGGATGGAATTTACAGATGATAAAGGTGGGCTGTTGTCAACATGATACGTCTGATTGCTTATGTTTGAATTTCCGACTAAATCAGTAGCATTTATTTCCACGTAATGGATGCATTCTTCATCCATAGTAAAGTTTCCTGCATAATCCATCCATGGTGTCCATGTTCCATTCCATATGCGATACTGCAAGGATGCTAAGCCAACTCCTTCA
>CAZHBO010000176.1:0-2013 GCA_964530745.1 uncultured Thermoplasmatales archaeon | reverse complement strand
CATACAACAAAGTGATTTGTCAAGAATAAAATTGCCCTCACAGTAGTTGTTAAATAATGGAAATGTATTATAATTGTAAAGCAAAATGGGGGCAAGAGGAATGCCTCCCTAAGAGACTTTTTGCCCCCTCTTGCCCCCTTCCATATTATACATGGTAAAACGATGGAAGTATATAAATTGTTCTGTCAGAACAATTTTGTCGTTGTAAAACAACAATGTAGCCAATATATTTTAAATAGGAGGCATATATGCAAACGTGATTCGCCTTGGTAAACTGTCTTTATTTTATTGCGACAAATGCGACCTCCCTTTATTGGGGAAGAGATGTTCGTGTGGAAATGAGGCAAGACAAGTCAAAATTACGCCTCCTGGAGACATTTTACCTGCATTTCCTTCCGACATTTCCCAAATCAAAAAAGTGATAAAGAAGCAGTTTGGAGATGCCATCCTTCCAAAAATTGTTATTTTGAATCCATTGCCAGATGTAGATAGGATGGAAGAAGTGATTATCAATGGAAGGGTTGCAGGAGCGATACGCTATAACATTTTCAAAAAAGAATATACTTTCCTCCCCCGACCATGGTATGCTAATTTGCTGAACATAAAAAAAGGATATGTTGTTGCAGATAAAGGGGCAGTTCCATCCATTCTGAAATCATCCAATCTTATGGCACCAGGTGTGAAAGAAGTAGCAGATGGAATTAAGAAAGGTGATGAGGTTATTGTTTTTGATGGAAAAAAAGTCATTGCAACAGGAAGGGCTTATATGGATGGCGAGGAAATGGTTGAAACAAGGAAAGGGATGGCAGTTAAGATAAGATGGAGGGGAATGGAGAAGCATAAGATTGTGGATGAAAAGGACTGGGATGATGTTGTGGAAGCAAACAAACATTTTATCTATGCTAAAATAAGGAAAGCAAAAAAGTTCATAAAAAAAATTTTGAATGAAAAAAAATTGCCATATGTTGTTTCATTTAGTGGAGGTAAGGACAGCCTTGCAACCCTCTTTTTGCTCTTAGATTCTGGTTACAAACCACCTCTATTCTTCATTAATACAGGACTGGAATTTGATGAGACTATAAACAATGTTCATGAAGTGGCAAAAAAATTTAACCTTGACCTCATTGAAGTAAATTGTGGGGATGCATTTTGGAAAGCATTGCCCTTTTTTGGTCCCCCCGCCAGAGACTTTCGATGGTGCTGCAAAACATGCAAACTCGGTCCCGCAACATTATTCATAAAAAATAATTTTCCCAAAGGCATCATATCTTTCATAGGGCAAAGAAGATATGAATCTGAGCAAAGGGCAAAGAAAGGGGATGTATGGATAAATCCATGGGTTCCTGGTCAAATTGGTGTTTCCCCCATTCAACAATGGACAGCCTTGCACGTATGGATATATTTGTTTCTAAAAAGTGAGGAATATAATGTTAAATGGAACAAGCTCTATGAGCAGGGTTTTCATCGCATAGGATGCTGGCTTTGCCCAGCAAGTGATTTAGCAGAATTTTATTTAAAAAAACATAAGGACTGGGAAAGGTTTGAAAAAGAGCTAAAAAGATATGAAAGGGAGCATAATTTGGATAAAAAATGGATGGAATATGCTCTCTGGAGATGGAGGAAGAAGCCGTCATGGGCAAAGGATTTTGAGGAGAAGGGAAAGGAAAGGAAAATGCCTTTTGATTTTGAGAGAGTTGCAAACCTTATGAATTGCATTGGGGAAGTTAGATTAGGAAAGGAAATAAAAGTTGGGGATATACGGATAACAAAAGAGGGAGAAATTCATGCAGGGGAAAGAGATAAAAAATTGGCAAAGGAAATAATAAAAAGGGCAGTTTTTTGTGTGGGCTGCGGAATTTGCGTCGGCAAATGCAAATTTAATGCCATTTCGCTAAAAAAAGGGAAGGCATGGATTGATGAAAAAAAATGTAAACACTGCATGGATTGCATTGGAGAGTGCCCTGTTGTCGTTTTTGGAAGGAGGGATGAATATTAAGTTTGAAACCATCTCAA
>CAZHBO010000175.1:0-2025 GCA_964530745.1 uncultured Thermoplasmatales archaeon | reverse complement strand
AAAAAAACGGAAAATTATGCATAAAATTGAGGATTTGAATGAAACGAGAGCAATTATTAGAGGGGATATGAGGGACATGGAGGAAAGAAAACATAAATTAACTGAGAAAAAATATGAACATCTGAAGGGAAAATATGATGGAAAATTGGAAAAAATAAGGGAAAAGATACATGAACTTGAGGAGATGTTGAAATAATAGGTGTTAATAAATCTTTATTCCTTTTGCCTTTTTCCACTAAGCCCATAACAAAATGTGATATCTTAAAGCGATGCTCAGAGAATTCAGTAATCTATTTAGATGCTTTCTTCGCTTCTCTTACTATCATAACAGGGCATGGGGCATGATGAACAACTTTTTCGGATACACTTCCAAGTAATATTCTATCTAGAGCTGTTTTGCCTTTGCTCCCCATTACAATTAAATCATTCTTCTTTGCTTCTTTTATAATCTCTTCATCTGGAATACCCTCGACCATCTTTTTTATAACTTTTACTCCCATTTTTTTGCCCATTTTTTCCACTTTATCAAGGGCATCAAGTGCTTCCTTTTGCAGGATTTTATCCCAGTTAAAAGACATTATATCATCAGGGGAAGGAAATCTTGCAAGAAATGATGTATCTATTACATACATTGCCACCACCTCCACCCCAAGGTGTTTAGCCATGTAAAGAGCTTTTTTCACTGCTTTTTTAGCTTCATCAGAATCATCTGTCGGCACAATTATCCTATTAAATTCTTTTGACATAGATTATTGAATATCATACTTGCATTTAATTTTTTACCCATAAAGCTAAGGATAACCCCCAACCTTGAGGCTTGGATCACCGAGTAAAATGAATTGTTCTATTGTCATTATATAGAATCTATCATTGGCAGTGCCTCTTGCCACCTCATTTAAATAATCGTTTTGAGCGCTAACCAACATTTCAGAAACATGTATACCTGGCTCATAAGCCATGAAAAAATGAAGATTCATGTATCCTGCCTGCCCTCTAGGACCACTCTCATCAACTGTCGTTGTCGCTGTTTCAGTTGCTCCTATGGTGGCAATAGCCCCTCCATCTGGCTTTTTAACCATGCACCATGCAAAGCAGGGCACTTCCGGATTACCAAGCATATGATAATCCAATCGGGCTGTAAGACATGCGTCAAAGAAAATGATTGGCAACTTATTTCCATTTTTAAGGGCAAGCAAATAAGGAGTGTAGTAAGCAATCATCCAACGCCTATTTTTCGGATATGTCCCAAAGCCGTATTCAAAGCCATGACCTGAGTAGCTCACAAAACCAGCTCCTTCTGTAAGGACTTTGTTTATATAATTTGGAAGAAAGTTATGAAGGGATGTCTGTATTTTTATATGGTTAAAGCCAGGAGTTGCCTTCTCAACATATTCATTGACCACTTCACCTTCTGCTATATCATTCCATATGGGAAATGTATCCCCACCCATTAATATTAAGTCATTGAACCATTCCTTGCCATAGCCATCTTCATAATTTATTGTTTTATTTACTACAACATTAACTTCCTTAACATCATTGCAAGCCCATCTGCCAACATAAACATCAGAATACAGATCAGCAAAATCTATTTCTTTCCCATCTGAATCAGTTTCGCCAAATTTGTTATTTCCGTTGGAATCCCAACTGCAAAAGCTTGAGTTAGCATCATATATATCTGCATAATACTGGTCAGAATACATCTTTCCACCTCCCCAGAAACTCCATACCAATCTGCATGGAACCTTGCTTATGTCGCCAACCAGCAAAACATATTTTATTCCCCACTGCTCAATGGCATCCTTAATGAAGTATTTTATCCTCTCAGCATCATCCCTTCCTTGGGTGGCAAAATAAGTTCCTCCATATATTTCATCTGTAGTAACCAACTTTGTTTTCACCCCGTGATTTTCTTTATGACTAACCAATGGCTGTAAAGCATCTGCAAATTTTTCTGGTGATATGATTAACAAATCATAAACATCATTCTGCATCAAAGGCTTCTTCGGAGGCTCATAATTTATC
>CAZHBO010000174.1:0-2042 GCA_964530745.1 uncultured Thermoplasmatales archaeon | reverse complement strand
ATCTTCCACACCTCTTTCAGAGATCAATTCGATGAATCTCATGTACTGAGCGGGCACGCATAAGATCCACAACCCAAAAGACCACAATACACCATCAGATGATCTGACCTCATCGATGATTTCCTGAAAGGCATTTTCATCTCTCTCGATATTTTTGATATTTTTTGAGATGTGAATGATCTTCAGCTCATGCTGTGGGAATTTTTTCTGGATGAAGTGCACGTACTGTAATGTTACGCTAAGATCACCTTTAGGGCTTCCATTTAAGACTATGATATTCATTTATTTCTTTTCCTATCACCTTCCAATTTTTGACTAACATGAGTAAACTATGTATTCCAATTTATATATTAAATAAAAATGAGAATAAACAAAATAATAAAAAGAATTTCGGAAATGGGGGTGAATCAATTATGACTGTGGCGCCTATGGTACAACAATTTTTTGAGGCAATGGACTGGTACAACACGGAATTTTTCCCTTATTCTATAATCATACCTATCATTTTTACAATTGGTGTTTTGGGATTAGTCTTCTATTGTTTCAAAAAGCCTGACCTCCGAAGAAGCGCATACCTTAAAGCGTTTGTTGCTTTGATCTATTTTGTCTTTGGATTAACTCTTTGGGTTGCCCTGAAGCCGATAAATTATAGATTAGGTTTAAGTATGGCTTTAGGCAATTGGTTTATTTCATTTTTGCTTTTTGCAGAAGTATTTTGGTGGAAAAAAATTACATTTCAGTTACCTCAACAAAAAGATCTGAGATATCTGTCTATTTTATTAATGTTCACAGGTATCTTCCTTTACACAATTGTTGAATTGATGACAGGCCATAGCTGGCCTGAGATGGTGCTATTCGGAGCTGGGTGTCCTACAACCATATTTTTAAATGGATTGCTAATTAGTTCACTTTCAAGAATAACAAACAAGTGGGTGTTAGGAATAGTGTTTACATTTTCTGTTTTCGTAGGTGGTAATTGGGCTTGGGGTGGAATTACAGTTGACTGGATTTTTTTTAGTTCAGGAGTAATTGGCTGGGCAATGTTGGCAAGATACTGGGATAAGAAGGAGTAATTATTTACCTAAATTTTTCCAATCACCTTCCAATTTTTGACTAACATGATTAAACTATATATTCCAGCTCCAAACATTATCAAATCTTCATAAACACCAAAACGAGGAATCTGGGCAAACATCGGCAAAGGAACCGCCCAAAACAGAAGCAATATATAGACTTTCTTGTCAACTTTTGGTATCGCTGCTGCAAGTAATGTGAGAGCAAATGCCGTTGTTGGACAGGGGAACGTTCCTAACATAACCATTTTAGGGTAATAATGCCCAGGTAACATTCCAATTAAGGGATAAAAAAACGTGCATAGGATTAAAAAAATCGTTAAATATTTTTGCCATCCCGTTTGGGGGATCCTAAATTCAATTCTTTTCGCAGATATGTCTACGACAAATAAAATTGCTATGATTATGAATAAAGATGCCCAAAAATAATTGCCAGCCAGTCCTTTACCTAATATCAAATAGAATACTATGCCAATCCAGGCAAAAGTAAATGCTAAATATGCTTTTATGAAACTGTTTGTCTTAGTTCCGGGCTTGGCAAACAAAAAGTATGTTAATATAGCCGCTACGATTATTGTAATTATCTGCATAGGGAAAATTGCAGTATTGTATGCTCCAAGTATGCTCCACCATTCTTCTGCAGTTATCATACAAAATCTACCTCCTCACTCATTTTTTATCACCTGACTTTTTAAATAGATGAGGGTATATAAACAATTTTCGATTTTTTTCTTTGGCGTATAGCACCTTGCAAATAAAAGCCGCCCGGCGAGTTTGCAGAAAGCTTTAATTTACTTTACCTCCTCTTTTTTGACTTTCCTCATCTTTTATTCCTCCTTTTCACAATCTACTCACAAACCCTCAGCATACTGCCTGATTCTCCTTGCAAACCAGAATCTACTCATGTGGATGTAGATGTACGAAGGTAAACCTGGAGAAATTGCCTGGCTTTTCAATTCTTCCTCTCCT
>CAZHBO010000173.1:0-2044 GCA_964530745.1 uncultured Thermoplasmatales archaeon | reverse complement strand
TGCCATGGCAAACCATCCTTTTCTTTCATTTTTGGAAAGAAAAGATAGCGAAAGAACCATTCTGGAAGCCAATTTGGAGGGGCAGATGTGGCAAAACCTAAAAATTCTTTTCCATGATGATTGCTCATTAATGTTCTATCTGCTGTTAAGATTACTTCCATATTTCAATCGCCTTCTCATAAGCTTCTTTATTGTTAATGCATCCTGGATCTGGAGCCAAATAATCGCCTGTGTAAGCATAAGCCCTTGCCCTGCAACCTCCACAATAATATCGATAATCACAGCTTCCACATTTCTCTTTCAATATATCCTTATTGCGAAGCTCTTTCAATACAGGATGATTTATCCACATCTCTTCGAAATCATCCTTCAAAATATTTCCCAATTTTAAAGGAAAGAAAACACATGGTTGTAGATCACCATTGGCTTTCATTGCCATATAAAAACGACCTGCTCCACATCCTCCAATGAATTCTGCTAGGTCAACAAGCTGATCCGCAAGTTTTGGATTATAAAAATGGGTGGGAATAATTATTTCCTTTTCTCCTTCTTCTTCCTGTAATGAAACCCTTGCAAATTGAGGAGCTGTGGAAAGTACGCTTATTTTCCTCCCACTTTTTAGTTCATTCCAAAGCAACTTCAGCACTTCTTCTCTTTCTTCTGGAGAAAGGTCTACTTCGAAAATGTCTCTTCCCCTACCAGTGGGAATGAAATTGTATGCCATCAACCAGTTTGCCCCAAGTTCCTCGCCAAATTTTATTATATCTGGGATTTCTTTGTAATTGTATTTAGTTACAGTTGTAGATATTTCTACGAAAAAATTTTCAGCAACGGAATTTTTTATTCCCTTGACTGTTTTATCAAATGCACCATTTATTCCTCTAAATGCATCATGCGTCTTTGCATCTGCTCCATCGAGGCTTATTTGGACAAACTGAATGCCAGCTTTTTTCATTTCCCTTGCCTTCTCCTTTGTTATTAAAGTTCCATTTGTTGCCACTGCAACATACATTCCTTTATCTGCAGCATATTTTGTTAATTCAAAAATATCGGGTCTTACCAATGGCTCCCCTCCGGAAAATGCAAGTATGGTTACACCTGTTTTATCAAAAACGTCAATGGCATATTTTGCCTCTTTGGTTGTCAGCTCATCTTTCCATATTTTTCCAGCTGTTGCATAGCAATGCTTACATTTCAAATTGCATGCATATGTAACATCCCATACAACTTGAAAAGGAGCACCAGATGTGAATGGTCTTGTGACTCCAAATTGGGCAATGCCTCTTATTGTTGATGCAAGCCCCTTTGCCCAGTATGAGTCTTTAAACTTTTCTTTTATTTGCGCCTCACTTAAACCAAATGCATCTCCACCTTTTTTTAACACCTTAGCTATAATTTTTTCTGCTGCTCTGCATGAAAAACAAGCGTTTTCTCTCTGCCCTGTATACAATTCAACTGCCACTTCTATCCTATTTTTTCCATCTTTTTCACAATATTTACTCAACCCTTTCAAAAGCTTCCTTGTCAAAGTATTTCCTATGGTTGCTTTTAATATGCTTATTGTTGTTGTGGTTTTCATGGTTGCACCCTCTTATGCATTGCTACCCTCCTTCATCTTTGCCCTTTCCAGATATCCAATTGCTTTTTCTATCCCTTGTAACAAAGATTCAAATTTTTGTTTATACTTTCCCTCCAGACTATGAATCCTATTTGCTATCTGTTGGAGAAGAGAGCAAATATTTTCACTATCCTTTCTTATGATATCCACAAAATCCATAGTAGGAAGATAAACATTTTTCCCATTTTCCCTCTTTTTTTCCAAAAAACCAGCACGTACCATCTGGTTAAGTGCATTTATAGTGCTAGAGTAAGCATATCCTATCCTATTTGAAATTTCATGTGCTGTTAGTGGTCTTTCAGAAGTCACAATTACCGCATAAATAGAAGAATCGATTTCTCCAAAGCCCCAATGCTTTGCAATTTTTTTAATATCATCCATTAATTTTCTTATATCCATATTTATCATATGTTTTATATTTATGAT
>CAZHBO010000172.1:0-2115 GCA_964530745.1 uncultured Thermoplasmatales archaeon | reverse complement strand
AGTAACTTCCATCATATGCTTTACTATCAAAAAGTGATATAAATCTTAAGCGGTGAATTACATATTTATCAGAGCTCTTGCAGAAGGATTTGGAAACAAAAGCCATGGAAAGACGTACAGATGGTGGCTACCCTTCATAGATTCCCAGAAGGCTAGACGGTCCCCAAATATTCCAAATAAACTCGGTCCCGTTATAGAACCCCACCAGTTTCTCCGTGCATCAACCGTAGAATCATCGGCAGATAAACCATATTGCTTATTTCCACAAATGTTGTTCCCATGAAGAGTGGTGTTACTTCTGAAAAGCATGATACCTCCCATGTTGTGGACAATGGTATTGTTGATGAGTACATTGCCATTACTATGTCGCATGTATACACCATATACGTTATTCCAGCCGATGGTACTCCCAAAAATAATATTTTCATTACCATATACAAACTCTATTCCTATGCTTCCCTCACAAATAGTGAGATTAAATAGTTTGCAGCTACTACAATTAATCAAAATAACTTCTCCAGCGTCATTTGGGATGATTATATCTACCTTGTTAATGTAATAATAGACAGGTTTTCCATTGACAGTATTACTGATATCCACTTTATTCACGTAGTCGGCTAGATTATCCCCATCAATCTCCAAACTGCATCCATTCATCCTATTCCCCATTAGCATATTATCACTAGAGCAAGAAAGTAAGATACCTACTCCGCTGTCATTATCAATGGTGTTCTCGGAGATGGTGTTATTAGGACTGGCATATAATGAAATACCATAATCTCTAATTTGATTGATGATATTGTCACAGATAGTATTATTGCCAGAATTGTCCAACTCAATGCCCATCCGGCTATCAACCACCATGTTTTCTCGAATAACATTACACACGCTACCAATCAACCGGATTCCTATCTCATTATGTTGGATGGTATTATTAGCAATAATATTGTAATAATTTTTTGAGAGTAATTCCAATCCATTAAAGTTGTTACCAAGAAGATTATTAAATATGTGAGTGTAATCTGTCTCCCAGAGGCGAATGCCGATTTGTTTATTATTGCATATATTATTTCCCACGATGGTAACATTACTGCAATATGCTAAACCTATCCCTTCTGTCCCCCCATTAAGTGCAAGGTGAGAAAGTGTGCAATCGCTACAGTTAACGAGAATAACTTCTCCAGCGTCATTAGGAATGGTTATACCTGTTTTGTTAATGCAATAGTAGATTGGTTTTCCATTAATCCTGTTGCTTGTATCCACATCATTCCAGAAATCTGGAAGGCATCTTCCATGTATCTCCAACCCACATCCTTCCATTATGTTATTTCGAAATACATTTTTCCTGCTGGAGGAAAGCATGATGCAATATCCATTTATAACGTTGCTAAGAATCATATTACCATTACTCTCATAAAGACCTATGCTACCAGTTATGTCATCAATGACATTGTTGATGATTGAGTTATTGTTGCTTTTGTCGAGAAGTATGCTATCATGAATATTATTATAAAAGATATTGCCATCAATAATATTGTTGCTGCATGAGTATAAATCCACCCCCACTTGGTTATCACGAAGAATATTTCCCTTCATGGTGCTATAATTTGAGAGAATCCATACACCCTTATTGGAGTATGTTTTGCCACCTGTCCCACTTTTTTGTATCGTGAAACCGCTAATGTTGACATTATCTGCCTTTATAGTAATGACATTTCCCACTCTGCTGCCGTCAATAACAGTCGTTTCTCTATTTTCACCAATAAGATTTACCGATTTATCTATGATAACATTTTCATAATATGGCGATGAATCATTATAAACAAAGATAGTGTCACCATCTGATGCATTGTCTATTGCATCCTGTATGGATGTGTAGTTGTTTGGTCCTATGCCACCAACGTAAAGTGTATTCCCATTTTCATTTATGCAAATGATTTTCTCTTGGGAAATATATTCCTCATTAAAGTTATATGTATTTACAAGTGGTAGCATCATTGCACCAAAAAGAATGAAAGCAATACTAATAAGAGATATCTTGCCCATTATCCCCCTCAATCACCCATGTTAAAAAAGAAATCATATATATTACTCCTTGAGCTTCTTGCATTATCT
>CAZHBO010000171.1:0-2121 GCA_964530745.1 uncultured Thermoplasmatales archaeon | reverse complement strand
TGAAAACTGGTGAGCCTTATCTGGCAAAATATTTTAAAAAATTATTGGAAAGCAAGGGATACAAAAGGCTAAAGGAAAAAGGAGTAAAAACAATTGTTGGTGGACCAGGGATATGGCAGTTTCGTCATAATCATTCCTTTTTAGAAAAATATGGTATTGATTGTGTGTATGGGGGAGAAGGAGAATATTCCATACCTTTATTTAAAAAGGCAATGGAAGGAAAGGAATTACCACAATTTTATGAAGAGAAAGAATTTCCTTCGATAGATGAGATTGTCGATATAAAAAGGGCATCAATAAATGGATTGGTGGAAATCGGCAGGGGATGCCCCAGAGGATGTAAATTTTGTTCTGTTACTCTCCGCCCATTGAGGTGGTATCCATATGAAAAAATTGAAAATGAGATAAAGGTGAATGTGGAGAATGGCGTTTCATCAGCAATTTTACATGCTGAAGATGTTTTATTGTACGGCTCAAAAAGTGTGATTCCGGAGGAAGAAAAGGTAGTAAAGATAAATGAATTGGCAAAGCAAAAAGCTAGAACCATTTCATGGAGTCATGCCTCTTTTGCTGCCGTTGTAGCAAAGCCAAAGTTGATAGAGAAATGTGCAGAAGTTATACTAAATAAAAAACAAAAATGGTGGGGGGCAGAGATGGGGATAGAGACAGGATCACCAAGGCTTGCAAAAAAAATTATGCCCGCTAAGGCAAAACCATTTGATGCTGAGGAATATCCAGAAATTGTTAAACAGGCTGCTGGCATAATGACTGACAACAATCTCATTCCAGCATGCACTTTAATAACAGGGCTGCCAGAAGAAACGGATGATGATGTAATAAAGACTATAGAGCTGATAGACGACTTAAAAGATTTTAAAAGTCTGATTGTCCCACTATTTTTTGTTCCAATGGGAAAATTAAAGGAAAAAGATTGGTTTAAAAAGGAAGAGATGAGTGAGCTGCATAAAGAATTGCTTATCCAATGCATGCGCCATGACCTATTTTGGGCAAGAAAAATTATGGATGGATATTTCCAGGAAAAATCATATTTTCAATTTTTAAAACCCTTCTATGTTCTCTTTGCAAAATTATTGGAATGGCAGACAAGGAAAATATCATTATCATAACAATTCTGCTACTTCGTCAACAACATCCGCTTTTTCTGCAAATCTTTCTACTTTTTTTTGCATTCTTTTTTTCTTTTCATCAAAAAATGTTATGCCATCTGTCGCTTTGATAATTCCTCCTATTGTTGCATCTTTTTGCATTTCTATTTTTCTCCCTCTTACATCTCCTCCAATGGTACATCCCTTTTTTATAATAATTTCATTTCCTTCAACATTTCCTTCCACAATTGCCTTCCTTTCAAGAATGATATTACCGGAGCATTTAAGTGAGCCAATCAAAGTGCTATCCTCACCTACAAATGCATTTCCCTTTATCTTGTAATTTCCCTTAACCTTACAATTCTTTCCAATCTGTAAAGAACCTTGGATGATTCCCTCATTTCCGATAACTGAGGCATTGGGGAGAAATAAATATTTTTCAGAAATAGAAATCATCTCATCCTTCTCCATTTCCTGAAGAATTCGCTCCACTTCCTCACTATGTCCCCTCTTAAGTAACTCAATAAGGTAAAGGAAGACATAAATAATGAAGGGAATGGGACTCCTGATGTTTATCCATCCCTTTGCTTCAAAGCCCTCTGTTATTTCAACATTGTCTCCAACATCCAAATCACCTTTTAAAGAAAGTTTTCCGTGAATGGATGTTCCTTCTCCAATGTAAGCATTTCCTCCGCATATAATATCTCCTTCAATAGAGGAAAATAAATCTATGCGTACGTCTCCCTTTGTTTTGATGTTTCCTTTAACCTTTACTCTTTCTCCTGCAAAAAATCTCTCTGCTTCTATTCCAAAATCAACGGAGCAGGAATTTCCTATGACGGCATCCCCATCAACTTTTATCACCTCTCCATCAAAAACTGTTCCATCTGGAATTACATATGTCTTTCTATCAAAGGGCATTGAAAAGGGAATGACGAAGGGAGATATAAGGTTATATATTTTTTGAGGGCTGTGAAAAATAGATTTGGTCATAATTTTTAGAAAAAAATATGAC
>CAZHBO010000170.1:0-2147 GCA_964530745.1 uncultured Thermoplasmatales archaeon | reverse complement strand
TTAAAAAAGGAGAATTGTTTGGATTACTCGGACCAAATGGCTCAGGAAAAACAACGATGATTAAACTGCTCACAGGACAAATTAAGCCAACAAAAGGAAGCGCAAAAGTTTTAGGCATGGATGTATTGGACAATCCAATAAAAGTTAGAGAGGAAGTTGGCATAATTCCAGAGCAGGAAAGCCCACCAAGCTTTTTGACAGCAGAGGAATACCTCCACTTTGTAGCAAAAATAAGGAAATTGGACAATGAGAAATGCAACAAATGGATAAATTTTTTAGATATTAAAGAAAAAAATTTTTTATGCAAGGACTTATCCCGTGGAACAAGGCAAAAATTAATGTTTGCCCAAGCTTTCTTGCATGAGCCGAAACTTGCATTTATAGATGAGCCATTAATAAATCTTGACCCAATTGCTCAAAGGAAAGTGAAGGATTTCCTTAAAAAATTTGTTGAAAAAGGAGGAACAATATTTTTCTCCACGCATGTACTGGAAATTGCTGAGGAGATATGCACAAAAATAGCGATAATAGACAGAGGAAAAATAATTCATCAATGCCCTATAGAAGATTTAAAAAAGAAAGGACAGAGCCTTGAAAATTTCTTTTTAGACCTGATGAAGCAAAGATACAATGTTTGAAATCCTTAAAAATATGATGAAGGAAGAATGGAGAATGCATTCAGATATATTTGGATCTATAATGTTCACCATATTTCCCATCTCCCTCATTTTTCTCTCATTTCTTTCCTCTCTTTTCTTCCCAATTTTTAAAACACTTTTACCGTTTGAACAGATGGCAACAGCTGCTCACTTAACATTTTTCTTATTTGGCGTCAGCGTTGGGGCATTTGGTCTTTTTGGAAGAGAGGTGATGAACAGGAGATTTGGACATGCAAGCCTTATAGCATATTCTTTCAAATCCCTTCCCTTATCTGAGAGAATAATTTTTTTGAACTTTTTCATAAAGGATGTAATTTATTATTTTATTCTTTGGATTCTTCCATTTGCGGCAGGATTTCTCATGGCATCACCATTTATTTCAATATCTCATCCTCTTTTACTCTTTCTCACATTGACTCTATCTTTTTTAATTGGTTTGTCTTTAATATTCTTCTTTTCCACCATATATGCGCATTCCAGCAAATTTTTTATTGGCATTTTAGCTATCTTAATTATTGCTATTTTTATTAGTCATCAAAATGCTATGCTATTGCCATCTCTTTCCTTATTTTTGAAACCATCCTTGCAACCTTTAATTTACTCCCTGCTTTTAATCATCATTCCATCATCCCTTTCAATTCTTTTCTTAAAAGTCGATTATCCAGAAAGGAAAAAAAGATTCAAAAATTCATTTGATAAAATTTCCAGGCTTTTAAAGTTTAGCAAGTACTCCCATTTCATTTCAAAAGATTTTTTAGATTTATATAGAAGTGAGGGAGGGATTGGAAAAATAATATTCTCATTCCTTTTTCCAATAATTTTCATCTGGGTTATCCTAGCCATATTCTCAAAATTTGTACCTGTTGCCAATAACTTCCTTCTTTTTTCCATACTTTTGGGCATACTCTCATCCTCCATCTATAATTGGCTTACAGAATTTGATTCCTTTACCTCCTACTCATTCCTCCCAGTTAAAGTTTCAACTGTCGTAAAAAGCAAATTCAGGAGTTATGCATTGATTAATTTAATTTCCTTTTTCATTTTATTATTCATTGCGGCAGAAACAGAGCAGCTCTACAATTTCCTTCCATCCTTGCTAGCCTTCGCATCAATCTCTTCATACGCTTTATCAGTTACAGTATATTTAGCTGGCATATATCCGAACATACTCCTTTACAATCCAAAAATATTCTTTGGATATATGTTTTTAATTTCTCCCATACTTCTAATTTTAATTCTCATTTCTTTTAAGTGAGGATCTTTAACCCTCCAAAAATTTCTATCATTCACATCCTCTTCAGCAATTCTGTTCAATTCATCTTTCAGAGGATTCCATGCCTTAGGCCATGTTGGAATAATATGTTCAAATTCCATAGTTTTAGAAAAAGATTTTTTATTTTCTCTTAAATAGTATGTAACCTTGTTCCCTTTAACTTTAATATCTACTATGAAAGCCATATTGTTCAAGAAGCAAAACTTATTTAAATA
>CAZHBO010000169.1:0-2172 GCA_964530745.1 uncultured Thermoplasmatales archaeon | reverse complement strand
AAGAAAGCCGCTAGAATTATCAGTATTTCTGGCATTTATTCACTCCTTTTCACTTTGGTTATGATTATGCTGTGGTCCCTAAAGAATATCCATCTCAATTTATCTCCGTCTTTTATATCGAGTTTATCAACAATGTATTTCGGAACAGTTGTCCTCCTCCTACTTCCTCTTATAGTTACGCTTGTTTCGGTTACATATTCAACATCTTCCAAATTTATCTTCATTTTATTCATCCTCCAAAACCCATTTTAACGCGGAAATATAAGCTTCCATATAGCCATATGCGGAGAAAGGGCAGGAAGGGTCATTTTTCATCCTATAAAGAATCTTTTCTCTCTTTCTTAACTCTCCTCTTATTTCTATTTCGCTCTTCATTTTCTAAATTTTTCCTCTCTTAAACATATTTTCAATTTCTCCAATTCTTTTCGATATTTCTCTCAAACAATTTTTACCATCATTTCGAAAATATATGATAAATTAGTATTTAAATTTGGCTTCAAACCAATATGCTTTGGCTTCAATATATTTTGTTGTTGCTACAATTTATGGAGATACAAATTCATACAACTTTTCTATTTCAGGATTTATTTTGCCCCATCTTATAGTAGAAAAAATAATGTCTACCATCTCTGGCTTTTCCAAAAGATATTCTTCATATTCTTTTCTTATGTTGTCATAATATTTTCTGGCAGTTGCCCAGTCTTTTGCAGCGAAGATAATTATCCAGTCATATGTTCCGTTTATATAATAAGCATCTATAAGGCGGACAGCAAGCTCCCCCGGAACATTTTTCCTATGCCGCCTGATTTGCAGTTCAACCTGTTCCTTTGTCAATGGTTTCATTTTCATAAAGACCATGAAAAGTTTCCATCCAATTTTTTCTTCATTTACAACGGCGGTATAACCCCAGATTGTTCTGTTTTCCTCCATCTTTTTTATTTTTCTCCAAACTTTTTGTCTGTATGTTTTGCATTTTTTGGCCATTTCCTGTATACTTTGCCTTGCATTTATGAGTAATTCATCAAGAATGTCATCAATTTTAAACAGGGTAGTGTTACTTTTATCCATTTTTTTCACCCAAATTTTACATTATGTAACATCAAAATGCAACAAAGATATTTATATGTTACTAACATAAACAAATTGATGAGGATGTGTAACGAATATGTTGGAGAATTTGAAAGAATAATCATAGATATAGGTGAGTATGATAAAGAGAAACAAAAGAAGTTTTACAAGCTATTAAGAGAGTTGGAAATAAATTTTTCATATGAACACTATTGATATTTTGAACCCAAGAAGTATAGCAATAATTGGGGCATCATCTGAGGAGAACAAACCAGGAAATATTATACTCAGGAATTTAAAAAATTATTTTGAAATATATCCCGTTAACCCAAAAAAGGAAGAGATAGAGGGGCTAAAATGCTATAAAAATTTACATGAAATTAGAGACAATATTGATTGGGCCATTTTATCTCTCCCTGCAGAGAAATGCGTAAATGCAATTCAAGAATGTGTAAAAAAGAAAGTTAAACTTGCAATCATAATTGCAGGTGGATTTAGCGAGGCAGGAAAAAAGCAGTTGGAAAGCGAAATAAGAAAATCTGTAAATGGTGCATTTAGAGTGATTGGTCCTAACACGCTGGGTCTGTTGATACCTTCCAAAAATTTAAATACACTTTTTATTCCAGAGATAGAATATAGAGAAGGTGATATTGCTTTTGTGGGGCAAAGTGGCTCCTTAGGGGTTATTTTGATGGAAGAGCTGGCAAAAGAGAATTTGGGCACATCCTTTTTTCTTGGACTTGGTAACAGATTGGACATGAACGAGAATGAAATCTTAGATTTTTTAGAAAAAGATGAGAACACAAAAATTATAGCATTATATCTTGAATCATTTTTCAATGCAAGAGAATTTTTTGAAAAATGCAAAGAAATATCACCAAAAAAACCAATAATACTGCTAAAAGCTGGTAAAAACCATCATAGCAAAGAAGCTATAAAATCTCATACAGGAAGGATTTCAAAAATATCCCCAAACCTATTGAAATGCATTATGAAACAGAATGGTGTAATTGAAGCAAAGGATTTGGAGGATGTAATAGATTTTTCTAAGGCTTTGCACAAATATAAGAAAGGAGGAGGGAGAATAGCCATTATAACGTCAGC
>CAZHBO010000168.1:0-2172 GCA_964530745.1 uncultured Thermoplasmatales archaeon | reverse complement strand
TTCTAAGATATAGAAGATGATCCCTGTTAACCATCCGAGGAGGTAGCACAAAGCTCCTTCAACATTTTCCTTTAAACCTAGCGATGTTTTTTCCATGGTTGGTTATTATTTATGGTATATATTACCTTATCGAAATATTCCATTTTTTCATGGCAATAATACTAACTATTTTAAAAATGCGAGGTATTATAGATTGATAAAAGATGGGAAAAAAGAGATACTGCATATTTACCGACTTGGATGGCACACTTCTTGAATCGTCCGCCGTTCCGAAAAAGGTTATTCCATTCATAAATTTGCTTAAAGAAAAAGGCATTCCCATCATTTTTTGCTCTGTGAGAACTTTTGAAGAGCAGATGTATTTCCGTGAGCAATTGGGAATAAATGATCCATTCATTGTTGAGAATGGGGGGGCAATATATATTCCAAGAAATTATTTTCCTTTTGATTGCAATCATAGTGAGGAATACAAAATTATTGAACTTGGTAAAAAATATGAAGAGATAAAAAGAATTATTTTGACAACATCAAAAAAAATTGGAATGGATATAAAATCTTTCGGAGAGATGGATGCAAAGGAAATAGCAAGGGCAATGAAAGTTTCTGTTGAATTGGCTAGAAAAGCAAAGAAAAGAAAATATAGTGAGGTTATTGTTTCCTGGAAACCAGAAGAGAAAATGCCCTTATTTTTAGAAAAAATTGCAAAAGAAAAATTGAACTGGGTCTATGGTGGAAGATTTTACACTATAAGCAGTAATAATAAAGGTAGTGCCGTAACTTTTTTGACTTCTTTATACAAAAAAATGGGAGATATAATCACCATAGGAATTGGAAATTCTGAAAATGATCTTTCATTGCTTAACTCTGTAGACATTCCATTTTTGGTTCAGCAGCCATCAAAAAAATGGGCTTTTTGTAAGGAGGGTATAAATATGATAGATGCCATAGCATCAGAGGGATGGATTGAGGTAGTAAAAAAAATTCTCTCCAAAGAGGGGTTGCAATGAGGATAGTTATTTTAGGGGCAGGTGCTCTAGGCTCATTCATTGGAGGCATGCTATGTAAAAAAAATGAAGTGATTTTTATTGGGAGGGAAAAGCATATGGATGCTGTGAAAAAAAATGGTTTGAAGATAAAAGGGATAACGGAATGCATTGTTTATCCAAAAGTTGGCAGGGAATACGCAAAGGGAGCAGATTTGATTATAGTGACAGTTAAGGCATATGATACTAAAGAGGCAATTAAGGAAAACATTTCATTAGTTGGGGTGAAAACGATTATTCTTTCCCTCCAAAATGGATTGGGGAATGAGGAATTGCTGGAAGAAATTGCTGGGGATAAGGTTATAGGAGGGGTGACATCACACGGAATAACTTTTCTAAAACCTGGAGAAATTTATCATAACGGAGTGGGGGAAACGATCATTGGGGAAATGAATGGAGAGATTACGGATAGGATAAAAAAAGTGGCAAAAATTTTCAATGAAAGCGGGATAGAAACAAAGATTAGTGGGGAAATAAAAAAAGAGATATGGTACAAAGCGATTATAAATTCTGCAATAAATCCTTTAACAGCTATAGTCAAATGCAGGAACGGTTATTTGCTGGAGAATAAATATTTAAGAAAAATGATGGAAGATGTTTGCATGGAAGGCATTGCTGTTGCGAGAGGAGAGGGAATAGATATTGGTGAGGAAGTGATTAAAAAAGCGGAAGAAGTTGCTCGCCTTACCAAAAAAAATTATTCATCCATGCTTCAATCCATTATGCAGGATAAGAAAACAGAGATAGAGGAGATAAATGGAGAGATTATAAAGAGAGGAAGGAAAAATAAAATTCCCACACCTTTGAATTATGCACTTTATTCAATCATAAAAGCAATGGAAAAGTAGCCGCTGTTGCCCCAAAAGGGCACCGACCTTAACGCAGCAGGAGGTCGATGTCGCGGCTTTTATACAGTATCTGGGTTGACCTCATTGTCATCCTTACGTCCAAGAGGGACCCAAAGATACTGATTGGTGTTGCTCCATGCTTGCACCTCTAATCATTTTTCATAGAGGTCTTCGGATGGAGCATAAAAACAACAGAAAGTGATTAAAAAATTTTTTGCATTAGCAAAGGTGCTGTTAACTTAAGAAATTTCGATAAAATTTTACATCCCATCCTATAAATG
>CAZHBO010000167.1:0-2213 GCA_964530745.1 uncultured Thermoplasmatales archaeon | reverse complement strand
GCTTACCCTCCTTTATGCCCCCCATTGCAGCATATTCATACCATGTTTGAGGAAATTCCTTGCCCTCATAAATTGTTTTATCTTCCTGTAGGGCTGGCAAGGAAGAATGCATATCTGGAGGCACTGCGTCATAGGCAGGCATTATTTTTTTGTAAAGAGATTTTTCTTCGATGTCATTTGCTGAAACCTCTATGCTTTTAATATGTGTGCCGAAAGGAAATGTCATAATTTTTTTGTAAACAGGAATGACAGGTTTTCCTGGAGAGAGGAGGGATGAGCATCCTTCAAGATGGATGGTAGCGTAATTCCCTTCATCAGCCACTTCAGGATTTGAAAATGTTATTTCCATTTTTAATTCCTTAATATCTCCACTTTGAGGAACATTTTGGTTTTGTAAGTCGTTAACATATGTTCCAATGGTTGTGAAAGACATACTCATTAATGCCAGTGCCGTAAAAATTATTACTATTCTTTTCATGGTTTTGCCTCATTTGATTATAAAAAAATGATATTTAAGTTTGATGGCGTAAGAAAAACTTAACTATCAAAATGCTTTTTCATCTCGTTAGAATATGTCAAAACAGAAAGATGGAAAGAAGGTGCTGATGATATTATCAAATCCTTTTTTGGTTGATCCCAGGGTGCATAAAGAAGCAAAAGCACTGGTTGATGCAGGAAATGAAGTTAGCATAATTGTATGGGACAGGCATAGAGATTATGAGCCAGAGAGCATTATTGATGGAATAAGAGTTATAAGAATTCATAATGAAGGCTTAATGAAATCCCTACCAAATGATTTATTTCGCAATCCTGTTTGGTGGAGAAGGGCTTACAAAAAGGGACTTGAGTTATACAGAAATGGCTTTGATTTTGAAGTCGTTCATTGTCATGACTTAGACACGCTGCTGGCGGGAGTTTGGTTGAAAAAAAAAGTTGGATGTAAGTTAGTATATGATGCTCATGAAATCTTTGGATTTATGATTAAAGATACAGCCCCAAAATGGTTGTCAAAAGCATCTTTAAAGATGGAGAGATTGTTGCTGAAACGAATTGACCATCTCATCACCATAGATGAGCCTTTTAAAGATTATTTTGCTTCCATTGCGGATAAGCCGATAACCATAGTAATGAACTGCAAGGATTTAGAATATGAAGAGTATGAGCCACCAACTTCTGAAGTTTTTACACTTGTTTATATTGGATTGATGGTAAGGGATAGGTTTTTTCCAGATATAATTGATTTAGTCGGGAGTATGGAGGGAGTTAAGCTTATCATAGCAGGTAAAAAAGAAGGGATTTTTGAGGAAGTAAAAAATCATTCTGAAAAATATGATAATGTGGAGTTTTTGGGAACCATTCCATCCAAAGACATCCTTCCTTTGACTAGGATGGCAAATGCAAATTTTATCCTCATTGACCCAAACACTGGACAACATAAAATGAACATTTACAATAAACAATTTGAGGCAATGGTTTGTGGGCGACCAATTATTGTTACAAAGGGAACTTATGCTGCAAAAATGACAGAGGAGTTAAAATGTGGATTGACTGTGGATTACAATAAGGAATCGGTAAGAGATGCCATAATAAAGTTGAGGGATGACCCAAAATTGTGCGAAGAACTCGGCAGAAATGCATTCAGGGCAGCAAAAGAAAAATACAACTGGGAAATGGAGAAAAAGAAGTTATTAAAGGTTTATGAGGAAATAATATGAAAAAGATGCCAAATGTTTTTTTTATAACTGTTGATGACCTCCGCGCTGATCATACTGGCTATATGGGCTATAAGAACATCACACCGAATCTTGATGCATTTGCTAAACAAAATGTTTTTTTTACAAAGGCAATAGCAACTGGACCAATGACACCACTTTCGTTTCCTTCTATATTGTATTCTCTCTATCCATCTGAATACTATAGTCAAAATAAGTATGGGGGAAGGGAAGGCATCGCTTCTTTTTTTAAAAAATTGGGCTACAAAACTGTTGCCTTCAATTCTAATCCTCACTTCAAATTATGGGGCTTTAGCAAGGGATTTGAATATTTTGAGGATTTTCTTTATAAAACTGGAAAGGAGAGAGACAAAATCATTGAAAGGATAAAAAAGAAATTTGTGAAGATGGTGGGCAAAGATAATTTTATGGTAAAAAGCTTACAACATTTTTTGACCCATTTATCTGCTGATATTGCATTGCCTTATGCAGATGCAGAAA
>CAZHBO010000166.1:0-2215 GCA_964530745.1 uncultured Thermoplasmatales archaeon | reverse complement strand
AGAAATAAATTTTATTTTTGGACAATCTCATTTTATAAAGACTGTTGAGGATTTATATGAAGTAATGACTAATGTGCCAAACGCAAAATTTGGCATAGCTTTTTGCGAAGCATCTGCCAAGCGTCTTATAAGATATGATGGAAATGATGAAGAAATGATACAGCTTGCTTTAAAAAATGCAGAGAAAATTTCTGTGGGACATTCCTTTATAATTTTCATGAAGGGATGCTACCCAATAAATGTTTTGAATGCAGTAAAAAGTGTTCCGGAAGTTTGCAATATATACTGTGCAACTGCAAATCCAACAAAAGTTCTGATTTATGAAACAAGGATTGGTGATGAAACTGGAAGGGCAGTAGTAGGTGTCGTGGATGGATATAAAAGTAAAGGTATAGAAGATGAGAAAAATAAAAAAGAGAGAAAGGATTTCCTGAGAAAAATAGGTTATAAGAAGTGAAAGTATGAGAGGAAAATCAATTAAAAATTTTTTTTCTTTAATTCTTATTGCATTCATTTTGTCCTTCAGTTTCTATGGCTCCACAGAAAAAATGATTAATGAAGATAATCCCTCTCTCTTAACATTAATTTCAAAATCATCAGGACTTGAAACTCCTGAAAAGGAGGAGGGGAAAACAGAATATGAAGTGGCTGATATAAACAATGATGGAAATCTGGATATCATTTCAGTTGGAGATCACGGTTCGCCTTATGTAAATAGTGGTGAGCATGGAATAATGGTATGGCTTGGGGATGGAAAGGGAAATTGGACTGTCTATCAGAATGGAGATTTTGGATATGGTGGATGCCAGATTGGGGATTTAAATGATGATGGTTACATGGATGTTGTATGGGGGGTTCATCATAACTGGACTAGTGGTGAATTTGGAGATACTCTTATAGATGCTGCCTTAGGTGATGGAAGCGCATATAATTGGACTCCGTGGGGAGAAGGACTCGCAGAAAATGGGGAAACATGGGGAATGTTTGCCACTGATTTGGCAGATTTTGATTGTGATGGAAAACTTGATATTCTTTCTCAATCATTTGGATGTTGTAATGGAATACGCGTTTACAAAAATCTCGGAGATGGAAATTGGACACAGAAATGGGCTTTAACGGGAGATAATACTGAATACACTATTGAAACGGGAGATATAAATGGAGACGGTTATATGGACTTTGTTTCCACACACTGGATATCTGGACAGGGTTCAGATATTGCTTTTCTAGGGGATGGAAAATTCAATTTTTCAATTCATGATAACGGTCTTCCTGCATATGTAAACGCTGTTGATTCCGAGGATATGAATAATGACGGGAGAGATGATTTAGCAGTTGCAACAGATTCGGGAGTTTACTGCTATGTGTATGATATTGCAAATGATATCTGGATTTCAAAATCAAATGGTTTGCCTTCTGGAGACTATGACATGATTCAATTTGGAGATATAAATGGAGACGGGTTTAAAGATATCGTATGTTATTCAAATCCTACTGGTTATGTGTATCTTGGAGATGGAACAGGAAACTGGAGTTATGTCGCGAGCTGGACAATGCCGTCTCCTGGATATTATTCTGCACTAAGAGTTGATGGGGATATTGACCATGATGGGAGAGAAGATATTATTGTGCAGGCTGAAAAGGATGATTGGCCGACATACGAAAATGAGCTAAGATGTTATTCTCCATGGCAGGAGCCATCCAATTTAAGTTTGAGGATTGTAAAACCATTAGGAGGAGAAGTTTATAGAATAGATTCAGTAAGGTATATAAAGTGGCTTGCTGGAATTCCCTCATCTCATGAAAATGCGACAGTTGAAATTCAGTTGTCATTGAATGGGGTATCTGGACCTTGGATAACAATTACCTCAAATTTACCTAATAGTGGTGTATACCAGTGGAAAGTTACAGGTTCAAACTCAAGCAATTGTAGAATAAAAATAATTTTAACCACAAACTCAGGTAACATCTCTTCAGTTTCACCAAATGATTTCTGTATCACTGGAGGAAATGCATTTACAATATCTGCTAATGGACCATATTATGCATTTGTAGGCGAGACAATTCATTTCACTGCAACAGCTTTTGGAGGTATTCCCCCATATATTTGGCAATGGGATTTTGGTGATGGAAATACAAGTAATGAACAAAACACATGGCATACATATTATACCCCAGGAAATTATACAGTAACATTAAGTGCAATAGATAGCCA
>CAZHBO010000165.1:0-2264 GCA_964530745.1 uncultured Thermoplasmatales archaeon | reverse complement strand
ACCCATGTTAAAAAAGAAATCATATATATTACTCCTTGAGCTTCTTGCATTATCTTATCACTTTGTGCATAGTAAGATACATTTGCGGATACTGTAACCTTTTCAGGAAAACTAATTGTTATCATGCTCAAATAACCTTCGCTATGAGCTGGTATCTCCGGCAAAAATACTACATCTGGAAGGGCTAATATGATGAATCCAAACGCCTCATGAATATTCAAATTTTCCAAAGAAACATTGTATATGGGGAATTCATTGTTATTTGTGATTTTTATCCTTAAACCAAATCCACTTTTAAATTCCATGTCAACATCGTTTGAGTCACTTTCAGCAAGAGTAGCCCACGGAATGTTTAAAAGCATCATCAGAATAACTATTCCAAAGAGCAACACCCTTTTCATATTTCCACCTCTCTAAAATTAAATTGGATGGTATGTATAAAACTTTCTATCATCAAGACCAATTTACAAATAAAGCTATCCCATTAATGTTGACTTTAGGCAAAGTCATCCTTAATCCCATAAATCCTAGGATAATGATTTTATGACTTCCTTCCAAGGTTATACTATTGGAGGGATCCAGCAAAGAAGTAATTTCTATATACCCCTCATCTTCTAAATTAACGAACATAGCCCAGCATTTACCAAATCCTAAGAAAAAGGCGCCATGTATGGTGAGGCAACGACCTGTTCCTTTGGCAACCACATGAGCTAAAGTCAAAAAATCTGATGATGCAGTAATTGATTGTTCTTCATATGGCTCGGCAAAAACACCCTCTAATGGAATCATAAGGAACAAAAAGCTCATTATTATCCCCAAAGATAATATTTTTCTCATTTTTCTCCAAAAGTATAACAAATAAGGCTATATATAAATAACGAAGCGTCTAGGATAGCTGTGCTTGCTTTTAACCCTCACTTCCAGTTGAGCCAAAGATTAGTTGCGCAATTGCCCCTCCCAGAACAAAGCCTAGTAAGGCAGCGGTTACTAAATTAAAGTTGATGGAATGCAAACCCAAACCTATTGCAAATGTCATTGCTGAAAAGCCATTGTAAAGGTCCAAAATCATTGGGATATGGATATGTATCCCCACAAATCCTGCCAAGCACATAAAACTTGGAACTGTAGTCAAAGCGTGACTGCGTATCAAACCCTTCGTTTCCAGCACACCAAAGGCGCCCCAGCACATATCAATCAAGTCAAAAGAAAGAATCCTAGAGCCGCCAAAGAATTTAGTAAATCCAATAATAGGCGGCAGCCCAAGGCGTGCATTACCGCTCAAAATATAAATCGCATTAACTTTACAAAGAAAGTTTAGTAAAATTGGTAAGTTAAAAATACCAATTGATTCATATTTTGGTGTAATGTTTTGTGTCCTACTCTTTGTTAATCCCATTTTTTCTGCTTTTTCATACATTCCCTTTTCCCAGTTAATTATCGATGCCTGCGAAACTAATCCATATTGCTGGAGTATGCAAAATCTTTCTTCCATTGTTGCTGCTTCCATCAATTTATTTTTTAATTTCTCTGCCTCAACCCTCGGTAAAGAAACAATTCTCTTCTCAATTCCATTTGAACCATATTCTGTAATTTCAGCCTCTATGAAATCTTCCTGCATCTCTTTAAAACCACTGCCGTTATTCCCATAATTTTTCTCTTCTATTTTCAAAGGTGAGTGGTTTGCCGTATTTATTACAGATACCAGAGCAAGGTTTAGAAACACTACCACAACAACAGCCACCAAGCTTTTTTTCCATATCGCTTTCATTTTCCTTCCCCTGAATATGAATTGCATATTGATTTAAAAAGATATTGATGCTCCTCAAATGTTAAAAATTTTTATCTGGATTTTATCACTTGCCTTGCTATCCATCTCATCATATGCTACCGCCTTTATTTCATGTTTTCCTATTACCCTTTCATCCCATGCCCATTGATATGGCTTTTCTGTAATTGTTTTTTTCAATTCATCATCCACATAAAATTCAACTTTTTTTACTCCAAAATCATCACTTGCATAGGCAGAAAGTAAGGCATCACCAATGAGTATTGTTTCCCCGCTTTCCATTATCTGCCTGCCATAAAAATAAATGTATCCTTCCTCTGGCTCTGTTATTTTTACAATGGGGGGAAGATTGCTATTTTCTACCCTGTATGCTGCCGTGCTGTCAACATAATAAGCATGAAATAAATTTTTGTCAGGAGGAAAGGCGTAGGCATCATGTTCTGTCTGATTAAACAATACGGCAAATACCATGAAATTG
>CAZHBO010000164.1:0-2314 GCA_964530745.1 uncultured Thermoplasmatales archaeon | reverse complement strand
CCAGTGGAAATAAGGGGGTTGGGGTCAACTTCCAAAATCCATGACTGTTGCCTGACAATTTTTGAGATTAACCAAGGGAACTTTTGCAGGATCGGGAGAAAAATTCATCATTTTTTGGTACTCCGTTTGTGACTGCCATGTGGATGCATTTATCAATAAAACGCCTCGATATTTTTCAACGGCGGTTACATGCACATGTCCTGTGACAAAAATATCTGGAACCCTGTCGATAACCAAATAATCATGGATTTCTGGAGAAAGTGGTGTGTTATCTCCATATATTGGTGCCATGTGGCGCATCTGGAGCATAGCCTTCATTATTTCTGTAGGCTTATTTTGGTCCATGGCAGCATGTGTTGCAAAATCCTGAATCGCCTGTCCATGGTACAACAAAATCTCAACACCATCTATTTTCAAAAAACATGGATTTCCAACAAATAATGCATTGAATGATGAGAATATATCCTGTATATCTTTTTCCAATGCAGGCTGAGGGAGAGGGGCGCGAACTGCATCATGGTTGCCTGGCTGGAAAATTATTTTTATATGCTCTGGCAGTCCTTCCATTTCTTTTGCAAGTGCTCTGTATTGGTCGTAAAAATCCATTATTTCCAAATCCTCTTCTTGGTTGGGATAAATTCCTATTCCATCAACAATGTCTCCTGGAATGACTATGCATTTTACTTTCTTTGCAACCTCTTTCTGTCGAGCATTTCCAATTTCTCCATTCAGCCATTTAATAAACTCCCTCCATTCCTTCTTTAAGAAAGTTTTGCTTCCAATGTGTATGTCTGAAACAAACGCTACATATGCTTCATTATCAGAATAATTCCGCTCCCTGTTGAAGGATATATCGGGTCTGACTATGTTCTGTGCTATGATAAGTCCCCTTTTTCCAACTTTCCCTATGATGCCGAGAACTTCATCCTCCACAATTGGCGTTGAAGCACTTAAATCTAAAGGTAGATAGCATGTGGCAACATCACTTTCATCTTCTATTTCTATTACACTTCCATTCTCTCCCCTCCTTATCTCATTCACAATCCCTATCACGCTTATCTCCCCTGACATTCTTTGAACCCGCCTCAAAGGAACAACATTTTTTAATTCCTGCCTCCTGGATAGCATTTCTGAAATCCTTTCATATCTATCTCTAAATAATTTTGCAAAATCTGTTATTTTTCCTTCAGAGCGACTTTTCCCAGTAACATCTTTTATGATTTCAATTTCAACTTCGCCATCCTCAACATACACCTCTCTTGTCTCGCTTTTTTCATCCTCCCTTAGTGCATTTTTTATATCATCTATAGACAATATCAATGGCTTTTCCCTCATCTTTTGCAAAATTTTTCTTGCTGTTACGATAGCATCTCCTCTGCTTATTAAAAAATCAACAGCCTCTGGTTGAATCAGCATCCCTTCTTCTTGGAAGAGTGCAATTACTCTCTCCCTTTCCATTTAGCCGGCATGGACACGCCCGGGGTGGACGCATAAGCTGCACCACGATTTCCCCAGCGCTCTTCTCAACCCCGTTCCCCCCTGAGCACCAACAGTCCTTGGCTGGGCTGCTCCCTTCCGGGCCTGACCCTCTGACCAAGGTCAAGGTGCTCCATTGACTCTCCAGCCAACGGAAACACCACCTTCGGTCCCAGGGGACGAGGAATCATTGTCCAGCGCTGGATCGCAGTGCGGCGGATGCGCCGCCCCCAAGGCTTCGGCTCCGGCAAAGGCGATTTCCGGTTACAGGAGACGCCTAACCCCCCAGCCTAGTCCATACCTTTAGCCAAAATGATGAAAGACATCACCCTTTAATAATCTTGCTACCACGGATAGCGGAGTATGAGGAATTCGTTTCTGAAAAAGCGGTAAAAAATCCATGCAATTGAGCCGGTTAGGAATGCCACGTCCTGCATCATACGCCAGAAATATGTAGTGTGGGCAGGGAATCCATAATAATATCCTGCTTTATATGCATCCTGAACTAGGACAACGATGGAGATGATGAAGATTGCTATGATGATGATATCAATATAAAAAAGCCATCTTCTCCATTTTTTAGCCTCAGCCATTTTTTTCCCTCACTTTTTAATGCCCATCGCATATAAAAATGTATATGATTTCCCTCGCTGAAGCAATTCTAAAAATATATAAATCTGCAGGTAATGTTGTATATGGGGTGAAAAATTGAAGAAGGTAAGGGACAGTATGGTTGTGGCAATGGTTTTAACATTGATAGCCCTTCCAGTTATTCCAATGAGCAGTTCTCCTTCTCTTGTAACACAATCTCAGCGGAATAGCAAGCCAATAATTATTT
>CAZHBO010000163.1:0-2331 GCA_964530745.1 uncultured Thermoplasmatales archaeon | reverse complement strand
TTGTGGAGTATGCGTTCAAGTTTGTGATGCAAAAGCAATAAGGAGGAAAAAATGAAGAAAAGCATCTTATTTACAGGTGTTGGAGGGCAAGGAGTTTTGACGATGGCAAACATTTTGGCAAAGGCAGCGCTGGAGGAAGGATTTCATGTTCTTACATCCGAGGTCCATGGAATGGCTCAGAGAGGAGGGAGTGTTGTTTGCCATGTTAGAATAGGCAATATTCATTCTCCTCTCATTCCAGATGGAGGGGCAGATGCCATTGTTTCAATGGAGCCTTTGGAGGCTCTCCGCCATATAGAAAAAATAAGTAAAGATGGCATTGTCCTTACAGACATTACGCCTGTCATACCCCCGAATGTTTCCATCGGTAAAGCAGTTTATCCTCCCTTAGAGAAAATTTTTGGAGAAATGGCAAAAAAATGCAAATTGGTGAAAATTGATGCCTTGAAAATTGCAAAGGAAGCGGGAAATGCGATTACAAGAAACATTGTCATGCTTGGTGCCTTAGCAGAGATGGATGTTTTTCCTGTAAGTAAGGAAAAAATTTTGAGCATGGTTAAAAAAAGCGTTCCAGAGAAATACGTCGCTCTCAATGAAAAAGCATTTGTGATGGGAGGTAAGGCAGTAAAGTAAATTTATCATTCTGCAAAAAGCTTCAATGGTTCAATAGATACTAAATTTCCTCCCAGAGTTTTTTAATTAAAGGAGAGATTTTCATGCATTTACATCTTTTCTTAACATCATTTTCCTTTAACAATCCCTCATTTGTTATTATAGCTGTCACAAGAGAAAGGGGAGTTACATCAAAATAAATGTTTTTTATCTCCATCCTCCCATGTTTCTCCAAACTTTCCTCTATTTTTACCCATGGAAATATTTTTTGGGTTTGAGAAACAACATAAAATGGCACACTATTTTTTCTTGCAAGGAAAGCAATGGCATGTGTTCCAATTTTATTTACTATGCCCTTTAGCGTAATTGCATCTGCTCCCACAACAATTGCATCTGCTTTGTCAATAAAAGAAAATATAGCACTGTCTATTACAAGCGTGACTTTTATAGAAGGGCAAGCAATTTCCTCTGCCAAAAGCTTTCCCTCACACATAGGACGTGATTCTGTACAAGTAACTTCTATTTCTCTTTCCTTCCCTATTTCCCGCAACAATTTTACGACCGTTGAGCTTCTGCTGTGCGTAATGAAAATGGATGCATCCTTCAAAACTTCCTTTCCAAGTGCAATTATTTTTTTCTCATTATCTTTCAGAAATTTTTTTACCTCTGATGCATCATAGCAAAGCGCAATATTGGTAAGATTCCACAATGGAGCCATTGAAGGATGTGCCTTTATTAAATCAAGGCATATTCTTTCCACTTCATCTCCATCTCCTTCTTCAAAGTATTGAAGAATAATTTTGCCAGCTTTTTCTACTATTTCCTGAGCTCCAGATTTTTTATCTTCTTTTAATTCATCAATCTCTTTCATTCCATTACCCAATCAATGGATATAAAGACCACCATTAACATTTAGCGTCTCCCCTGTTATATAATCTGCCATATTAGAAGCAAGGAAACATGTCGCATATGCTATCTCTTCTGGTTTTCCAATCCTTCCCAGTAAAATTTTTTTCTCCACTCTTTTCCTTTCCTTTTCGCTCTCAAATTTTAGCATATCCGTTTCAATAAATCCAGGGGCAATTGCATTTACCGTTATATTATAAGGCGCCAACTCTAATGCAAGTGATTTTGTCAATCCAATTATACCGGCTTTTGATGAGGCATAATGGCATTCATGGTCTGTGCCGGTGTGAGCAACAACAGAAGAAATGTTGATAATCCTCCCATACCTTTTTTTCTTCATGAAAGGAATGAAGGCTGAGCAACATAGAAATGTTCCCGTTAGGTTTACATTTATTATTCTTTCCCAGTCCTCAATGCTTAATTCCCAGCTCTTTAGATGTTGATGAATGCCAGCATTGTTTACAAGTATATCAACTCCACGAAAATTTTTTATCACCTCTTTCCTCATTCTTTCAACATCTTCCTGCCTTGAAACATCTGCTTTTATGATCATTGCCTTACCATATTTTTTTATTTCTTTTTCCACTTCTCTTGCTTTTTCCTCATTTTTTAGATAATTTATTACAACATTGCATCCATTTTTAGCAAGTTCCAATGCTATCGCCCTTCCAATGCCACGAGATGCTCCTGTAACCAATGCAGTTTTTCCTTCCAAACCAAACATGAATAGATATTCACTTCTGAATTTTAAGGATTGTCCCATAAAAAATGATACCAAAATTTAAATAGGCTGGTATTCATTTATTATTATGA
>CAZHBO010000162.1:0-2460 GCA_964530745.1 uncultured Thermoplasmatales archaeon | reverse complement strand
ACCATATACATCCCATGCAACAATGCGCCAATAATAAGTTGTTTCATAATCTAACGTTCCAGGATTGAATATATTAAATGATTGATTTGATACAACTTTAGCAGGATTTTTGGAAGTTCCAAAATAAACATCATATTTCAAATCATCCCCATCTGGATCACTACAAACCCATGAAAGGATTGGATTTAAAGAAACATTTATTGAACCATTGGCAGGAGATGGCTGATAAGGCTTATTTGGTGGAGAGTTTCCTTTTGAAACATTTATTTGTTTAGTAATGCCTGCTACTGCTCCATCATTGTCCTTTATTGTAAGGATTACATTGTAAATTCCGTTATCTGCATACTGATGACTTGGATTTGGTTTGTAGCTAATGCCACCATCTCCAAAATTCCATGTATAATTTACTATGAAACCATCTAAGTCATATGAATTATCAATAAACTGAATTATATCTTGTGTTGTAGGATTTAATGGGCTATAAGAGAAGTTAGGTAAAGGAGGAACATTTGAAACATTTATTTGTTTAGTAATGCCTGTTATTGCTCCATCATTGTCCTTTATTGTAAGGCTAACATCATAAATTCCGTTATCAGCATATCTATGATTAACTATCATTCCATATGAAAAGTTTCCATCTCCAAAATTCCATGTGTAGTTAACAATGTAACCATCATCATATGATGAAGATGCATTGAAGGTTATATTATCCAAATCTGTTGCATTTTCTGGCTGCCATGTAAAGTTTGCTATTGGGGGATTTGCTTTTATGTTTATGCTCTTATTTTCTATAAAAGCAGTTATAAGATTTGCTGAAAAGTTACTTATTGTAACATCAGATATATTAAGATATGTAGTTCCTGTATGGATAGGAATGAATTTTATTTTTGCAATGATTCCATCACTTTCATTTGCAATTCCATCAATCCAACCCACGATTTTAATACTCATTCCCATTTCTTTATAAACTACATGAACCTCTTTATTGCCCATTGATCCATTTTCAATTTCTTCAAAATTGAGGTAATTGCCATCATAAGTTAGAGTCATATTTATGCAGCTAAATTCGCTGGCATTGAATATTTTAATAAATGCATTAAATTCATTTTCTACTGTATCTGGTGCTTCTACCTCTAAAACTGTGGATGTTGCTACTATGTTTTTTCCTTCCCAACTTGCATTTATTTCCTCCCCTCCAACATCACTCATATTTCCATCAATGCTTAAATGGGAAGTTCCTTCTCCAATGCATAAAAATTTAATTTTTGAGAGATAGCCAGAACCATTTATTCCATTGAGACCCATATGGCTAACAATTCTGCAAATTCCAGCAGTATTATTTATTGAGTAACTTGTCGGTATTTCTTCTCCATTTATACTTCCGTTGTACACTTCCTCCGCCCTCAAAATAGAAGAATTGTAGGAAATGAAATAGTCGGCTGAATCAAAATTTTTTAAATTTTGTGCCATAACATAAACATAAACTTCATCACCTACTGCTACAGGGGAAGTACATGAAATTGATACGGATGTATTTACATTTCCTTTCGCCATTGGTAGCATAAGTAAAAATAGGGCAAGGATAAACAATATCTTTTTCATGCCAATCCCAAAATTTTGTTTATTACCATGTATAAGTCGGCTGAATCAACATATCCATCCCCATTGGCATCCGCAGGAATGGTTTTCTCATCTATTCCGTCTATTATCCTTTCAATTTTTGTTATATCCAAGGCATTTATATTTCCATCCATATTTGCATCCCCTCTCTCCCATACAATTATCTCCTCTTCCTTTGAAAAGGTATTTCCATATGCATCAGTTATGGTTAGGTTAACAATGTATTTACCAGCCTTTTTGTAGATATGGGTTGCATTTTTTTGGTTGCTTATATTTCCATCCCCAAAAATCCAGAGTCTTTGCATTATATTTCCTAGTGAAGTGTCGTTGAAGTATGCAATTTCATTCTCGAAAATGAAAGAATGGGTGAAATTTACTTTAGTTTGCTCAATGGTTGAGAAGGTATATATGCCAGAGATGCTTTCATTTTTTCCATCGCTTACAACAACATACCATGTATAATCCTTTCCATAGCTTAAATGCAAAGCAACGCTAATTACTCCATTTTGAGAAATGACGGAATGAATGGCACTCCCATTTAGATAGAAAGTAGCATTTACTGAATCATTGTCTTCATCGTAAACCTGTGCCATTAATGATATGTCTATGCCAACTGTTGAGTTATTCTCTGGAGAGATGAGCGTAACAACTGGCTCATGGTTTTGTTTTGTCGGTACACTAAAATTCTTTACATCGCCATATGCAATTCTCCCATTTGAACCTACCGCAATAGCCCTGTAATAGTATGTCTTTCCATCTTCAACTTTGATGGTAGCATTAAATTCACCTTTATCGATAGTATTTACAGGGGTTGAATGCTTTTCACCATTCCAATATTCA
>CAZHBO010000161.1:0-2478 GCA_964530745.1 uncultured Thermoplasmatales archaeon | reverse complement strand
GACTATGGAAAATAAGCAACGATGCCATAATTCAAAAAATAAAGGATGCTTTCAAGCCAGTTGACCTATACATTGCCGATGGCCATCACCGCATCGCGGCGGCATGGCATTACTGGAAAAAACACGGCAATGGAGAGGCAAAATATGTGATGGTTTTTGCAGCAAGTGATGACGAAGTGCGTATCTTACCCTATAACAGAGTGATAAGAAAAATAGAAAGGGAGGATTTCATTGATGAATTGAAAAAGGAATTTGAGGTTGAGGAGATGAAAAGCATTGAAGAGCCAAGGAAACATGAAATACAGATGTATTACAGAGGCAAATGGTGGAAGCTTTTGCCAAAAGAAATTCCGGATGGCATTGTTGAAAGCTTGGATGTGAGCATTTTGCAAAACAAGGTGCTGGAGCCTATTCTGGGCATAAAGGATGTGAGGAAAGATCCGAACATTTTCTTTGTAGGCGGCAATGTAAGCAGAAAAGAATATGAAAAGCTTGTCGATGAAAAAGGAAATGCAGCTGTCTTTTATTTGCATCCAACAAGCATTGAAGAGCTTGAGGCGGTGGCAGATGCTCGCAAAAACATGCCCCCCAAATCAACATGGTTTGATCCGAAGTTGCTTACAGGCCTGGTATTTCATGAGTTGGAGTAGCAAGATTATTCGAGAATCTCTTCGTCTTCCTTTCTCCAGGGAGGACATACAATACACAAAAATACTAAATCTTCATTGCCAGTGTTTTTTATTCTCTGTATTGCACCAGGAGGAATGTAAATTATATGCCCTTCTTTAACTTCCGCTGTTTCATCATCTATGTGGATAACTCCTTTTCCACGCAAAATAAAATACACTTCAGATGATGTTTTCAATCTGTGCTTATGAGTTATTTCTCCGGGCTTAACTCTTGCAAGAGCCAAGCTATATCTCACGTCAATATTGTCTTTCAATGGACTAAATAGCTCCCTAAGAATTGAACCATCTCCTGCAATAATTTCTTCGCAATTATTTACATCCACAATGAACATGAGAAGTTATTGAACGTGCATATATAACCTTTAAATGCTTATCCTCAACTCTCCAAGATTATCCTTGACGGATTTCGGCAGTTACTCTTTTATTTCCTCTGCCATTTATTATCATGCTCGTGTTTCTGCATGGAATGTGGTGCAACAGCAATGTATGGCATAACTTTATAGAATATTTTAAAGCAAGAAATTACACATGTGAAGCAATTGATATAAAGAAAGGTCTCGATTTAAAGCAGGCAACATTTATGGATTATGTTAATAAAGTTGATTCCATTGTTGGCAAAGATGATGTACTCATTGGTCATTCCATGGGCGGACTCATAGTGCAAAAGATGGCAGAAAAGAAGAAAATAAAAGGAGGAATTGCTATATGCAGCGCCCCACCAAAAGGCGTGGGTTTTGGGAATTTCTCCCTCACTCTTCACTCTCTAAAATTTTTACCCAAAATAATTGCAGGCAAGCCATTTATGCCCGGCAGTGACTTTGTGAAAAAATTCATCGCAAATTGTATAGATGAAACAAAAATTGATAAAGTTATTGAAAAAATGGAGATGGAATCACCTCATGTTGCATATGAGCTGGCGATGGCGAAAATAAGAGTTGATGAGAAAAAAATACAGAGTCCCCTCCTTTTTATAGCCACAAAAGAAGACAGGTTATCCCCTCCAGAAGTTGTGAAAAAAATTGCGGAAAAATATAATGCCGAATTTGTTGTCAAAGAAGGCTGCCACTGGATTTTTGATGACTGGAAAGAGATAGCAGAAGAAATAGCAAAGTTTTTAGTCAGGATATATGAATGAAAATGGAATGATGAGGTATTGCAGCATGATATATCTAGAAATCTCATTGCTTCTTCCAAAACGAAAATTTCTAAAAATATAAGAACAGAGTGGCATTTCTCATTATGATTAAAAATGCCTTATATGCTACCACACCCGATAAATGGAAGCTTGCTCTAAAAAGATATAAACCCACAAAGGGAAAAATTTCGAAATACCCTGTTATTTTATGCCACGGCCTCGGGGCAAACGCTTCCTGCATGGATTTTGGAAGAGAAGGAAGTAAAAAGTGGGAGAAATACAGTCTGGCAGCATATCTCCATGAAGGAGGGGAAAGCGGGGTAAAATTTGATGTGTGGGTTGCTGAGTTAAGAGGAAGAAATGGAAGTCAAACATTCAGCCCTTTGAGGCATCCAGAGAAATACAACTGGTGTATCGATGATTATATCACAAAGGACATTCCCTCAATAATAAGCTTCGTTCGCCGCACATACTATAAGGAGAAGAAACTCCGCCCCAAAGTTTTCTGGGTGGGCAAAAGCATGGGAGGAATGATTGCTTATGCATATGGAGAAGGGAAGGGAAAAAATTTCCTCAAAGGAGTTGTTACTATGGGTTCGCCAGTAGCCTTTGATTATGTTGCTGGCAAAGAGTGGCCAGTCTTTTTCAAATCCA
>CAZHBO010000160.1:0-2566 GCA_964530745.1 uncultured Thermoplasmatales archaeon | reverse complement strand
AGTGAGGGAAGCAATCTCGAGTCAATATTTATAAAGTCATGTGCAATTTTTATAAGATAGAGTGTTTTTGATTAATCTTTCCACATTGGAGAAATCTCTCTTAACTTTTTCACAATTTTTGGAAGGGTTTCCAAAACATATTCTACCTCTTCCTTGCTATTTTCCCTTCCTAAGGTAAGGCGCAACGAGCCATGGGCATCCTCTGGTCGCAGACCAATGGCTAGCAATACATGGGATGGCATTAATTTTTTAGATGAGCATGCCGAGCCTGTGGATGCGGCAATGCCAGCATCGTCAAGCATTAAAATCAAGCTCTCTCCCTCTATACCTTTGAAATAAAAGTGGGCATTATTAGGCAATCTTTTTTCAGGATGTCCATTCAGATGAGATTCCTCAATTTCCAGCACACCTTTAATAAGCATGTCTCTCAATCTCTTCATCTTCTTCACATCCACCTCCATCCTTTCTCCAGCAAGGCTGCATGCCTTGGCAAGTCCAACAATGCCAGGAATGTTTTCTGTAGAGGAGCGCAACCCCCTCTCATGACCGCCTCCATGTATAATGGCATCAATTTTTGTTCCTTTTTTTACATAAAGAGCGCCAACACCTTTTGGTCCATAAATTTTGTGAGCGGAAATGGAAAGAAGGTCAACATTAATTTTTTTTACATCAATTGGCAACTTTCCCACGCTTTGGACTGCATCTGTATGAAATGGAATGTTGTTCTCGGAGGCAATTTTTCCAATCTCTTCAATTGGCTCTATTGTTCCGATTTCGTTATTGGCATGCATTATGGTGATTAAAATGGTATCCTTCTCTATTGCATTTTCCACGTCTTCTGGATTTATTATTCCATATTTATCAACGGGCAGATATGTCACTCTAAATCCTTTCTTTTCTAAAAATTTGCAAGTTTCTAAAACTGCTGGATGTTCTATACTACTTGTGATAATATGCCCTTTTCCAGCCCTAAAAGCAATACCTTTAATTGCAAGATTATCACTCTCAGTGCCACCGCCTGTAAAAATGATTTCATCAACACTTGCTCCAATTAAATTTGCTACCCTCTCTCTACTTTTCTCCAATGCCTCCTTTGCTTCCATTCCAAATGAATGTAAGCTGGATGCGTTTCCATATTTTTCTAAAAAGTAGGGTTTCATTGCCTCAAAAACTTCTTTGTCCATTGGGGTGGTTGCGGCATGATCCATGTAAACCTTCATTTTATCACCTATTACACCGTAATAGTTATATGTGCTTATAACATTTTTGTTTCATGAAAGCACCGTGTGAGATTGCTGCAAATAGAATACTCCCCGCCATAAGGGCAGAGATAGCAAGGGTTTTGATTAATGAGCATAATATGAAGCAGACAGAAGTGTCCCACTTACTCGGAATCACCCAAGGAGCTGTAAACCATTATTTATCTGGTTATAGGGGTGGAGGAAAAATTTTAGAGGAATATCCAGAGATAAAAGAATATGCGAAAAAAATGGCAGAAAGGATAAAAAATGGAGAAGAAATTTCCTATAATGGCTTTTGTAAATTTTGTAAAAAAATGATGAAAAAGTAGCTACCTTCCTATTTCAATCATCCTTTCAAGTGGTATCCTTGCTTTTTTAAGTATTTCCTCATCTATTATTACCTGGGGTTCCATTCTCTCCAAACATTTCACAACATTTTCCATGGTTATTTTTTTCATTGTTGGACAAATAGCATTTTCTAAAGCATAAAATTCTTTATCGGGCATTTCTTTTTTCATTCTATAGCACAGTTCTTTTTCTGTTGCCACTATAAATTTTTTTGAAGGAGAAGCATGAGCATACTTCACCATTCCTTCAGTGGAAGCAACTTTTGTAGCAATGTCAATTACATCTGGAGTGCATTCTGGATGAGCCAAAATTTCTGCATCTGGATGTTTTCTTTTAAGTTTCAATATATCTTCCTTTTCGATTCCCTCATGCGTTGGGCAAAAACCTGGCCACAGAATTATTTCTTTATCCTTTACAAATCTTTTTATATACTGCCCAAGGTTTTCATCTGGAACAAAGATGATGCCATCGGGCATACTTTTTACTACTTTCACTGCATTTGCAGAAGTACAGCATATATCACTCACCGCTTTTACTTCTGCTGTAGTATTTACATAGCTAACAACATCCATTCCATGCTTTTTTTTGAATGAAATCAAAGAATCTGCATCAACCATTGCCGCCATAGGACATTTTGCATTGATATCAGGATGTAAAACAATTTTATCTGGATTCACAATTTTTGCTGACTCAGCCATGAAATCGACGCCACAAAAAACAATAACATCTGCATCTGTTTCTTTAGCTTGCATAGCGAGAGCCAATGAATCACCAACAAAATCTGCAACATCCTGTATCTCAGGTCTTTGATAATTATGGGCAAGGATAATGGCGTTTCTTTCTTTCTTCAGTTTTTTTAATTTTTCAACGAGCATTTTCCTGCTTGCTTATCTCTCTGCCTATTTAATACTTTTTGATGCTCGATATTCCCGAAATTTCGTGAGATATATAAACACCTTTTTTATTTCCCATCTTTG
>CAZHBO010000159.1:0-2576 GCA_964530745.1 uncultured Thermoplasmatales archaeon | reverse complement strand
ATGATGGGATGGGGTGCATATTTTTATCGAAAAATTTCGTTAAGTTAACAGCACCGGCATAGGGGAAAACATGAAAAATTTTATTCCATTACTGAAAATTCATGTGAATAAGAGGCTAACTCATTCTGTTGCTATTCATCAAATACCGGAAACCTATCCCATAGAAGCAATGAAAAAGCTTGGGGTAAAAAAAGAATTCAGAAAGAACGCCATATAGGGTTTTGGAAAGAATCAGAAAAATTTTTTCCTGTATTGCTCGAAAGGTATCAACAATTCCTGATAGAAAGTGGATTGGCAGACAAAAGCCTTAATTTGAGATGGTAAAATATAATAAAAATTGCAACTGTCAAATTATGCCCTGCCACTTTGCCACAAAAATGAGGGAAGCAAGTTTAAATATCTTATTTGCCATTATTTAACATACTAAGCAAAGTCTATGAGATGGCAAGATATGGTTGTGTTGGTGATTTGATGGAGAAAGAATATGTGATAGAGACAAGAGATTTGACAAAAAGATTTGGGGATGTTGTTGCAGTTGATTCTCTGAATATGCATGTTAACAAAATAGCAATTCATCCCTAGCCTAAAGGCAAGGGATTTCTTGCTAGTTTGTTAAGATGATTGCTACCTTATTTCTTACTCAACCATATCTTGCCTTTCTTCATTTTGATAATTTCCATTTTTTCCAGAGTTTCTAGTATTTCCTCTATGGCTGAAGGAGTGAAAAATATTCTATTATCTTCTTCCTGTATTTTTATAACCCTGTCAAAAAATTCCTCCAGTTCCATCTTTCCTTCCAGTTTATCAAGCATCATGGCAATGGCATCTGAGAGAATCAAAATTTCCACATATCTTGGATTTTTGACAGCCATCTTTTTCAGTTTTTCTCTTTCGTATATTATATCCATAAGGTTTCCATATATGTCCACCTTTTTATCTACATAGGTATCGAAGGCAAAATCAAGATTGAGTTTTTCTGCCCTCTCACCATCAATTCCTTCAATATGAATTATCATAATGGGATCGTCGGAAAGATTTCCATGAATCTCTCCTCCTTCATATTTTATTCCATTGGCTAAAAGAATATTATGGAATGCATCTACAATTTTTATTGCCTCTCTAAATCGGCTAAAAAAATTCTCCACTTCTTCTTCCTCCTTTCCCTCCATGATTTTTTCAAGTTTTTTTATCTCTTCGTCACCACCATCTTTCATTGCCTCAAATAGGACAACCACCATTTCATCGCCTTCAGGAATTAATTTTTTCAGCAGTTCTTTCTCAAAATCTCCTTCCTTCCTATTGTTCTTCAGTATCTCTCTTGCAACCTCAATATATTTCTCCCATTTCTCAACCAAATCTGCCATCTCTGTATCCTTATATTTATTCTTTATCTCGCTGAGCTTTCCTTTGATGAGATACCTCACATGTACCGCCACATCAATGGATGGTTTAATCTCACTTCTTATCCCTGCTTTCCTTAACTCTTGAAGAATGCTTTCCATCTCACTCTCATCAAAGGTTCCGATATATATCCTCATAAAACGAGATGTGTTTAACTCTTTTTAATACTTTTTATTCTTCAAAAATTTTTTCTTCCATACCCCTCCTTCCATCCTCCACTAGACATATTTCTTCAAATCCTTTTCTCTCACATAATTTTACTATCAATCTCTTTATTCTTTCATAGGCAGCCAGATATCTATCTAGTTTTTCGGCATTTCCATCGTCACCAAGCCACCAAAAACATTTTTCATGTTGCGTTATACGATGCTGATAATGAAAGGCGAGCCATAAAAGTTTTTGTAAATCCCAAGGTAAACTGCATATCAGTTCCGGCGTATATTTACTCACCCTCATTATAGCCTTCTCCTTAGCTTGCTATAATGGCAAATTGTTTATTTTATTTTTCTGATGTTCAAACCTTTTTAATGGTATCTGAAGAAATGGGGATGAAGGTGTGCATATTGTTGTCCCATCCCTCCTCAATCGTCTGAATGCTTATCGTCCATGTCTGGTCATAGGGATATGGAAAGGTATCTCTCACTATATGGAGAGTTATTCTGATATGATCCCCCTCATGAAATTTATTGGTGAGATTTCCTGAAAAAGGCAATGAATTGTTCAAATCCGTTATGCAGTATATGGATGTAAAATTATTCTCGGGATAATAGGTTGTATTATGTATAACATCATCTATTATCACCTCATCATTATCATCTAGAGAGGAAAAATTGTAAAACACCTCCTTTGTTTCATTTATTATTGTTCTATTATAGTTGGCAACTATCTCCATAAACTCGCCCATGGAAAACGTTTTGGCTTTGCTTTCCTTCACGCACCCAGATGATATTGCAAGGGCCATCACAAGAAAGAGGGTTGCAACCAACTTTATCTTTTTCATTCCAACACAACTTTTGGAATTATATAAAGTTTGTTGTGCTGGTTGTTGTCTATGTCTCTTCCAATCCAAACAAAATTTTGCTATTTTTCTGTTCTCGGTATCTTGATGATACATGCATGCACAGTATCTCCGAAAGTAAAAATTTAAAAAAATTAAAAGCCTTGGGCCGGTATTC
>CAZHBO010000158.1:0-2608 GCA_964530745.1 uncultured Thermoplasmatales archaeon | reverse complement strand
ATTAATCCTCTATCTATTTTTTTTCCTTCCAGAATGATTCTTCCATGTTCCTTCCTCGCTGTCTCAATCTCCCCCTCCAATGCCTTCTTTATATTTCTAAGCAGCATGTTTTCAAACATGCTCCTGTTTCTGCCCTTTATGCCTATTTCCCCATAGTGAATTACTATCATTTTTAGTTTAGAAAGAAGAATGCCTTTATCTTTTTTGTGAAAAAACAGTGGACCGGTCGGGATGCTCATGCACACCTGCGTGAGCATTCAACTTGCTCTGCAGGTTGCAATTTGAACCCGAGACCTCCACCATGCCAAGGTGGCGATCTTCCAGCTGATCTACCGGCCCTGTATATGTATAGTTGTGTATTCATAAATCTTTTGTGACGAAAACAGCATTTCCCACAAATAAAATATGAAGATGGATAGAATGAAATAAAAATGATTACACTCTGTCCATCTTAGTTTCTTCGATTTTCTTTGGCTAACTTTTGAAAATACTGTGCCAGAAATGAATGGAGTATCTAAGTGCAATTTCATGTTTTCTTAATCATTTCCATGGCGTTATTGATTAACGTTTGCTGGGAATAAAATTTTATTTTGTTGCCACTCAATTTTCCTTCTGCTACCAAAGAATATACTGCAAAAACTGGCTCTACCTTAGGCTTTGCATAAATTCGCAAATTATACTCATTTTTTTCAGCTTTTTCTTTTATGAGTATTTTTATATCAGCCTCTGTATTCTTTACTAAAACAAATTTTTCAAATTCTTCTGCATATCTTCTGGTTAAATTTTCATCATATTTCCAGCCCTTCGCTACTAACTCTGGATAATCTTTTACAGGATTAAAATCTTCAAAAGTTTCTATGCTCGGGTCTTCATAAGCTGGCACATCAATCTGAAAAGTAGGCAAATAAATATGCTCCCAATCGTTCCAATCATATGGCAAGCCATTACTACCGTCTGAATAATCAAAGAGATATTTCCTATCCTCAGAATACCACCATGGCTTATTGTAAATATACTGGTAATTCATTACGCTATAGTATTTTTCCAAGTAAGCATTGTATTCATCATCTGACATACTGGGGTAGCGGTCGCCGAATTTTCTACTCATTAAATCAATTCCAGGAAATATACCTGGCATTAAACCGAGAGAATGCCCAAGCTCATGCAAAATCGCTTTTGCAAGCTGCACTCTTAATTCTCTTGGAGTGAAGGCTACTCTTGTTATCATGGAATTAAAATCGTTGCTAACATATATTGCATCGAATCTGTTATATTTGACAGGAGTGATAAAGCCACCCCCGTCTTTCCTTACGCCCACGACGACATACCTAAAAATCCCTTTTCTTTCATCTGCAAAATTATGCTCATAAAAAGCAAGGAGTTGCTTTCCTAAAATGTCGTCAAGATTGCTCTGATAAGGCAACAGTTCTCCGCCGCCATTTACCGTGCCATCTTTCCATCCATCATCAATATACACATTTATTCCATGCTGGACAAATCTTTCAATAATCATCTGCTGCGATTCTTTATAAAATATGTGAGGCAAATCGAAAAATCCTCTCTTTTCCATTCCATCTGTTTCAATGTATATATCTGGCTGGAAAGGATTTGCAAAATATTCCCTTAGCCTATATTCCTCAATATTTTCAATTCCATCTATATCTGGGTCAAGCTTGCTGTGCTCATTGTATGTAAATGGGTCATAACCATATTTCCACTCCCAATCTGTTGGTATGCCATCATTATCTGGATCGAGCTTGCTATCATCCATTGTCGGATTTGTTCCCAAAATATTTACTTCCACCCAATAAGGAATTCCATCATGATCATAATCAGCTTGATAAAGATTGAACCAAACTTCATAATTCTTGCCCACGTAATGTCCCATTCCATCTTTATCCATGAGATGGTCATCTCCTGTCCATCTTCCGGTACGATAATTGTATCTCAATGAAATCTTTTCTTTTTCTACCTCTTCTTGTTGTCCAAATAAGCCTTTTGGCTGCAATTCAACAATGGATATAGTTACATCTGAATATTCTTGCTCCTCATCAACATCGAATACCATCGAACTTTCATATCCTATGGTATCCCATGTATTATAAACTCCCGTTTCTCCAACATTTCCTTTAGAACTACCTTCTTTTCCATCAACTCTGATTATGTAATAAAAAGATGGCAGATTTTTCCAATCCGATCCATAACTCAGCATTTTATCCATTAATCCTCTATTTCTTATTCTTAATATTTCAACAAACAATGCTTGATTTTCCATAGGACTTATGCGATCGTCAAAAACTATGCTTTCCTTTTCTTTTACAGGTGGTTTTGAAAGATGCCACCATACTATGGAGAGAAGAAGAATGGCTATAATTGCGATTATAAATTTGTTTTTTCTCGGGTCTAACATTAATTGAATAGGATAATTTATTTTTATAGATTGTGATGATTTCAGTATCTCTGCATATTGGCTAAAATTGCTGTTAGCATACGCTTTGCTTTCACCATGTTATCGCCCCCATATATGAAATTATTTTTATTAATAACTTCAGGATATTTTCCCAGATAAATAAGTTAAACTGAAATGTTTTTGGCATGCTAACTACAA
>CAZHBO010000157.1:1378-2615 GCA_964530745.1 uncultured Thermoplasmatales archaeon | reverse complement strand
TATTTATACTTTTAGTGACCCACTATTCTCTTTTTGTCTTTTCTAACTTAAACAATAATCCTAAAACACTTAAACCATCTTGGGTGAAGACTTATGGTGGAGAGGGGTGGGATTCTGGAGATGCATTATACCTTTATGATAACTATATCTATCTAACAGGCACTGTCCAGCACAGTGACACTTCTACCGATGTTTTTTTGCTGAAGTATGATGAAATGGGAAATAAAATATGGGAAAGAGAATGGAAAGGAAAAGAAGATGATTTGGTAAATGATATATTCATAAGTTCTGGGTATATTTATATTGTAGGCACTACTTATAGTTATGGCGATTCTTATGATTCAGACGTCTTCATTCTAAAATATGATACAGATGGTAATAAAATTTGGGAGGAACCGGTAATCTGGGGTGGAGAAAATAATGATTATGCATCTTCCATAATTGTGGATTCAGAGTATATCTATGTTTCAGGATATACCAAAAGTTTTGGTGCTGATAAGATGGATGCATTTCTTATGAAATATGATACAAATGGTAATCCAGCCTGGAGTAAAGTAGTTATGTGGGGAACAGAATATCGAGACAGACCGCAGGATATGATAGTTTCACAGGGATATATCTTTATAGCAGGATTCACTGAAAAGGCTTCCCCAGATGCTGATACTTTTATTCTTAAATACGATTTAGATGGAGATTTTATCAAAAGTAAAACATGGGGAGGTGCCAACTATGACAAGCTTTACGGAATGACAATGGATAAAGGAAATATTTATGTATGTGGAGAAGTCGATGGCGATGATGCGCTTTTACAAAAATATAGCTCAGATCTGCAACTTGTGTGGAGCAAACAATGGGGTGGCGGAAATGTAGAGAATGGCTTTGAGGTGGTAGAGAATAATGGATATCTTTATGTTGCAGGCATAACCTTTAGTTATGGTGCTGGAGATAGAAATGCTTTTCTTATCAAATATGATAAAAATGGAATCTTTATATGGGCCAAAATATGGGGTGGAGATAAAATGGATTATGCAACAGATTTGGAATCTGCCAATAATTCTTTATATATGTGCGGCTTGACAGAAAGTTATAGCTCCAATTCACCAGATGCATTTCTTTTGAAATATATGTTTTCTCCTCCAAGCATCAAGACCTCCTTTTCCACTCATCTTTCCATAAACGACTCTATTAAGTTTACAGATGAATCCACAGATGATGGAACAATTGTTTCATGGCTCTG
>CAZHBO010000157.1:0-1368 GCA_964530745.1 uncultured Thermoplasmatales archaeon | reverse complement strand
ACTTCAGTGACAAATCACATGGAGGCTCTCCCCCCTATATATATTATTGGGATTTTGGAGATGGAAGCAATTCCACATCAAAAAATCCCATACATGCATACAACAAAACAGGAACATTCAATGTTACTCTCATGGTAACAGATGAAGACGGAATGAGCAATTCAACAACAAAACAAATAATCGTTACCAACAATCCTCCCGTTCCAGATTTTTCTTATTCCTCCAATCCAACAACAGTCTTTCCTGTGGAATTTACAGATAAATCCACAGATGATGGAACAATTGTTTCATGGCAATGGAACTTTGGAGATGGAACAACAAGTAATGAAAAAAATCCATCCCATCGATATAATGAAATAGGAAAATATACTGTTACTCTTACTGTTACAGACGAAGATGGAAATACAAATCAAATTTCAAAAGAAGTAAACATAAAAAATCATCCTCCTGTTCCTGCCTTTACCTACCCCAATATTTTAAGAACGAATGAAACAATTCATTTTACAGATGGTTCCTACGACCCCGATGGTTATATTGTTTCATGGCAATGGGATTTTGGAGATGGGAATAAAAGTAATGAAAAAAATCCTTCCCATAAATATCTATTACCTGGCACATATAGAGTGAAGCTCAGTGTAAAGGATGATTATGGGATTAGTAAAAGTATAACCAAAAATGTGAATGTAAAACAGGGAAACAGGCGACCTGTTGCAAATTTCACCTTTCAGCCATCTTTACCAAGACCGAATGAAACGATAATGTTCAATGCTTCTCTTTCATATGATATAGATGGCTCTGTTGTATTATATAATTGGGACTGGGATAATGATGGTGAATTTGAGATTAAAAACACACTCCTGAAAACTTCGACCAATAAATGGGATAGAGAAGGAAAATACAATGTTACACTTAAAGTAGAGGATAACAATGGGTCATTTTCCACCATAACAAAGCAAATTGTTATTGTAAATCGTCCATATGCAAAATTTGAGATATCTGGAGATTTGTATGTGGGAAAAGATATTAAGTTTATTGATTGCTCAACCGATGAGGGGTACATAACAAATTATACTTGGGATTTTGGAGATGGTGGAAAAAGTTATGAAATAAATCCAATCCATTCTTACAAGGAAAAGGGGAATTATACGGTTGTTCTGAAAATAAAAGATGATGATGGATATGAAGATGTGTTTTCAATGAAAATTTCTATTGTTCCTCCTCCTCCCCATCATATTAATTTGTTTTTGGTGATTTCTTTTTTAACATTAATTGTTGCTTTTACAGCAGCAGGAAGTATAATTTTAATTAAAAGAAGGGAGAGAAGAAAGATGATGGAAAAGGAGAAGGAAGAGATTATAGATTTGATAA
>CAZHBO010000156.1:0-2636 GCA_964530745.1 uncultured Thermoplasmatales archaeon | reverse complement strand
ACCGGCGACCTTTGCCTCGTAAGGGCAACGTCATAACCCCTAGACCACTAGCCCTTCCGCATCAATAAGCAAAATGTTATATTTTTTCTTTACGGCTTATTTTTATAATTGAAAAAATATTGAGGATTGTGTATGATCCCATTGAATTGTCCAAGAAAGTAGAGAGAGCTGTTATCAAAGGCAACAAAAGGAAATATTATCGATTTCGTGCAAGCAAATTTTATGGAGGGATTTCGACGGCTGATGCCGTTGGATGCAACCTGAGGTGCAAATTTTGCTGGTCAGGTAATGTTGTATGGAAGGCAGAAAGAGTGGGAGAGTTTTACTCTCCTAAAGAAGTTACTGTTTTGCTGGAGAAAATCGCAAAGAGGAAAGGATATGATATGCTTCGCATCTCTGGAGGGGAGCCAACAATTGGCAGAGAGCATTTGATAGAATTGCTAGATTGCATATCTCCTAATTTTCTTTTTATCCTGGAAACCAATGGAATTCTTTTGGGGGCAGATAGAAAATATGTAGAAGAATTATCAAAATTCCATAATTTGCATGTTAGAGTTTGTATTAAAGGCTCTAGTCTCGAAGAATTCTCATGGCTTACGGGAGCAAAGGAAGGTTTTGATTACCAAATTAAAGCATTGGAAAATTTGAAGGATAATGGAATGAGTTTTAATATTGCGGTTGTTTCTGTTAGAGAAGGCAGAAAAAAATTTTACAATATGCTAAAAGAGATGGGCTTAGGAAAAATTATGGTTGAGGAAGAAAAAATAAAATTATATCCTCCTGTGAAGGCAAGGCTGAAAAAGGAAGGAATGCTTAATTATTTTGAATAGATTTTTACATGAGAAAGGCTAAGGAGTGAAGATTTTTGCAAATGTTTTGGAGAATGATTGAATCATGCTTATTAATTCTCATTTCTTTAATTAAGAAAGAAATATGATTAGCCGTTTCTTCCATTCTTTCTTTATCACCCATTGAATCTAATATTTCATCAGCAACAAATTTAGAAATGTTTTGGCTGAGATAACTTATATTAAGCCAAGTTTTTTCTATCAATAACGCCTTCATCTGTATATTTATGTCTGATAAGGTAAGCAAATTAATTGCTTCGTCCTTCTTTCCCTCGTTCAACAACTGAATTGCTTCCTTTTCTGCACTATTTGTTTCAGAAATAAAATCATCTTCAATACTCCCAAATACTTTTGTAAGATTGCCATGACCATATTTTTCCAGCAATTGCAAAGCAATAGAATGCGCCTCACCACTTTCATAAGGATCATATATGTCCCTATCACAAATATGGACTGGAATAAATATGGAAGAGCATTGGTCTGGGGCAAACCACAAAGTGCTTAAAAAATTAGTATATGTAGTAGGAATTCGATAAATGGTTGCAACTTCATACCCTCCCTGGCACATTCCTCTTAGCCCATCTAAGTCATCGCTATGAATGCGGGACCAGTTCATCATATCTTTTACTGTTATGCCGCCCATTCTTTGTCTTACAAACTCTTTCATTTTTGATTCCCATGCAAGGTATTTAAAGCACAGGAAAATTTTGGCTTTACCATCTTCAATGTCCATCAATTCTATCCAGAAATTTCCCAATACTTTCCCCTCGCCTATGAAAATTTGTCTGTTAATTCCTATTGGAGAAAGCCTAGCAGTAATAAATTGAGAACCAATATTTGAAATGCGAATGCCCATTAAACCACCTAAACCAATTCTTTCCCCCTCTTCCACCCAGCCTGTAAAAGTTGAATTAAAATCTGGGGCAATAAATAAAGGATAGAGAGTGTGCACATCCCACAAATCTTTGGGATAATTAGATTGCACTTCTACGCTATTAATCTGCCTAACACGATAATTAAAAGCATCCGCTTCTATTACCATGCCTTTGTCTGCTCCCACAACAAATATGTTTTCTGCTACAGAAGGAGCGTGCATTTTATCCACAACATCATTGGTTAAAAGCTCTACCGCATCATCTATATCATCAGCTGATTGAGCAGCATACCGCATCCAATCAAAATCATCCCATGCATTTGGAGAGGGATTGATTAAATAGGATATTGTATCTGCGTCCCCAAATGCAAGACCTGCATCGCTTAAAATCATGCCAGGCTTCGTTATGTTCGGAGGGGTATCGCCCCTAGTAGTAGTTCCTATAAATCTATGCTCTACTTTAAAATGCATTTTAAAGCCAGTCCAAGGACGATGGTAATCATATTCATATCCTTTAGGAATGGCGCACAATACTTGTAAACCTGGTCTTGCCGGGTCCCTTACCTTTAGCAGGAGGCTATAATTTCCTTCTGTGGCATTACCAACTGCCATGATATTTTTACATTCCCCCCTCCAGTTTGTAGGCAAGCAATATGCATTATTTTTTGATGATAAATGGTTAAGAGATGAAAAGTTACTTTGCCCATAGGCATAATTTTCTGAATTGTTTACAGCAGGGAGAGTTTGATTACCCAAAAGGGAATTTCCACTAATGAGAAAAGAAATGATTATCAAAATGGCTATTAATTTCAGCCTCATGTCTTTTTTCAATAAAATTTCACTATAAATAATCATCGGATTCAATACCAACAGTTTAATAAAGAAGGAAATATTCAACCATAGATATGAAAGTT
>CAZHBO010000155.1:0-2697 GCA_964530745.1 uncultured Thermoplasmatales archaeon | reverse complement strand
CAACTAAGAATGAAAGACAGTTCTATTTCTGCTGTTAACTTGAAAGAGGGGTTAATAACTTATCTGGCACAGGAGTTTGAGTATCCTCACGAGCGAGAGATGTTCGATGAACTGGTGGATAAATTAAGGGTGATTTTCAATTATGGTAAAGCAATACTTGTTGGAAATTTCTTTTTAAATGGAAATCAAATAGATGCGGCCTTATTCAAAGATGATGCAATAATTGTCATAGAGTTAAAAGATTACTCAGGAAAGGTAGAAGGCGGAGAGGAAGGAAAATGGAGAGTCGGGGACACAGAAATGGAGAATCCATACAAACAGGTACGCTCATATAAATACAGCTTGTTAAACAAATTAAGTGAAGACGCAATTAAAATTTTTGGTAAACAAAAATCAGGATTTATTGATCTTGGTCATATTTCTGCCATTGTACTTTTTAGGAACAATGTAGAATACAATGAAGTAGCAAATATGCCCCCTAAAATCCGGAAATGGTTTCATGTTACAGACCTGCAACATGTTGGTGAGGAACTACACCATATCACTAGCCAAAAATTAAGAATTACTCATCCTGAAAGAATGAAAATACTCAGGATACTTGGCATAGATAATTCTATGTTATACAAAAACAAATTAGTTAAAAAAATAGAAGATAAAGCACGATCAATCAACAAAGAATCAACGGCATCGATACATCGTTACCAAAAAGAGATTAATCATGGGGGAGCGGAAATGATACTGTCAAGATCGTATGAGAGGATAAATGAGTTGGTGGATGTATATGAGAAAATAAAAAAGCATGCAGATGCGGGTGAGCCCATTGGTGTGATAAAATTCGGCAGATACTACAATAGGGTACCTTCGAGAATTAGAACATTATTTGATATACTAAGAGATGCTGGAGTAATATATAAAACCCCAAAAGGTGCAATCCCAACAGAAAAGGGAGATGAAATAATTGTCGAAGTGAGGGAACGAATGCAAAAACTCAATACTAATCAGCCGCCGTATATGAATCATTATCCAAAATCAGACGAAAATAAAAAAAACATCAGGCATGAACCAGAATAAAGTAATTTGCTTCATTCCTTGCTGTGGTACCAAAATCTCATCAGGAAATATCATAAAACCAGAAAAAAAATTGACAACCATGGATTTACCAAATACATGGAACAATTTAATTGAGGGAAGAAGGGGAATGCAGTATTGTATAGACCAAACATCCGCAGAGACAAGTGCAATTGATCTATATACTGGCTCCCCCTACGATGCCCTCTTACCCTATAAAAATAAAATTATCGATTTTATTCGCTCTGGCAGATTACGATTGATTATAATATCAGCAGGCTACGGGATAGTGGACGCATTAGAACCAATTCACAATTACAATGAGATGATGAAAGGAAGGGTGGCGTCTCATTGGCGGAACAATGGCCTGACAGATGTCATTGCAGACTTATTATTACAGGAAAAACCAACACATGTCTATGGCTTTTTTGCTGGGGAAAGTTACTGGTCAACACCGGGATCAAAATACAGATATTTTTTTACAGAAGGTGTCAAAACGGCTTTGGAAAATGGTTTGGAGCTGGATTTGAGTGGATGTTTTTATAGGATTGAAGGAATGGGGGTGAAAGCCATTCTTGGGAGCATAGGAAGAACATTTATAGAGCTATTTGAATTGAATTTTGATGATTCATATGCAAAAAAGATATACAAAAACGGGAGGGTTGATGGAAAAGTCAGAATCGGATTCGATAAAATTTCGTTATAGAAAAGCACAATAAAAAATTCATCATCAAAGATTTCATGAGGTTTACAGTATATGATATGAATGTTATGAAAATCTATAATTGCAATATGGACAAAAGTAGTGTTTATAATCTGCATCAAGGTATTTGTAGTCTGGTAATGAAAAAACTTTGGGCACAACTCTTTTTTTACAAATAGGACAATATTTCGTTTTTTCTTTTTTACTGTCTATTGATTTTAACACTGGTTCAATGGCTTTGAATGCTTCTCTTCGAACATCAATGCTTTCATCTTTAGATAGATAAAACAACGCTTTATAATATTGTTTAACATCGATATCTTTCAATACCTCAGCCACATCCCATCTTACAGCGGGGCTACTATCCTCTAGGTACATTAAAATTTTATCAATATTTTTTTTGCCACCCTTTGCAAGTTTTAGCAATTCATCTCTACGAACATTCCATGGTTTTTCTATATCTTCCTTTTCATATATTTTGGGCTCTTCTGGACTCACTGATACAGCCTGTTGAGGTATTTGCTTTTCTTTTATTGATTTTAATTTTTGTAAAGCTCTTTTGGCTTTAATTCTTACAAGAAAATTTTTATCTTTTGTTGCTTTGTTTAAGAGAGTGATGGCATCACTATCCCTAATTTTTACGAGTTGTTTTATTGCTTTAAGTCTAGCAAAAACATTACCTCGGTCAATAATGGCTGAAAGGTGTGGTACATCATCATTCATCTATTACGCTACAAATAATGGGTTTTTTTTACTTAAAGATTGTCACTCCTGATATTTCATTTGAGAAAATTATACTTCACCATACCTTCTGAGGAAAGGGTAATTCAACAATTCTCCAGAAGATTCATTTAACAATCACAACACATTAAAAAAATCATCATCAAATTCTGGAGTCATTGCCATTGCAAATGCATCCTCGAAGT
>CAZHBO010000154.1:0-2766 GCA_964530745.1 uncultured Thermoplasmatales archaeon | reverse complement strand
CAGCGGTGGCAAGAAGGGGATGGGCAGGGAAAAAAGACATCATAAACACATATGATGTGGAAAAATTAAAGAAATTTTTTGAAAAATAAAAAAGGGGTTAGAGATTAAATATCCATACCCTGCTTTTTTTCTCTTTTATGTTGCCCCCTCCATCAACAGCCACCACCTTTATTTCATGGCTGCCAAAGACAAATTCATCCCATGTCCATGAATATGGTGCTTCGTTGTCGGTATATTTCAACTCATTATCAACAAAGAATTTTACTTCCACAACCCCTAATCCTGAATTTGCCTCTGCAATAATGGATATTTTTCCGATTATAACTGGAATTGGTAATGGAATTATTTCCCTGTCTGCAATATAGAGGTAATTTCTTGGCTTATCCAATGTCACACTCAAAGGAATATTGTTTATTGTGAAAATATTTGAGATGTCCATGCCTTCATGTCCTGCATTGTCTCTTGCAACAACCTTTACCCTATAACTTCCATCTTCCATGCTGCCAATATTCCATATATAATTCCCATCATTTTTCTCATTTGTAGCAATCAAATGCCATGTCATTCCATCCATACTGTGATACAAATCAATGGAAAGATTTTCATCGCATGCATCGGAAGCATTCCATTCTATGGCAATGCTTTCATTAAATATCTCTCCTCCCTCTGGCTTTACTATTTTCACATAAGGTGATGTTTCATCAATTTTGAATGAAAATGTATTCACATTCTCAGTATTTCCTGCCTTATCCACAGCATAGTATTCAATAACATGATTTCCTTCTTTCCCTATTTGAATCGCTCCTTTATATTCATTCCATTCTCTTCCATCTAACCTGTACATGATTTTATCAATACCTGAATGACTATCATGCCCAAGCATTCCAATAATAACATCGCTGATATACCATCCATTACTCTCATTTCCTTTAACAAATATCTCTGTCCATGGATTTAAGTTATCGATTTTTATTGTCTTACTCTTTACACTTTCCTCATTTCCGAGATTATCAATGCTATAATAATAAAGGGTGTGCAATCCATTTTCAGGAATAGTAAATGGACCAATATATTTACTCCATTCCCCATCATCAATTTTATAATATGTTATATTTACTCCGCATCCATCATCTGTTGCATTTAATGTAACAACAGGGATATTTCTGTACCATCCATAGGGAGAGTATATACCAGAGAAATAGAAAGATGTTATGGGCGGAGTATTGTCCAAGTAGTATGTTTGGTGAAGAATTGTATCATTATTGCACACATTATCTTTTGCCCAATAATATAGCACGTATCTACCTGATATGAGATATTCATCTCCATACCCTCCACTGAAAAGAATTTCGGTGTAATTATTGGTTATATACCACCAATAGTCAATTATATTTGAGTCAGTATACCCATATCGCTCTAATAATTCACTTCCATTTATTGCTTCTTCTTCGTTTTCTAAGGGTCGACATATTTCTCCATATTCATACCTCCAATAAATTGCTTCTACACCTGACGCACATGGTTCGGGGTCGTGTGCTCGAAGGGTAATGGAGGAATAAGGTTTTATATATCCAGCGTTTTCATCAATTGGCACATACTCAGGTGGATGTATCTTCTCTATAACTGGTGGAGTATCATCGACATGATATTTTTGCATATGAATTGGAGTGGGGTTATAAACATTATCTTTTGCCCAATAGAATAACTTATGGAGACAATCTCCTTCTAGATGTATCTCTGCAGTTTTATTATATACACAATACCACCAGTGGTCAATTATATTTGGGTCAGTATATCCGTATAATTCTGCTAATTTGCTCCCATTTATTGCATTTAACTCGTTTTCTGTTTCTGATGGATAACTTGTTCCCTTATATTCATATCTCCAGAAAATCCCCTCTACACCAGATCCGGATTGTCCCGAATCATTTGCCTTTATAATAACTGGAGCACATGATTTTAAATAAGGAATTTGTTTTACGATTATATCTGTTGTAACTTCTTCGATATGCCACGATGTAATTTCTCCTGTTTCTAGATTAGTTAAATTAATTAGATCGCAATAGCTAAGGTATCCATCTCCATTATCCGTCCAATTTGTTAAATTATACCTTTTACAAAATTCGGGCGAGAGTTCATGCCACAAAGAGCCTATAGGGGCGAATATCGTATCTTCTATAAAATTATAACCTCCAATGAAATCAATAAATATCGTTTCATTAGAATTTGTTATGTTGCTTATTTGCATTGTTATGGTTATCTCCTCAACATGATACCATCTTATTTTTCTTCCATCAGAATAGGTTAAATCAATATTGTCACAGGGACTCAGAATACCATCCTCATTATCATCTTCCCAGCTTGTTAGATTATACCAATTACACCATTCAGGATAAATTTCGTGCCACCACATCCCTATGGGATTAGAAATTGGAAACATAGGATCAATGGTAAATTCTGGATGCAGATATAAGGTAACATTTGCATCATAATATCCATGATCGGGATGTATTTTTTCCATAGATGGAGGCGTGTTATCTACTTTTATGGTCTGATTATGGGTATTTTCTTTATGACCCAAATAATCAACCGCATAATATTCTATATAATGTATGCCCTCTCCAGTTTTTTTAAGTTTGATTCTAAACTGTTCCAAGTTGGCGTTGGTTGCATTCGCAGAATTATTAAACTCCTGAGGATGTTGACATGCATGTGCCATCACGTCAAGAGTAGAGACATTAATGGACCAACCCTCATCAACACCAG
>CAZHBO010000153.1:0-2803 GCA_964530745.1 uncultured Thermoplasmatales archaeon | reverse complement strand
TTAGTAACAGCTGGAAGCATGGCGATCAATGATTATTTCGATTGGGAGATTGACAAAGTGATTCATCCAGAAAGACCCGTGCCATCTGGAAGATTGTCGCCGAAAGAAGCCCTATGGTTTGCCATTCTATCTCTCCTTATTGCATTAATCTTTTCTTTTGTTATTAACATACTATGCTTTGGAATAATTCTTTTAAGCGTAGGTTTTATCATCTTCTATGAAAAATTCCTGAAAAATCAGGGATTGGCAGGAAATATGATCGTTGCCTTCCTTTCTTCCCTGCCATTTACTTTTGGTGGTGCTTCTGTTGGGCAACCATATAATGCAATGATATTATCATTAATAGCATTCTTTCTTGTACTTGGCAGGGAGATATTAATGGATGTGCGAGACATGGAAGGTGATAGGTTGAGCAGGGTAACATTACCAATGAAAATAGGGGAGAAACATGCCATCTACCTGGGATGCATATTTTTAATTGCTACTATTGCCTTAACACCTCTACCTATCTTTTTTGGCATTCTAAAGATGTGGTATGCTGTTATCATTATTCCCGCTGATTTCCTCATAGCATATGCGATGCTATTGTCCCTCAAAAATATACAGAATACTGCTATAACACCAAATATAGTAAGAGTTGCAATGGCTGTTGGATTAGTGGGATTTATAGCAGGAATAATACCCTAATAAAGACCTGCACAACACTCACTAAAAAATTATTTTTTTCTATAAACAATTTTAAGTAATGGGGGCGTTAGTAATGAAGAAATGATGACCAACAATATTGTTGCTGCAAAAACCTGATGGGCAAGTGCTCCTTTGAACACTCCCATGGATATTTCCGTTGTTACAACAACCAGTGCAACTTCCATACGGGGAATCATTCCCACTCCAACAGAAAAAGCATCTCTCGCTTTTAGTCCTGATATTTTTGCACCAATTGAACATCCTATTATTTTTCCAGCAAAAGCCATGGGTATGAGAAGTACTACAAGCATGCCAATATTATTCAATGCAGAAAAATCAAAGGAAGCACCAACCCATACAAAAAATAAGGGAATCAAAAATATCTCACCTAACTGTCTAGTATATCCCAATATCCTCCTCCTTTGAGGAGTGGCACTTACTATAAGCCCTGCAATGAATGCCCCTGTTATTGCAGCTAAGCCAAAGCCAATTGCGAGAGCTGCGAGAAAGAAACATAATGCCAGAGAGGATGTTATAACAATGTGATGGATTTTTACTAGCCTGTCTATCTTAAAAAACTTTTTTACAAGGTAAAGGACGAGAATTAAGGAGATGGCAAAGAAAATGATGACCTTCAAAATAACACTAAAAATGGAACCCTCTCCCAGAACTACAGAAAGAACCATTATGCCAAGCACGTCATCCAAAACTGCGACTGTAAGAATAAGTGTGCCGACATTGGTGTTCAACGCATCCATACTCATGAGAGTCCTAACTGTAATGCCAACACTGGTAGCGACAAGTATGGTTCCTATGGCAAGGGAGTGAGAACTATCAAAACCTAAGATTGACCCAGCAAGATATCCAAAGATGAATGCAACAGTTACATCAAGCGAGGAAGTTATTATGCCCCCTTTACCAGCACTTTTTATTCCTTCTAGGCTAGTTTCTATGCCAGAAAGAAAGAGAAGAATTATGATTCCTAGGGTGGCGAGTGCCTCAAATTCTGGAGAAAGAAGGTTTAGAGTAGGGAAAGAAGAATCCCACCCAAAAATAGAGAAATTATGATTGGAAAAACTTCCAATGATGTAGGGACCAAGAATTACGCCTGTTAAAATTTCTCCTATAACTTCTGGTTGCTTAATCTTTGCGAAGAGATACCCCAAAATTTTTGCAAGTATGAGGGCAAGAGAAATTTCCAGGAGCATTCTCACCTCTTACCAAGCAAAAACTGAAGAAGGTGATGAAGTGTTATCTCCCCAATAATGTGCCCATCATCTACAACAGGAAGACGCCGAACTTCTCCCACTATCATTTTATTCAATGCTTCTTCAACAGTTTCATCTGGTGAGCATGTTATCAAATTTTTACACATTATGTCCTCTGCCTTTTGCACAGTTCCATATCTGAGGGAGAGACCAAATTTTTTTCCGAATACATATCGGGGCAATTTTTTTGGGGCAAGGATTCCTCTTATATCATGTTCTGTTATTACACCAACAACTTTTTTGCTCTCCTTACTTTCAACAATCCAGACGTGGCTTCTCGAAGTTAAAACAGATAAGACGGAGGGAATATCAGCATCTCTCGGGAGGAGGGGCAAATCCCATATTCTATCATCCATTACCTCCTTGACTCTTTTCTTATAAAGTTCTTCCAGTTCCTTCACGTCTTCCGTAAATATGAATTTGGATTAAAATGTTTTGATTTTGTGGCGAGAACAGAAAATCTTTAAATGCAGTCTTCAGCATTCAGTTCGATGGCAAAAGAATTCGGAAGGATAATATTACCAACAGATGGTTCTGATGAGGCAAAAAAGCAATGGAAAAAGCTATTTTCCTTGCCAGCCATCTGGATATAAATGTGGTGGCAATGTTTGTAGTAGATATGTCTCATCTTTCAAGATTCCCTGTAGAGATTATGCCTTCTTCCATTTACGAGTTTCTGCAAAAGGAGGCTCTTTCTTGCCTCAACGAAGTGGAGAAAATGGGCAAAAGAATGGGTGTTAAAGTTACAAAAAAGATAGTAGAGGGTATTCCGTATGAGGAGATTGTCAGAGAGGCAAGAAAGGATGATTTGATTGTTATGGGAAACAAAGGAATGACGGCTTTAGATA
>CAZHBO010000152.1:0-2807 GCA_964530745.1 uncultured Thermoplasmatales archaeon | reverse complement strand
AAATAAAATTTTGAAAGAGGTTGTTTATGTATGAAAAGACAATATACATTTTTTATTAAAGATATTTTAGATGCAATAGAGAAGATAGAGGAATTTGTTGCTGGAATGAATTATGTAGAATTTATTAAAGACGATAAAACAACAAGTGCTGTTGTTAGAAAACTAGAGGTAATAGGAGAGGCGGCCAAGAATATACCTCAAGATGTAAGGGAAAAATATCCAGAAGTTCCTTGGAAGGAAATGGCAAAAATAAGAGATCGCCTCATTCATGGATATTTTGTTGTTGATCATGAGATTATATGGAATGTTATTAAAGGAGAGTTGCCATTGTTAAAACCAAAAATAAAGGATATTCTTGAAAGAGAATAGTTCAACAACAACATTGTAAACAGTAAGTTTATTTTTGATGAATCAAAGGATGGTATGAAGTGAGAGCTACTTGGATTGAATTTTATTGATAACAGTGAGATGGATGCAGTGGGCAGAAAAACCCAACCAAAAAAGTAATATGAATGCCCTGATTATCCAGTGTGCACTGGGCAGATGTTGTAGCAGAAAAATTGATGAAAAAAGGAGGTAAGCATATTCTTGCGACTGCCATAACCCCATCTGGACCAATACATATAGGAAATATGAGAGAAGTTCTTACAACAGAGGCAATATACAGGGCTTTAATTGATAGAGGAGGAGAGGCAAAATTAATTTACATTGGAGATACATACGACCCTCTCAGAAAAGTTTATCCTTTTTTGCCAAAATCTTATGAAAAGCATGTCGGTAAGCCATTGTCAGAAATTCCTTGCCCATGTGGAAAACATGAAAATTATGCCCTTCATTTCCTCTCCCCTTTCTTGAAAGCGTTGGAAGAGTTGGGAATCCATCCAGAAGTTTATCTTGCTCATGAAATGTATGAAAAGGGGAAATACAATGAGGCAATAAAGACAGCGTTGGATAATGCAGCTAAAATAAAAAAAATTATAGAAAAAATATCAGGAAGGGATTTGCCAGATGGATGGATGCCTTTCAACGTCAAATGCTCAAAATGCGGAAAATTAAATGCTTCTGTAATTAAATATGAATATCCTTTCATAGAATATTCATGCGAATGCGGGTATAAAGGAAAGGCAGATGTGAGAAATGGAGGCATAGGAAAGCTTCCTTGGCGTGTGGACTGGCCTGCCCGCTGGAAAATCTTTGGGGTGACATTTGAGGCTTTTGGAAAAGACCATGCCGCTTCTGGTGGCTCATGGGATACTGGAAAGGTTATTGTTGAGGAGGTTTACAAATATCCTGCTCCAATGCCGTTAGTTTATGAATTCATTCATTTGAAAGGGAAGGGAGCAATGCATGGCTCGACCGGAACGGCAATTGCTGCAGAGGAAATGTTGCATATGACCCCCCCAGAAGTTTTGCGCTTTTTGCTCATGAAATATGAGCCATCCCGCCATATAGAATTTGATTCTGGCTTGGGTTTGCTTGATTTGGTTGATGAATATGATAAATACGAGAGGATCGTTTTTGAGGGAAAGGAGCGTCAAAAGCATCGAGAGATGAAAGCCAGGGAAGTCCCAAGGGAAATAGATTTGACAAGAGCTCTACATCCTGTTGGGAGTGAAAAGGGCTTGGAGGCGACATCTGCATCACATGATTTTTTCTTCGTTGACGATCAGACAGTAATAGAAATATCATCTGATGGAAATGTGGCAAAGGGAGTCACTCACGAATTTGCAGATATAGAAAGAGTTTATGAGCTTTCTCAGCCAAATGCCAGAATTCCCGAAAAATTGCCTGTTCAAGTTCCTTACAGGCATATTGTAACGCTTGTCCAAATAGCCAAAGATTGGAAAGGAGTTTTTGAGATATTAAGAAGAAATGGGGAGATAGAAAAGCTGAGTAAGTATGAAGAAGAAAAATTAAAGGAAAGAATTAAAAAGGCTCAATACTGGCTGAAAAATTTTGCTCCTGAGCAAATTAAATTTGAGGTTAAAGAAAAATTGCCTCTGAAAGTTTCTAGGGAGCAAAAAAGATTTTTTGAAATGCTGAAAAAAGAGCTAGCAAGGAAACAATGGAATGCTGAGGTGATTCATGCAACCGTACATGAGGTAGCAAAAAGTGCTGACATGCCAGCATCAAAAGCATTTCAATATGTCTATCAGCTCATCTTAGGGCAAAAAAAGGGGCCGAGGGCAGGCTATTTCATCCATTCCTTGGGAAGAGAATTCATAATGAAAAGGCTGGATGAGGCAATAGAAAGCTAAGATGCAAAAAAAAATAGAAAGATTTTTAATTGCCATGTCTCCCCTCTTTTTTTATAAATGATTAAAAAATTTTTTGGTTATGTTTATGAGTGGGGTAGAGAGTAAGGAAATAAATTGCTCAAAGCATCTGGAAAAGGTAGATGTTAAGACATGCATGCTTTGTCCTTATTACAAAAAATTTTTGTTTACCAGCAAATGCCATTACATAAAAAGGAGCAATATTGTAAGAAAAGCAATTCATGTTGTGCAGGAAAGCATTGTACTATCCATTATCAGGCGCTAAAAATTTGGTCTTTCCCATGTATCCAAATTTTTGTAACTTGATTTAATTAAATAGAATGAGATAATCTGAGTTAATTACTGAAATAAAGATCAAAATTAGTAGAACTAGTGAAACTGGAAAGTGATGATTGAATTAAACAGCAAGATTGACTTTTTCCAATGCCTCCCTCACTTTTGTTGGCTTAATTTGTCCTGTGAGCAGTTTAATCATTGTTGTTTTTCCTGAGCCATTTGGTCCGAGTAATCCAAACAATTCTCCTTTTTTAA
>CAZHBO010000151.1:0-2808 GCA_964530745.1 uncultured Thermoplasmatales archaeon | reverse complement strand
TTGAGATAGATTTATATCATTTCAAACATTTTCCGTGATGGTGATTATTTGATAAAGGCATATATCCTTGTGCGCACGTATGTCGGAAAATTGGAAAACGTGCTTACAGAAATGAAAAAGTTGAGCGATGTAGAAAGCGTTGCCGTCGTGACAGGAGATTATGATATTATTGTTAAGGCTCATGTTGATACTCTGGAAGATTTAATGGAATTAACAGATAAAATCCAGTTGATAGATGGAATAAAAAGAACGACCACCTCCGTCATAGAAAAAGAGATCACTCTATGAGGATAAGAAAAAAATATTTGTTTTATTTTCTTTCGCTTACATCAGCGTTTGCATATGCCGCAGCAGCCTCACTTGATGGCTTAATTTCATATAAGTACATAAATGACCCGTGGGTGCTTGGTCTATCATTTTTTTTAGTGGGTATTGTTATCACTTTTTTTATTGTCATCATCCTTTCATTGCCGATAAAGGGAAAAAGCATCGGGTCAAGGATAGATCCCTCATTCAGAAGGTTAAGGCTTTTGAAGAAGGAGGAGTTGGGTTACCAGCTGTTAGCCAGTATGGGAAATGCAGTATCAACCTTGGGATATTACTTTGTTGTTTCCATGTTTATTGATTCATCTGTTGTTCTTTCTTTTTCTCAATTGGTGATTATTTATTTACTGATTATAGAGTCCATTGCTGAAAAAAATGCGCCAACATTGGCAGAGGTTCAATCATCTATTATTGTGACCTTTGGTGCGATGCTTGGCTCCATTTCCTTGTCTGGAGGAATTAATGTGGAGGCATTGCTCATTGTATTTTTAATAATAAATCCTGCATGGGTTTTATTTGCCTCCTATCAGAGAAAATTGAAATTGTTGAAAATAGATGACAGACCTAACGATTCCATCAACATACGCTTCTGGAATTTTCTTTTTACCACCATTATTATCTCAGCCATAATATTTTTGATTAACAAGGAAATTTTCTTTAAAAGCATAGATGCAATGCACTCCTCATTCTTCTGGCTTTCTTTGGGCGTGATAATCACATTTTTCTCTGTTGTATTATTCATCAGAGCGATGGGAATAGGAAAGGCAAGCATTACCCAGGCAGTGAGGGCTTCATCAATAATCTTTACCATTCCTTTCATTTACATTCTTTCCCATGTTATACCCAATATATCCTTTGTGACAGATCCAGTTATGCTTTTAATAAAATTAATGGGAATCGTTCTCGTTGTTTTAGGTGTTATTTCCTTCGCTTTGACGGAAGTGAGGGCATATGTTTTCATAAACGCAAAGGGAGGGTATTCAATAAAAGAGTTAATGAAAAAAATATGGGCTATAAAGGGTGTTGATGCAGTTGCAGCCCTTGCAGGAACTTATGACATTATAGTAAAAATAAGAATAAGAACCTTGGGTAAAGGATATGAAAGAATTATAAGAAAGCTTGAAGGAATAGAAGGTATATGGGAATTTAAATGGCAGTCCATTTTGAAGGAATGGGAAGAAATCTAGTATTTTTATATACAAAAAATGAATAGCAAGGTGATGAGAGTTGGCATAATTGGTGGTACAGGCATCTATGATTTTGGAGATTCCGCCATAAAAATAGAAACTGGCTATGGCAACGTGGATGTATTTTACTCAAAAAAAGGGGAGATCGAGACATTTTTTTTACCCAGACATGGAAGAGGACACGGAATACCTCCTCATAAAATAAATTATAAGGCAAATATCCAAGCACTAAAAAATTGTAAGGTGGAGCGCATAATTGCATTAAGCACTGTCGGCTCCATGCGAAAGGAAATAAAGCCTGGTAGTATCTTCATTCCTTCTGATTTTATTGATTTTACAAAAAGAAAGGCAACTTTTTTTGATGATGATGTAATCCATGTGGACATGAGTCAGCCTTTTTGTGAAGAAGTGAGACATGCAATAATAAAATCTGCAAAAAAAATTGTAGAAGTTTTTGAAGGAGTTTATTTAGCTACAGAAGGACCGAGACTGGAGACAAAGGCAGAGATAATGATGTTTTCAAAATTTGCTCATGTGGTTGGTATGACATTGGTGCCAGAGGTGATATTAGCAAGAGAAAAAGGAATTTGTTATGCCTCTCTTTGCCTAGTATCAAACATGGCTGCTGGTTTACAAAAAGAATTGCCTGCTGATGAAATAGTGAGTATATATAGCAAAAAAAAGGATATGATGTTGAAAATAATAAAAAATGCAATAAAGGAAATACCAAAGGAAAGGAAATGTGGTTGTGGCGAGGCAGCTATTAAAGGAAAAATTGGATGAATCTTCCTAGGATCGGAAATTGCTGTAGGATTTTTTCTAAGATTTGGAATTGAAAATTTTGATTATATTTGGGCGTTGTAAGAGTTACAGGGATTATTTCAAAGTCACTTTCATTATCTTTATTAACTACTTTTATCTCTCCGCTGAAATATCCATTTTCTTTGTCTGGAGCCATCACAGAAACCTCGATGTTAATCTTTCCATCCCTTGGTTTAAGTTCTCCGCTTGATGGAGTAAAAGTCCAGTTTCCCCAATCTGGATACCCGCTAATCTCCCAGTTAAGGTTAGAAAGAGGCTCACCAACATTTTGAATGGTAAAATTTGCCTTAACAACTGTGTTGGGCTTTACCTTAGTTAAATATATGTTCCCGCTGCATTCTAAATCGCTTTTGCCGATAACCAAGGCTTTAATGCAGAAGTTTGCCGTATTATTGAAATCATATAAATCCACCCAGACTGAGCCACTTTTGAAGTAACTTTCTCCAGGATGAGACACTGATTTCACAACAACATT
>CAZHBO010000150.1:0-2811 GCA_964530745.1 uncultured Thermoplasmatales archaeon | reverse complement strand
TATCATCCATTAATTTTCTTATATCCATATTTATCATATGTTTTATATTTATGATAATATAGATAGTTATATATAAAAATTTCTATCATCTTGAGGTGCTGTTAACTTAACACCTAGGTATAAATGCAAGCCAAATGCAACACTCCACGGTTTCCAGCATCTTTTCCCTCTTGCTTTGTAAAACTGTTCCATACTATGGTCTCTTATCAACCACTCTCAATAGCTTATTTTCACACATTTCCAGAATTTCTTAATAGGTAATAATAAGCATCAAATGATGTTCCTGTTGTTGAAACATGAGTTGCAAGAATAGTTTCTTCATCTATGGATACAGTTCTTCTTCCTTCTTACAATGAACAAGTCTTTGCATTTTATGATACCATTGCCTTGCTGCCTCATATGAACAACTCTCAAAATAGATAAGATAGCCGATGTTTTTATTCTCCACTTCTTTCTCTTTCTGCAAAAAATTTTTCTTTCCTCAAACAATTCTACTAATCGGTGGAGTAGCTTTATCCCCTCCTTAGCAGGATAATAATGCCCAACCTCTTTTTCATTTTATTTTTTAGCTTGACAATGCCATCTTAAGTTCATTCAAAAATCGATTTTTGGGCGAGTTCCTCCCTCAGCAAAAATTTAAAAATCCTCTTCTATTCTCCTATTATGAAATCCAACAAAAAGAATTTAATTTTAATAGCAATGTTAAGTTTTATATTACTATCACAAGGCGGATGGATAAGTAGAGCAGGGAATATTAATAAAAATTATGGTAATAGAATCATAGAAGTTGGAGCAGGAGGTTATTCAAGCATCCAAGATGCCATTAATAATGCCTCGTCCGGAGATACAATTTATGTACATTCTGGGGTCTATTATGAGAATATCTTTATAGGAAAAAAAATCAACCTTATCGGTGAACATCCATTAACAACAATCATAGATGGAAGCAAAGGGATGTGGCCGATTAAAACAGATGTTATTGAAATAGCTGGTGGTGGCGTTCATATTTCCAATTTTACTATTAGAAATGGAGTTGAAGATGGGGCAGGTATAGAGGTATGGGAACATTACAGCGAGCAAAAGATCACAAATTGTATCATTTCAAACAATTATTATGGAATACGTTTCCCCCCATCCTCCCGCCATTATGTAGCGAACTGTACTTTTTCCAATAACAAATATGGGATATGGCTTCAATGCTGCTGTGGTGTGGCATGCGAGGGAAGCATTTTTTATCACAATAATTTTATAAATAACTCAGTCCAAGCACTGGATCATGGAAAAAACATATGGAATAAAAATGGCATGGGCAATTATTGGAGTGATTACAAAGGTATAGATAAGGATGGCGATGGCATTGGAGATGAACCATACAACATCTCAGGCGGTAACAATCAAGATAACTATCCTTTTATGGATCCCATAGATAACATCCCGCCCCTATTAAGGCTTTTATACCCACGGGGTGGAGAGTTTTTGGCTGGAAATGTAACAATTAAATGGAATGTTTCAGATAATGTTGATGATGATCCGAAAATAGATATTAAATGTACCAATGGTTCCACTTGGTATGAAATAGCTAAAGGATTAGAGAATTCTGGAGAATATGAATGGGATACTTCTTCTCTCCCGCTAGGAAACTATTCTATTAAAATCACCGCTACGGATGCTTCTGGAAATAAAAAAAGCGATATGTCCAACACATTTACCATCATTTCTCCTCCAAAAATTGGAGTTATAAGACCAGTAAAGGGTCATCTTTACATAAGAAATAGAGAGCTCTTCCATTTACCCAACAATGCTACAATATCCATTGGAAGTATAGATATTGTGGTTAATGCTTCCAGCGAAATAGGCATTAAAAAGGTGGAATTTTATGTAGATGGCTCTTTAAAAAATATGACTACTGACAATCCATATGAATGGGAATGGAAATCTTCTTTTTCTTTTGGAAAGCATAACTTAAAAATCATAGTCTATGATAGCTCTGTGAATACAAACATTACATCCATTAAAATATGGAAAATATTTTAGCCCGATATTTTCCTAACCTGAGAGGGTGAAACGAGGATGGCACCCAGTTTATATTCACCATTGAGTATAGATTCTGCTGGAAACTCACCATATATGTGCCAAGTTTCATTATCATATTCCTGATATATGTCATAATACTTTATGTGCAGTGTTATCTCCACTTCATCTTTTACCGCATATTTTCCAGTTACGTTCCCCGCCACAAAAATGACTATGGGCCATTCTGCATGTCCAAGAGAAAGACCTGTAACATTTTGCTTGAATAGGGGATAATAGCCATAAGGTGTTATTTGAAGGATAACGCCCTGTAAGATAAGAGTGTCCCCATCATCAAGAGAATTATAGGAGTTATGAAGAGTGTGCGTGGTATCATTCTTCTCAAAAACAACATCATCTCTGTATCCTTGGATTGTAAGTGTCACTGTTTTCCCTGAAGTATTTTGTCCATTTCCATTGTTTTGTCCATTTCCATTATCCCTTATTTCAGAGAGAATAAAAACACTTAGAACAATGATTACAATAGCAATAATCACTGCCACAATCAATTTTGTTTTGCTATTCATCAGCCTGTAATTGAGTTTATAGTATTTATCAGTTCTTGCAATACTAATTCTATTTCATCTCCCTGCTTGTATTGGCAAATTGTTGGATAAACTCTTATACCTCATATCTGGTTGTTTTGCTTAGAAAATAATCATCAAAATCGGAAAAATAAAATATATAAAAAAGGAAAGAGGGGTTGGTTTATAGTATCTTTATGTATGCTACAGAGCCGTC
>CAZHBO010000149.1:0-2817 GCA_964530745.1 uncultured Thermoplasmatales archaeon | reverse complement strand
GAGGTCACATTGGCATACAATGTTGCATTTGGATATGATAAATTTGCATCCAGTGTTTCCACTGTTGGAGCTCTTGGCAAAGACAGCATTTTGAAAGATAAATTCGTGCCATATGAAATACCTTGACTATTATTAACAACGGCCCGATAATAATATGTGGTGTTTTCTTTTAATCCAGTTAGTACACACTCAAACATTCCCTCGCCATTTATAACCTCCTTTGAAGTATAATTAATGCTTCCATTTTCCTCCCAGTATTCAAACCATACTTGGCATGTTTCGTCCCCTCCCATATTTGTTAAATTTCCTTTTAAAATCACTGCATATTCAACCGATGCTGTGTCTACCTCTGCTTTTATTGCCAATGTATTAAATGTTTCATCGTTTCCATAAGATGTTCCCTTGCTGTTCTTCACCACTGCCCTGAAATGATATGTTTCACCAGGATTTAGGTTATATATGTAAGCGTTAAATTCTCCTGATTCATTTAAAGATAAAATTGCTGTTGTGTAACCATACGATGCCGTCTCTCCATATTCAAACCATACCTGACAGCTTTCCGCACCACCTAAATTTAACAGCTCTCCTTTTAAAATAGCTGAGTCACTTGTTATATTTTCTGCATTTAAAGTTGAAACGGTTGGAAGAATTATTTGAGTCATAAACATCTTTTCATCTCCTGCCACCGTTCCAGCATCATTGCTGGCTACAGCCCTGAAATAATATGTTGTATTTACAGATAAACTAGAAATGGTATACGAAAAAGGTGTGGGAGATGATTTTTGATTATGGATTGTACTATAGTTATAATCCTGCCAGTTTGTATGAGGTGTAGTATCATAAACAAACCATACATCACAACTGCTCGCTCCTACTTTGGTCAGATAGCCATTTAATTTTGCCGAATCATAACCAATGTTACTTGCATCGTTTGTTGTTACTTGTGGAAGCACGGAAGATGTATGAAATGTATTATCCTCTCCATACACCTTTTTCCTGCTGTTTTTAGCCACTGCTCTAAAATGATATGTCTTATCTGGCTTGAGTGCAAATATTGATGCTGAAAAGGCTGTTGGAGAATTAAATGTTTGTTTCGTTGTTGTATAACCATATGATGTCGTCTCTCCATATTCAAACCATACTTGGCAAGTGGTATCATTTAAATAAACAAGTTCTCCATGAATATTTGCTGAGCTGCCCCTCACATCTGTTGCATCTTGCGTCAATACATGGGGCATTCCTACTAAAGATAAATTAACTGCTATGGACATCATTTGAGCATCTAACACAAAGTTTATGCTGTTGTCTTCATTATTATAAGAGCAGTATACTTCTATTGTATCTCCATCCTCACAATTTTCTAAGTTGCTCAAATCTGCTTGGTAATAACAATTCCTTCCAGTGTTATCATCATATACAGTTAATGTAGTCATATTTGTATTTTTCGTTAAGTCTGTGATAATTACTTCCACACCTTGTGGCAAATCATTGCCAGACGAGTCAACTATAAATCCCCAAATAGAAGGAAGAGAACCTCCCTGGGCTTTTCCAAATTCCATTACATTCGCCATTGCAACTAGCAACAGCATGCATATACCTACGCTAATTATTTTTTTCATTTTATCACCTCTATAATAAATTCTCCACTATTTGCTACTCTCAAAACAACAACATCTCCTGGATGAATAACAAAATCATAAGATGATGGAGATATGCCAACAATATAACTATCAAATGCTCCTGTTGTAACATTCCATCTGCTAACAACGCTTCCCTTTGGCATTATACTGCTTCCTATTAAAGAAGCAAGCTCGGATGCCTTTATGTTGCTTAGACATGTCCATACAACATTATTTACAACATTATTTTCATTTTTGAAAATATGAACAACCCTATCAACAAGTTCAAAAGCCTGTTCAATAAAAGAGCCAGAGTTAGCAACCCTCAAAACAATACCATCATATGGATGAATAACAAAATCATAAGATGATGGAGATATGCCAACAATATAACTATCAAATGCTCCTGTTGTAACATTCCATCTGCTAACAACGCTTCCCTTTGGCATTATATCGCTTCCTATTAAAGAAGCAAGCTCGGAAGCTGTTGTTTCATTTCCAAGCCAAGGAATATAATTTACAACATTATTTTCATTTTTGAAAATATTTATTTTTGTGCCTACTTCTAAAATTTTTGATATACTTGCATTCACGTTTCCATTGAAGATTGTTAAGGTTACATTGTAATAATTCCCTATGGGATAAATATGTGTTGGATTTTGGTTATTGCTGCTTGAGTTATCTCCAAAATTCCATAGCCATGCAATGGCGTTTGATGAATTATCAATGAATTGAATAACTTCCCCCGAAACAGGATTTGATGGAGTGTAAGAAAAATTCGGGATGAGGAAAATTCCAATTGAAATTTCCTTCGAGGTTGTATTGAGGGCAGCGTCATCATCGATTACGGAAAGAGTGACAAGGTATAAACCATGTGATGCATAACTATGAACGACATTTTTTTCATGACTTATATTCCCATCTCCAAAATTCCATGTATAATTTTTTATGAAACCGTCCAAATCATATGATGAATCTGTGAAGGAAACGGTAAGACCATCAACTGAGTAAGAAAAGTTAGCTATCGGAGGAACATTTTCAACAGAGACATTTCTCATAATTGAAACAATGCTCCCATCATTGTCCTTTATTGTAAGGATTACATCATAAATTCCATCATCTGCATACTGATGACTTGGATTCGGTTTGTAGCTAATGCCACCATCACCAAAATTCCATGTATAATTTACTATGAGAC
>CAZHBO010000148.1:0-2990 GCA_964530745.1 uncultured Thermoplasmatales archaeon | reverse complement strand
GTCTGTCCTTCCTGAACTGTTCCAAAATTGTGGGAAGTAGGAGAGTAGGAGAGGAGAGGAGCAGCTCCTCCTCCAACCGTTAACGTCACTGTAACATTATATGGATTTTCATCTGGGTCATTGGAATAGATGAGAAGCCATGCATGGTAGGTACCGTTGGAAAGAGAAGAACCATTGTACGTGATTTTTATATACTTCGGACATGAGTTTGATGGAACAGAGAATGATGTTGGATAAACACTAAGCCATCCTGTGGGCTCCCCCGCCTGGTAATAAATGTTTACTCCTGTAACATCTAATGTTAGATTTCCATTATTATTTATCTCCAAGTAATCATAGTTTCTTTTCACTGGCTTATAATCCACCCAAACTATGCTATCATCAATATTAGCGGTTCCGTATGCTATTCCAAAGAATCCATTTCCCCACGGACCCCATGTTGGACCCCAGCTGTTCTTGCAAATCCAGTATCCATCATAATCGGGATTTCCTGGTGTATCTACCCAACCAACCGCCACAACTTGGTGACCTCCTCTTGCTGCACTAACTCCGTCATACTTGTAAACGCCATTTGAGTCCCAGCTTGAACTTGGATACCAGAAATCATCATATACCGTAAAATCTAAGCAAATAGGACCAATATCGTATATAAGTTGCTTTATTTCATCCCTCCCTGGGTTAGATTGATAACCATAATTATATATAGGAATCAAATAATCAGTCCAGTTAGAACATTTGTTACAACAGGGAGTTGTATCTTTTGCTGTATATGGGAAGCATGACTCGAGTAAAGCACCCTCTGGATGCCACTCATCGCCTGAGCGACTGTTCATCATATACGCATAGGCGTAATAGGCATTGGAACCACTACATCCGTATCCTGGAGTAGCACAGGATAAAATATATTGCTCCGATAGATCTAAATCCAAATCAGGGTCATTTTCGCCAACATTTATAACTGCCTCCAATGCACCATGAGCAGCAAAGTCCCAGCAACTTCCGCATGAGCCTTGGTTTTTAACAGGTGTTGTCCAATCTCCTGCTGTTCCATTGTGAACAGCATTTCTCCAATCAAATGAGGATGGAAGACTGCCTCCTGTATTTATCGGAGGTTTATCATTCGCGCCTTGCAGGGGCAAGGGGATAAAGCCCAACAAGAACTGATATTTTTGAGAAACTGTTTCATCTATATCGATGGGCAATCCCTCTTTTCTCCACTCTTCAAGCCCTCCTTTTAAAACATAAACATCATAGCCTTCATTCCTCAATTGTCTACATACTGCTCTGCTAACCCATCCTTTGCTATCATAAAGAATAATCTTCTTGTCTTTATATTCCCTTATTTTATCCAAAAATGTAGAATATTTTGTATATGGCAACGAAATAGCATTTTTTATATGCATCTCCTCATAATCTAATGGCATCCGGAGATCAATTATAACCACATCGCCATCCTGGATTGCTTCCTCATACGCTTGCCCAGGCGGCAACTCGGTACCATAAGGCGTCATTGTCTTATTCTTTATCGTTTCTATAACATAACTGGCAGGCCATTTAAAATCGAAATGGTCTGTTTTTATATAAATATCAGGTTCTCCAATAGTAACAACATTTCGGGTGCAATTATTTCCTGGAATTTCATCCCCTGTCAATTTTGTTGTAACCTTTATTAGGTAATCTCCATACTGGCTAACCGTCCATGGATTGAATTCAACATATTTTGCTTCTCCTGCATTGAATGCCATGCTTCTTTCATCACTGAACACAAGGCTAACTGGCACTTCTTTTTCCACAACAACATCATCTACCCATACACCAGAGTAGGTAACACTGCTATCACTATATAAAATGAAACTTATTTGCACCCATGATTTTCCTGCCCACTTTGATAAATCTATCGTCATCTCTGTCCAGTCCTGATAGCCAGTGAACCAGTAAAATTCATAATTTGGTCCATTATCATAATAATAAATACTTACACCAAACTTATCATAATTGGGCTCTACATCCATTTTATACCAGAAATGCAAGGTGGCATTAACGGCATTTGATAAGTTTATAACTGGAGAAATAAGCCAATTATACATATTATTGGCATATCTATTATTTGATTCATACCCACAATACCAGGAATGGGTGGCACTATGATACTCATTTGTTGTAATATGCCATAAATCAGGTGCACTATTATTCCATGTATACCATCCATCCTGCCCACTTTCTACATCATCATTGAAAGCATCTGTCCATGCTAAATTATATATTGAGCAATTTACTGGCACATCTGAATGACCCAACCCGCCATAATTTTTAACAGTTGCATTTACAATATAGGTGCTTGGCGGAACTGCTCCTGTTGGTGAGTTTATGGCAATTACTCCAATATCATTGTCAGTCAGAGGAGCATAATATATGTCTTTATTTCCGTTTCTTGTATCAACCCATACAATGCCGGCATTGCCTATGTCAACAGTATGCTCTTCCATGGATACACTATTGGCTTGGCTATTAACCTGCTGGGGTGTGCTCCAGGTTGAGCCACCATCAGTTGATTTTATTATGTAAAGGTTGTTTTCCTTCACATAGGATACATAGATAGCACCATCTGTTGCAAAAACTTGTGGGTATAGCTCGTCGCCTGCATCATTTGTCACATTAACCTTGTGCCATGAATAATAATAACCATCTGCATTTGAATATTGCATCACAATGTCATAATTCCCACTTTCATTGCTTGAATATACAATATAGACATTACTTCCATATGCATCCGAATCCGGATATCTACAATCATAGCTCCCTTGATCCAGATACATTCTTGGTGAAGTATATTCTATATCTGGTTGCACCGTTGGGTCTATTCTTTTATAAACCAAATTGTAATGTCCCGTGCTTTGATTATAATAACTCCAAGCAAGATGCATATAATATGGCGTATTTGCCATCGTTGGATAACTTGCGGGAGCAGTTTTCATGTAAGACTGGCCATC
>CAZHBO010000147.1:0-3010 GCA_964530745.1 uncultured Thermoplasmatales archaeon | reverse complement strand
AACTAAGACAGCAAGTGGCTTTGTCCTCGGACCATTGGTTTTGGGGATGAAATAATCCTCTTTCTTTTTTATTTATCTAGCATTAAGCAATTTTAGACAAAAATATTAAAAAGGAATGCCCTTTACCAACCCATGGCAAGATTTCCAGAGGCAGAAGCACGTCTACTTCACAAACTCATCTGTATGAAGTGTGGTGCTAGGAATGCACTCAAAGCAAAAAGATGCAGGAGATGCAAGTCAAAAGACTTACGCTTGAAGTCCAGAGGAAAGGAAGTATAATAATCTTATTCATTTCTTTCATTCTGCAGATTTTTCACATATCCAAGATATGTTCCATCTAAAAGATAAATTTTTAAATTTTCAACATCAATAAATTTTTTTAAGGGACCAAGAATTCCTTCCCTGTTTACTGCCGTTCCTCCGCATAATGGATTAAATGCAGGCATAACAATGACTTTTCTCTTCTTTCTTTTAATTTTATATTTTTTATAAATTCCCTCAGTAAATTCTCCCTCCAGCCAGCATGGCTTTGCTATAGGATATCCAAAGGAATCGGCAAGGCGTACGATAGGATGTGTATGTGCCATGATTACGACTTCACTTTCCATTACTTCCTTAGAAGGCCATGCATGTCCATGAGTGAAGCCAATTTTGTTTAAGGAAATTCCTTTTGGGCTGTACATAAAAACATTTTCTTGTTTGCTTCTCAAACCACCATCATGATTCCCTTTTATAATCCAAACATTAAAATCTTTAGCAAGCATGGAAAGGAAAAAGGCTACATCCTTCCTTTCTTTTCTCATAGCATCGCTATAGCCTTCTGCTTTGCTAAGGATTATGTGTTTTACATCTCCTAAAAGGATAAAGGTGGTAACTTCTTTTTCTTTACCCAATTCCTGACATTTTTGCAATAAAATGTTTGTTTGAGAAGGAATATTTACTCCATTGAGAAGTAATTCATACTCTATGCCAATGTGAAGGTCTGCTATAACCATCGCTTTCATGGAAGGAATGAAGATTGATTTTTTTTCATAAAGTGGTATGATTTTCATTTAACCAATAAAGCCTTTGATTAAAGGAGATATGATGATATCCAGGAAAAAGGAAACATAGTATATTCCTATAAAAAATGACATAAAAATGCCTACACCTTTTCCAACACCTTTGCCCAATACCTCAAGCCCCATAAAAGAAAATATTGAGGAAAGCATGATTCTTATTGGAATTGCTATCAAAACAATAACCACTACCCATGGAATGAGTTCAAAAGGTGCTATAATCCATTCCCCCATATCAAAATTTCCTTTTAGAGAGGAAATGACGGCTGGGATGATACTTTTCCCAAACTGATACTGTATTTCCCTATCCCATAGATAAAACGAGATAAAAATGAAAAAAAGGTGTATTATTATAGCAATACCTCTCAGTCCTTTATCATATCTTTCAAATTTTTTTCCAAATCTTTTTTCAAAAAAGGTTAAGACTAGCCAAATTCCTATTGCAACGGGCCAAAAAAGGAGTAGTTTATTTGGTATAAATGAAAGAATACTTGCCCCCTCCTTGCTATAAAATTCTCCATTTATGAAAAGAAGTTGCATTTTCCCATGTAATGAATATCCATCCCCAAAGAAAACATCTCCCTCACCTCTCATAATTGAGAAATTTGAATATATTTTCTCCCCATTTATTGAAACATTTCCTTCATCGGCAAAAAATATTCCATCTATGCGGAAAGGAAGATGAGGAATTTCCATCTCTGTTTCCTCTAAAAATTCATCTATGAGTCCACAATCTTTTCCCCTTGTAAAAGAAACTGAGATTCCATCTGATGGAAAGGTAAACAATTTTGCTTTAATAGACGAGAATGCATCAGAAATAATAACAGTATAATTTCCCTCCCATATTGTGCCATTAATGGAAATAGATGCATTTTTTAGATTTGCTGTGATTTTGGAAGCATTAAATGAAATATTTTTGCATGCCATTAAATATGCTTTTTTTTCAGTTGAATTGACCATAATGAGTGAAAATGAAGGAGAAGAAATAAGAATGGCATCTACATCCATTTCTCCCCCTCCAGCAATTATAGATACATTAGCATTAACAAATCTTTCACCATTTAGTTCCACATATCCAACATTATTGCAAGTAAAAAGGGAAATATTTTTCATTTCACAGATTCCATGTATTCTGCCTGAAATGATGGCATCTCCAGCAATAAAAGCATTTCCCTTACCCTCAAAAGAAACTTCATATGATGGAGATATTTTCATTCCTTGAGGATAAGCAGCAATTATTCCAATAAATACCAACAAAGCTACAACGCCTGCAACCATAACAAATTCTGTTTTAGGAAAATTAAGCCTCTCTTCTTCCATCGCATGCTTTATCCCCCTTTTCTATAAATAATTTCTTCTATTTTTGGATTTACTCTTTTTGTCAATAAATTCCATATAATCCCTCTCTTTTGATTATTTAGCAAAAAAATTTAGAAATATTTATAAGATATGAGATACAATAAGTTATCGGGATGGGAGAAATAGTCAAGACGATGTTGGGATTGGCTGCATTCATGGTTGCATGGTTCTTATTCTGGATTCTTTATTATACCATAGTTAGGAGAGATAGGGCATAAATTTTATTTCTCCACTTTCCTTATCTTAAGTTCTCCTATACTTATAGGCTCAAACTTCAATCATTATCCTCATCCTTATCATAGTTTTTTTCTCCTTCAAAATCCTCTCGAAGATAAGTTTAATATACCCAAAGAAAATAAAATACATAAATGGCTCGTAAAAGAAAAATCAATCCTATTTCTGAACTTACAAGAACATGGGGAGCAGGAGAGCTTTATTGGGTTCGGATTGTGGTATACGTCATGTTCGTTGTCTTTGTTCTATTCTTTATATTAATCATTTGGATTCTATCGTCCTAACCTTTTTGGCGAGAAAGCCCTATGCCTTTAGATGAGGAGATGTAATACTGAGATGTGTTAAAAAATCTTCAAAAA
>CAZHBO010000146.1:0-3029 GCA_964530745.1 uncultured Thermoplasmatales archaeon | reverse complement strand
GCATGTCTTGTCTAAGCTAAGGCAAGCATGCCTGAAAATCCCGACGGGAGCACTTCACCTTATTTTTAGAGGGAACTCATGAAAAGAATTAATATTTTGAAATCACGAAGTTGGATTATTAAGAAGAAAAATATTAATGAGCATAGATTTATAAATACTAAGAGATTGAATATTTGAGAGGCGGGATAAATGGGAAAGGGATTATGGGAAAAAGGTTTGGTTATTGGAATATTTCTTCTGGTTACTTGTGTAAGTGGTGTTTCAGAAACTGAAAATATTATAATAGAGAAAAATGTCATGCTACATGAAAATTTGGGGGGCAATATCTTATATGTTGGTGGGACGGGACCAAACAATTATACAAAAATACAGGACGCAATAGATAATGCATCAGATGGTGATACCATTTTTGTTTATGATGATTCATCACCTTATTATGAAAATATTGATATAGACAAATCAATATCCCTCATCGGAGAAAACGGAGATACTACCATCATCGATGGAAATAAAAGTGGAGATGTTGTGAAGATTACTGCAAAAGGTGTAACTCTTTCCTGCTTCACCATTCAGAATAGTGGAGAGGAACAGTTTGATTTTGGTGTAGAAATACAATCAGATTGCAATAAAATATTAAGAAATAGCATCAAAAACAATGGTGGATTGAATGATTGGATATGTGGTGGAATTTTTTTGATAAATTCATCTCACAATGAGATTGGTAACAATTTGATTTATTCAAATGGCAGGGAGGGTATTCACATGGATAAAGCGGATTATAACAACATCCACAATAATACCATACATGAAAATGATTATTTTGCCATCATTGTTAATGCATCCAGCTATAACATCATACAAAACAATGATATGTCTAAAAACTATGTATGTATGAGTTTTTGGCCCTTTTCACATGACAATCAAATTATAGGTAACTCCATTCACGACCATGGATACTACTCTTTATCCTTTTACACCCTCTCAGATAACAACATTGTTCGCTTCAATAATTTTTCCAATAACATTGAATGGTCCATCAGAATTGCTGGTGCAAATAAAAATTTAATTGAATATAATACCATATCTGGTTCCTCCGGCGGCTCATGGGGGTATGGCTATGGCATACGTCTGGAATATACCTTTCAAAATATTATCAGGTGTAACAACATCAGAAATAACAAAAACAATGCAATGATATTGAATTCCTTTAGCAATCAGTGGATGGGAAATTACTGGGATGATTACAAGGGATTTGGACCGAAGGTTATATGGGGAAATCTTGTGTTTTCTCAAGCCTCGGATTTTCACATTCCATGGGTGAATTTCGACTGGCATCCTTCATATGTGCCCATCGAATGGTGAAAAAGAATGTTTCATCTTCGTAATCCTATTTTCCAGAAGGAAATTTTTCCAGTATAAATTGTGCTTTTGAATCAGGAATAAATTTATGCCAAAGAGAATGATATGGAATGCTTTAGCAAGGTTTATAAACCCGGTATAATTGAAATAATTTGGAGGTAAAAATGAAAAAAATAATTGTAGTGGCAAGTTGTATAATGATGCTTTCTATTTTGATTATTTCCATTACTAATTCCCGAGATATTAAATCCAATTGCAATGATTGTGATATTAATGAAATAAAGAATACCATGGGATGTGTCAATAATCCATCCAAGAAACATTTTTCTCAAAATAGTTTGGATTATGAAGTAATTTTTACACCCCCTTTTGGTTATGTGGATTATGGATGGGGTTGGGAGATTAATTCTTCTGAAAAGCACAAGTGGAACAACGTTTCCTATGCTGATGATACAGGGCTGTGTATGCTGAATGTAAGTGCTATGAATGTTTCTGAATGGGGTAAAGCATATGCATATGCTGCTATTGGAGGAACGACGGTGGCAACCCATACCTATGATAAGCCAAGGGTAGAGTTTTATTTCTCTGGAAAAATCAAGATGTTTGACGATCTTAAACTTGCCAGTAAAACCCGAATTCGAGCCTTTTGTTTTTACGGTGGAGATGGAAGAATATTGAAAGAGTGGTGGCAGGAAAAAAATTCCACTGAATATGCCTTCAACTATACTGAGAATCCACTTTCTATAGATTTAGATAGTTACCGAAATGGAAGTACTTATACAATTATTCTATTATTTGAGGCATATATAGAGGCAACTGGAGGTTCTGGCACATGTTACATTGATGCCTTTAATGTCTCTCTCGAAAGATATATTCGTGTAGAAAAAATAAGAATTTATGATGCCTCTGAATATGGTTCAGATCTTGAAGTGACAGAATATTCGCTAAATTGGGAAAAAGTGAAGCCAGGATCGATAAAAACAGGCTATATCAAACTGCGTAATGCTGGTTTGCCTTACTCGAAACTTGACTGGGAAATAGTAGATTATCCCGATTGGGGAACTTGGAGTTTTGAACCTTCCCATGGTGAGGATTTGACTCCTGAGGACTGGGTAACCATGGTGAATGTAACCGTCACAGCACCCAATGAAGTGAATGCAATCAAGCAGGGAGAAATAAAGATAGTCAATAAACAAAATCCCGATGATTTTGTAGTTCTCAGAGTGACTCTCAGCACGCCAAAGACGACAATAAGCGACAACCCTTTCCATACATTTCTTGAAAAATTAATGGGGCATTTTCCAATGTTGATGCGATTATTCCATCTTTCTTTCAATATACCTTTCTCCTTATAGTACACAAATAAAAGCATTCTCCCTTCATTCTGATAACTCCAAACCTTATCCATTTTGTCCATTATCATTTTTGGGTATGTTATGTAGTAGTTCCGAATGTAAAAATATGCCAAAGAAAGGGAGTTTCGTATCTGTAAAAATGGGAGAAATTTTTAAATGAAAAGAAATTGATAAACAAAAGTTGCCAATGAATATTCATTCTTTCTTGGGGTTACGTAAATCTAAGCTAAAAACAACACACATATTTATAGCATTGTATTTTGTATTGTCAAGTAACATCGGTAACATTTTTTGAAAAATATACATTGGCAGGAT
>CAZHBO010000145.1:0-3071 GCA_964530745.1 uncultured Thermoplasmatales archaeon | reverse complement strand
TTTTTTACAATTTTCCTTGCCTCTCCCACAACATATAAAGAGCCTGTTATGCAAATGATGTCATCCTTGCCCGCTTCTTTCATCGCTTTTTTTATTGCTTCCTCAACATTTTCCGTTGGAATTGCTTTTGCCATGCTTGCAAGTTTTTTTGAATTGCACGCCCTTTCATTTTTTACCATTGTCGTGAAAATTTTCTTGCATGGAGGCAGTTCATCTATCATTCCTTCTATATTTTTATCCTTCATGACACCAAATATGATGTAAATGTTTTTGTAAGAAAAATCTTTCAATGATTTTCTTAGCATTTTAATTGCTTCTGGATTGTGAGCACCATCTAAGATAAACTGTCCTATTTTTTCCATTCTTCCATGCCATTTTGTTTTTTTAATTCCTTTAATAATTGCCTCCTTGCTCAATCCAAGCAATTCGGCACTTGCAATGGAAATGGCGATATTTTCTCCCTGAAATATGCCCTGGAGAGGAGAATCAATTTCATATGTTTCCTTTCCTTTTATAACAAAACTATTTTTCGATTTATGCTTCCATTTAACATCTCTTCCAACAATGATGATTGGAACATTCCTTTCCTTTGCTTTTTTTTGTATAACTCCCAATGCCTTTCCTTTAGCAGCGGTAATAACTGGTGCATTTTTTATTATTCCTGCTTTCTCGCTGGCTATGCTTTTTATATCATCACCCAAAAAGCTTTCATGTTCTTTAGAAACATTTGTTATTATAGTCAGCATGGGAGAAACAACATTTGTTGCATCATATCTTCCTCCAAGCCCAACCTCCATGATAGCAAAGTCTACCTTTCCATTGAAATGTTTTAAGGCGATGGCAGTGAGACATTCGAAAAATGTTATGCCGACATCTTTATCCATAAAAAATTCAGCATGTTTTTTTAACTCCTCATCACTTATTTCCTTTCCATTAATAACTATCCTCTCATTTATCCTCTCAAGATGGGGAGATGTATATATTCCAACATCATATCCTTCCTGCCTCAGTATGTTTCCCAAATACTGGCATACTGAGCCCTTTCCATTTGTTCCGCCAACATGAATAATTTTGTATTTTAGAGGTAGTATGAATGACAAGAGATATTCCATCCTTTCCAAGCCAAGTTTTATCCCTCTTTTTTGGAGGGAGGAGAGCCATTCAATAGAGTGCATAGCAACCAAACTAAAATCCCTCTGAATATAAAACATCTGGAAAAGCTTCATTCATCCATGAGTCACCAGGCAATATTCTTACCCTCCTTCCTTCTATCACAAGCCTTTTTTGCTCGAACAAATCAATGCTTCTCGGCAAAATTTGATGCTCGACTTTGAGAATTCTTTTTGCTAAACTCTCCCTATCATCGTCCTGTAAAACTTTAACTGCTGCTTGCAGAATAATTGGACCGTGATCTGGCTTCTCGTCCATGAAATGGGTTGTACATCCAGATATTTTTACTCCATATGTTAAAGCATCCCCTTGACCATCCATTCCTTTAAAAGAAGGTAGCAGAGCAGGATGTATGTTGATAATTTTTCCATACCATTTATTAATGAACCATGAAGAAAGGATTCGCATGTAACCAGCTCCAACTATCAGCTCCACATCATTTTCTTGCATGATTTTATCTATTTCCTCCTCATGCTTTTTTTTGTCCTTTGCTTCCGAAAAGTATGCATTTATGCCATTCTTCCTTGCCCTCTCCAAAGCAAATGCATTTTCATTATCGCTTACAACAGCAGATATTTCTCCATTTATTTTTCCTTCCTTGCATGCCTCTATAATTGCCTGTAAATTTGTTCCCCTTCCAGAAGCAAGAACACCTATTTTTAGCATGCAAAGTAAATTGTTAAAAGATATAAGGATTTAACTGAGCGATTTTTGAAAAAATTTATATAAAAATTGTATTTTCCTTTTTGATTGCTAAAGAGGTATAACATGGAAAAAACAACAAAAAAAATTTTTGTAGTTGGGTTAATTGGGATAGGAATAGCTATTGTAATTTTAGCAATGAATGCAAATGCAATTGTAACGCCAAGCGAAGTATGGGTAGATGATGATTTTGATTCATCAACACCGGGATGGGGATACGATCACTTCGACACCATACAAAAAGGTGTTGATAATGTTTCAGCTGGAGGCATTGTTCATGTCTGGAATGGAACATATAATGAAAATGTTGATGTAACAAAAACAGTAACAATCATTGGAAATGGCTCTGCAAGTTGCATAGTGACGGCAGCAGATAGTGATGATTCTGTGTTTTACGTAAATGCAGACCATGTCAATATATTTGGATTAAATATTACGGGTGGAAGCAGGGGTGTATTGTTGAAGGATAATACAGATTATTGCAACATTTCCGACAATATTTTATACAACAATGGATGGGGAATCGGAATATATGGCAAAATTGGAGGAGGCACATCTTCTGACTACATGGCAGATCATAACACAGTGATGAATAATATCATACTGCATAATGACGAAGGCATATGGATGTATAAGGCACAGTATAACACGATAAAAGGAAACACTATTTCAGATAGTACAAATAAGGGAATTCATATGGATACCTATTCCCGGCATAACACAGTTGTTAACAATTATATTGAAAATAATGGCGAGTATGGTATCCATATAGATGGAACGACATCTGGCTCTAATAAAATTTACAATAATTATCTTCACAACACAAATAATGCTTATGATGAGAGCAACAATCAATGGAATATTGCAAAGACAGCTGGTGAGAACATAGTTGGTGGTGCATGGCTCGGTGGAAATTACTGGAGCGATTACTATGGCACAGATACAGATGGCGATGGACTTGGAGACACAAATTTGCCATATAATTGCAATGGGAATATTCAAAATGGAGGAGATATGCATCCCCTGGTGACAAGAGTTCATAATTTAAATCAGGATAGATGGTATTATAGTATTCAGGCTGCCATCAACGCTGCAAGCAACGGAGATACAATAATTATTCATGATGGAACATATAAGGAAAATGTTGTGATTGACAAAGAAATAACATTGATAAATGGCTCAAAGCCAGTTATAGATGG
>CAZHBO010000144.1:0-3072 GCA_964530745.1 uncultured Thermoplasmatales archaeon | reverse complement strand
GATTTGCTCATCATTTCTCCTTCTGAATTTGCCAATGCATTGAAGAGGCTCGTCGAGTATAAGGATGAGCAAGGTATTGAAACTAAATTGGTAACATTGAATGAGGTTTATAATGGAGCCTATTTTGCCAGCCAAGGAAGAGACAATCCTGAGCGTATCAAATACTTCATTAAGGATGCCATTGAGCAGTGGGGAATAAAATATGTTATGCTTATTGGGGATGCTGATTCTTTTCCTGTGAGATATGTAGCTAGCGATGCTGTTGGAGATTTTCCATCCGATTTATATTATGCAGATGTTTTCTCCTCCAATGGCTCATTTTGTTCTTGGGACAAGGATGGGGATAACATATTTGGGGAAAGGAGAGAGGATAAAATTGATGGGTATTCTGACGTTGCTATCGGACGGCTTCCCGCAAGCAATGTTGCTGAGACACAAATTTTGGTGCAGAAAATTTTGGATTATAATGTTCTGTCAGAGAAAGCTCTTTTCGTTGGAACCGAGCTTTTTTGGGATACTGATCTGTCAGAGGGAGATTATTTGAAGGAAGAGGTAAGAAAAAAATTACCAGGCATGGCTGTCGTGCGCCTTTATGAAAAAAATGATTATGAAAAGGATGGTTTGCCAACTGATGCAAACATTGCCGATGAGATAAACAAGGGCATACTTTTTGTAAATTTTGCTTCCCACGGCTCCCCTTACGGCATGGGATGGAATTTAAGCAACTGGGAAATTGATGACCTATCAATGCTGCATAATGATATGTTGCCCATCGTTTTTGCAATGGCATGCTCAACAAATGAGTTTGATACTACAGATTGCTTGGGCGAGGAATTTTTGCTCAAGCAAAATGGGGGATGCATTGCCTATGCTGGGAGTGTTAGAGTTGCATATGTTTATCTCAATACAGCAATAAAGTCTGGTTTGAGTGGATATATGGACATTGCCTTTCTCCGCTCCTACTATGATGGATGCACCACTCCGGGAGACATGTTTGCTCAAGCAATAATGGATTATCGTTCCCACCATTTCATGGGAGAATATGATTTGCTCACCATATTGGAATATTCCCTTTTAGGAGACCCAAGCATGAAAATTAATTCATTCAAAGGAACATCTCATGCATATGTAGAGGAAGAAGAAACAAATGAGGGCTCAATAAAAGTAAAAGCAATTGCATATCCCTTATCAAATAATTCCAAACTCGAGTTGTTTTATAGAAAGGTGAAGGGGATAGGAGGGAGATGGGAAGCATATGGAGTTCTTAACAGCCAACCATGGGAATGGAATTTTTTAGCAGGCGAGGAAGGAATCTATGAATTTTATACAATGCTGATAGATAAAAATTATACAGAAGAAAAGCCCAGTGTGGCAGATGCAACATGCATTTTCGATTTTTCTCCACCAGAAATAACTTTCTCAAAACCTATGGAAGGTGGAATTTATTTATTCAACAGGCAAATCATGCAATGGGAGGGAAAAACAATAATCATTGGCAAAATGGATGTTAAAGTAGAGGCATATGATGAATTGACGGGAATAGACAGCGTAAAATTCAGCATAGATGGGACAACAAAATATGAGGATAGGGAGGCGCCATACAAGTGGGAATGGGAAGGAAGAGCTTTAGGTCTTCATGAAATTGAAATAACTGCATTTGACAAAGTTGGAAATGAAGCAGAGGAAAAAATGAGGGTATTTATCATCAAAATTTTTTAATCACATCTCCTCCAATGCTTCTATTCCCAAAAGATTTAGGGCATTTTTAATGGTGCACTTTGTTGCATAAACAAGGGCAAGCCTCTCCTTTTCTTTTTTGCTTCCTAAAACGCGGCAGTCTCTATAAAAAGCATTAAAGGAGGATGCAAGAGAATATGCATATTCTGCCAGCAATGAAGGATTAAAAGTTTCGGCACATTCTTTTACAATCTCTGGAAACATTGCAAGGGTTTTTATCAATGCTTTTTCCTGCACATGCTCATAGGAAAATGATTGCATCTTGACTTCCGCTTTTTTTAGAATGGAGCAGCATCTTGCATGAGCATACTGGATAAAGGGAGCGGACTGCCCCTCAAAATTCAAAGCATCCTCCCATGTAAATACTATTGCTTTTTCAGGCTTGACCTTTATGATGTTATAGCGAATGGCACCTGTGCCAACCTTTTGTGAAATAAAGCGTACTTTTTCTTCATCTAAATCTCTCCTTTTTTTGACTTCCTGATAAGCTCTTCCTATTGCCTCTTCAATCAAATCATCTAAATAAACAACCCTTCCTTTCCTTGTAGACATTTTTCCTTCTGGAAGAGAAACGAATGAGTAAAAAACAACTACGGGAGTTTTTTCACCCAGCAAATTAAGTGCTATTTCAACCAACTTTGCTTCCAGTTTATGGTCTTCTCCAAGTATGTTGACCAAAACATCTGCTTGCTTCCCTTTCCATATATGGTATGCAATGTCCCTTGTTGCATATAGGGAAGTGCCATCTTTCCTTGTCAAAAAAAATTTTTTGTTCCTTCCATGGATTCCAAATTTCTCAACATCCAGATAAATGGCATTGTTTTCCATGCATGCAAATTCTGTTTTCTTAAGTTTTTCTATAACTTTCTTAACGCTTCCGTCAAGTACAAACCTTGATTCCTCAATGAATGAGTCAATTGAAATGTTTAATTTTTCCAAACTCTCTATCATGCCGTGGAGTACTTTCTCATAAACTTCCTTTATTTCTTCCAAAATTTTTTCATCTCCTGCCTCACATTTTCTGATAATTTCCTCTATCTCCTCCTTTACTTTTTCATCTTTTTCTAACAAACGGGATGCTTCTTGATAAAATGGAACCAATCTATGGTCATCTTTCATTCCTTTTGTTTCCACATCAAGGTTTTTCACTCCCCAGAAAAGAGTTGCCACCTGCTTTCCCATATCATCAACATAAAATTGTGTCTCAACATCATAGCCTGCAAATTTCAAAATTCTTGCTAAAGTATCGCCAATAATAGGATTCCTTGCCCTGCCAACATGCAAAGGTCCATTTGGATTTGCAGATGTATGCTCAACTATAACTCTTTTATTTTT
>CAZHBO010000143.1:0-3089 GCA_964530745.1 uncultured Thermoplasmatales archaeon | reverse complement strand
TGCTACAGTCCAGAGTGGACAGAGCCTGAGCCAGTAATGCCATAAACCCTTTTTCCCTTTTTTATTTCTGTGAATTTTTTTCTGTAAGCCAATTAATTATACTAGCAATATCATCTGCCTTAACAACAACTTCTATCCCTCCCATTGGATGTTTTACCGTTAAAAAATTTATTTTTCCAACATATGCTGCCTCTTTATTTAGCATAAATGATAGCTCGCTATTCTTTGCTCTTTTTTTAAAAAATGCTCTAGCTGTATCCCTTATTCTCTGCATTTCAAGCATTTTTTTAAATGATTCCATCTTTACTGCCTTCCCAAGAATTAAACCTTCCTTTTCCTCAAGAATGGCACTGGGAAATAAATTGGCTATTGCTTTCCTCACCTTATCAATGCTTTCCGTTTTCTTAACAACAGCCCTTATTTCGATCTCCATGAATGTGTATCCTCATGCTATTTAAAACCACAACCCTCTTAAATGATGCACATATTCATTCAGGGATGGCAAGCGCAATATTCGAGATAAAAAAAGAAAAAGAAAATGAGATGGATGCTTTAAAAGGAGATGACCTGATAAGCAGGCAAAGCATAACTATAAGGGATGCAAAGTCTCTTGGCATGAAAGGGGAGAACATCTACATAAAAATTGATGGAAGCGATGAAGCAATTGAAAGAGCCGAGGAAATTGTCAAAGAACAATCTCTCGGAAAAAGACTAAGCAAGGAAGATGCACAACCAATAGAAAAGAAGATAAAAGAGGAGGAGGAAAGCGCCAGCGAAGGGATGGGATTTATTTTTGGCTAGACCTCATTAAACAAGAAAGGAGATAGCACTTTAATTTTATCCTTATATTCTTCAGGATATAAAAGGTGCTCAATTGCCGTAATGCTGCTCAGCAGAGAATTTCCATCTTGTGGTGTAAAGCAAAATCCAATCACCTCTCTTTTATTGTGCACATGTATCGTTGGAACAACAACCACTGTCTGGTTCAGTATCCTGCCATAATGCCCATGATCTCTTCCAAAAGAGAAAACCAGATTGGCGAGTTTTTTGTAAGTAATGGCGACTCTTGGATTTTTCACAAATCTTTCAATAACATCCTCTCTACTCGTCTCATCCTTCACTTTTATGTTAAACCATATTGAATGCATATACTGTGTATTTACCTTCATGGCAGAAGAAAATACATCTAAATCTAAACCAAGTGTATTATAAAGATGCCATACATCCCTTGCATGATGAGTCCCTCTCTCATCTTTATGTTCTCCCACCTCAGGGGATGGAATAAATTTAGAATCCTGGGAAATATCATTTGCCCTCCTTATGCAAACAAATCTCCCGCTTACAAAATTATCAGATGAAACATCCAAGGCGACATTTTTAATCACAACTGCAATATTATGAGTGTTACAACTTACAATGTGGATGTACTTATCCTGATTGAGGGCTTCATCATTTATGCCAGCCGCATACATTTTTCCAAATCCAAATTCTGAGCCTTGTGCAAGGAAACCCTTTACTTTATCCTCATATTTTTTATAAAATTGTTCTTTATTTTGTAATCCTATTTTCTTCGGAGAGCAATCTACAACAACCGTAGCTCTCTCTATTGCCTCCTCCGCAGTATAGGTGGGCTCCAGTCCAAGTTCCCGAAATTCATTCAATTTTTCCTTCCTCACAGCCAAAACTCCTCCCCTTCGCAATAGCCCTTTTACTTTTGGTTTATCAGTAAGGACCGGACTGTGTTTATAGAATGTTACCTCATCTATACCAAGGGAATTCCTTAGGTCGCACAAAAGACCTATTAATGGCTCACCTATCGTTCCAGTTCCAACAACATGCACGATATTGCTCATGCTATCGGATGGTAATCTCTGATGCTTATTTAATTTTTCCTGCCAATGCCTCTATGACTGGCAATGTCTTTCCCATCAAAAATCTCTCCAACGAGCCTCCTCCTGTTGAGATATAAGATATTTTATCCGCTACTCCAAATTTATTTGCTGCAGCAACAGTATGCCCTCCCCCAATTACAGAAAATGCATCTGATTCAGCAATGCTCTTCAGCAAATCTTTTGTTCCTCTTTCAAAATCTTTTTTCTCAAAAATACCCATTGGACCAGACATGAAAATAGTGGATGCTTTTTCTATTTCTTTTGCAAAAATTGAGACTGTTTCATTACCTATATCTCCAATTTCATCATTAGCCGTCAGAGATGATGATTTTTTTATTCCATTGCCATCAATAACAAAATCTACTGGAAGCAAAATTTTGTCTCCAAATTCCTCCAAAATTTTATTTATCTCAACCATTTCATCATCCCCCACATCCATTGAAATATTAGCCCCCTTAACTTTAAGAAATGCATTTGCGGGCACGCCTCCCAGCAAAATTTTGTCTGCGATTTTTCTTTCCAGCAAATTTTTTATTACTTTTATAGCATTTGAATATTTAGCTCCTCCAAAAATAAAAACGCAAGGCCTTTCTGGCATTTCCATGATTTTTGTAAGCGTCTTCACTTCCATCTCCAAAAGCCTGCCTGCGTATGAAGGAAGAACAGGAATAAAGCCAACCAGCGAGCAATGGGAGCGGTGAGCTGCAGCAAATGCATCATTGACAAAAATATCTGCAAGAGGAGCAAGATTTTTTACCAATGGAGATAAAGCATGCTCTTCTGGACTTTTCTTTTCCCTTTCCCCCTCAAATTTTCTTACATTGTCTAAAAGTATTATTTCTCCTTTTTCTAAATTCTTTATCGCTCTTTTTGCCTTTTCGCCATAGATGTCATCAATGAATTCTACTTCCCTTCCCAACTCATCTGAAATTGCTCTTGCATGCTTTTCCAAGCTAGTAAAATCCCAGCTTCCAGGTCTTCCTTGATGCGCCAATAATACAACCTTTCCATCTTCTAGCTCATCAAGTGTGGGAATTATTCTTTTAATGCGGGATGTGTCTAAAATTTCCAAGCTTTCTGGATCCAGAGGGGAGTTAATATCCACTCTGGTCAAAATTACTTTTCCATCAACATCAACATCATCTAGCGTTGGGAGTTTCATAATGGTATATGGAAAATGAATAAAAATATTATTAT
>CAZHBO010000142.1:0-3105 GCA_964530745.1 uncultured Thermoplasmatales archaeon | reverse complement strand
GTTTTTATTTTCTATCTTCGATATGCAACATATATATCTGCTTCTATCATTTTCATGTCTGTAGTAAAGAAATGATGAACAAAATAGATGTTTCCTTCATTGTCTAAAGTTGGCTCACCAGCAAAATTGGATAAAATCTCTTTGGGCTCAGCCCAGCTGCCATTGACTTTAATGGAGCGAAATATGGCTGGACCAGGATAGCCGAGCCTGCTTTGTCCAGTAAACCACAACTCATTTCCATCAGATGTGATAAATGGCTGGTCTTCATCATATTCATCCGTATTTACAGGATAAGGAAGTTTCACAGGCTCGCTCCATTCTCCATCAATTCTTTCCAGCATCCATATATCTTTTCCAACAAATCCATCCAGATTGGCAAAGCGACCACAATATATGGTTTGCCCATCTGATGTAATATGAAGTTCACCAACATCATATTCTTCATTGAGCTGCTGTCCAGCATTCTCCCAGTCTGTCCATTTGCCGTTTCTATATTTTGCAGTATAAATATCTACCTCTCCATAATTCCCAAATCTTATGGAACCAAACCACATTGTATCGTCCTGCACAAAGGGTGCACCGTCCAAAGAGATGGAATTGGTAAGGATAATTCTCTCAGGCTCGCTCCATTCTCCATTGATTCTATGTGACCACCATATGCCTGTAGCCCCATCTATAAGTTGCTTTTGGGGTGGCTCATTTGCATCAGGTGTGAAAAAAAAGAAGAATGTATTGCCATCTGGAGTAATAAATGGGGAATCCTCTAAGCCAGCTGTATTTATTGGTCCATCCATTGGAACAGGCGCCTCCCATTCATCAGAATGAAGAACAGGTGGGAATACATCTGATTCCGGCGTAATTTTTATAGCATCACTTGGTATGGCTTCTTCCCTTGTTTTTTGTTTAATACAACCTGCTATAAGCACTGCCATAACCAAAATACAAAAGATAAATTTACTTTTATTCACCGATGCAAGCATATTTTACCTTTAAAGGAAATAAAATGAGTGTTTAATAATGTTTCTTTCTAAAGGGAGCGATATCTCTCCCATTCGCTGAATATGCATCCACAATATTTCTGACGGTAGAGGCTGTATTGAGAGGCAATTGCCTTTCCCTGGTCCCATCCCTGGCGAAAATCTTCATAATAAAAAGGTATTTTATGCTTTTCAGAAATTGTCTCCCCGATTTGCTTTATCTCATTATGCTTTTGATGATGGGAAACTAGGAGAGTAGTCGTAAAGGCATCATATCCTTCTTTTTTTGCGTATTCTGCTGTTCTTTTAAGGCGATACTCATAGCATTTTTTGCATCTTTCTCCATTTTCCATTGCCTTTATTGATTCCTTTAGGTATTCAAATAAATCATATTCTCCATAGATTACCTCAACATTTTCCAGAGATGAATATTTTTTAACCGCATCCTCCCTTGCCTTGTATTCCATGAATGGATGAACATTTGGATTATACCAGAAACCTGTCACTTCATGCCCCTCTTCCAATAGTTTTTTGTGGGGGTATGCAAAGCAGGGAGCACAGCATATATGGACAAGGATATGCATATTCATGTAGTATGATGCCTATTAAATAATTATCTCAAGTGAAAAAATTTTGGTTTTTTATCAACAATTGCTTCTCCTCTCCCGCCATGCCTTGTCTCCCTGACTCTTATTTCAACAAAAATAGGTGCATGTATTGGCAAACCACTCACGATAGCCATTCCAATGGGAAGGCGTTGAATCTCATCAACTGCTCCTGTTGTTAGTCCTTCTACAGAAGAAACAATTGCCTTTACATCATGAGGGTTTGTTGTTTTTAAAATAATCTGAGTATTGCACTGAGATATCACATTTTTTTCGACACGAGCAGGTCTTTGGCTTACAATAGCTAAGCCAACTCCAAATTTCCTCCCTTCAGATGCCAAAGTTCTCAAAATTTCTGCAGATACAGCAGTTCCCTGCCCTCTCTCTGGACAGTAACGATGTGCTTCCTCAACAACGACCAGCAATGGAGGAATCGCATTTTCCTTCCTTGCCTCAAAAATTTTTGTTAATAAATGGGAGACAACTACTTCCTGTATGTGTGGCGATACGCCCCTCAAATTTATCAAAGAGCATTTTCCTTCTTTGACCAAAGATTCTATTGGTGTTGCATCTGGGGAAAAAAGGTTCATGTCTTTTAATTCCTCCAGCAAAGGAATAAGATTCCATTTTGCACTGCTTTTTGCCTTTTTGATTTGTTGAATAATATCATCCAGTAAATACACTCTTTTTCCTTCCTTTGTCTCCTTTATTGCCTGGTATAAAATTCCTTTCTGCACTCCTGTCAATTTTGAAGGAATTATATCCAACAAATCCTTTAAATCAAGGTTTATTTCATCCAAATGTAATGGTAAAGCATCTGGATTTGCGTTGCAATCTGGAGAATACTGCACCACTGCATTTCCATATCCCTTTGGCTTCACACCAAACCTTTTCATTAAATCCAATTCATTTTTTTCTAGGTTAGGATGGATGAGGGAGGCATATTCCCCATGAGGATCAATTATAACAATTGGAACCTTCTTTTTTAACAATTCCTCGCTAATAACGCCCATAACATAGCTTTTCCCACTTCCGCTCTTCGCAAGAATGCACATATGTTTTTGAATAAGGGTATCCACATCCAAATAAACTTTTATGTCCGTATCTCTGAGAAGACCAATATATGCTCCTTCCTCTCTAAGCCCTAAAACTTTTCTGATCAAATGCTCATCCGCTTTATATACACTTTCTCCTGGCTTAAAAGGAGTTCTTGGGATGCGCAAACCTCTTCCACTTAAATAACCAATGACATCTGCAGTTGCAGAAATTTTTTCTTTCTCTTCCTTAATTTCTTCTATAAGAACATTTTCAATGGAAAGTTTTGATATTTTTTTTACCTCTCTTACCTGAGCAAGAACATTCCCTTCTTCATGGGGGACAGTAATATATTCCATTCTTTTTATTTCTTTATGAGATGCAAATGTAAAGGCTGTTGAGGTTGTATCACCATATATTATCCCAATCCTCTCCTGCATTAAAAAGGAAATGCCTTTCCTCCTGTTATAATTTACGATAAATTTAGA
>CAZHBO010000141.1:0-3184 GCA_964530745.1 uncultured Thermoplasmatales archaeon | reverse complement strand
GGAGAATGTCACATGAAATTTGAGGAAATATGTTGCAATGTAATTAAAATTTTTTCTCTCCAAAGTAACCAAGTGCCGGCAACATTTTTTATAGAAAGGATGTATGAACCAATTTGGTTTACTCCTTTGAAAATATTCTTCAATTTCTCATTGGAGAAAGTTTTTAATAGAAAAGGGTTTTTGGAGTATGCATAAAATAGATCTAGAGATGGGAAAGGATATATATCAGGTAAATAGGAAAATAGCAGAGAATATTAGAAAGCTTTTTGACGAAAGAGGAATAAAAGCCATAGATTTTATGGGTTCTATAGGTTCTGGAAAAACTCTTATTATAGAAAGATTGATAGAGGTATTAAAAGATAAAAAAATAGGGGTGGTTGTTGGTGATGTTACAGGGAATGATGATTATAAAAGAATTAAAAAATATGGTGTGGAAGTTGTAAACATAAATACAGGAAAGGAATGCCATCTAGATGCTCATCTTGTAGAGCATGCAATTGAAGATTTAAACATTGATAGGATAGAAATCTTGTTCATAGAAAATATAGGAAATTTGGTATGTCCTGCAGATTTTGAGTTAGGCACTCATAAGAGAGGAGTGGTCATTTCCACTACAGAAGGAGATGATATGGTGAGGAAACATCCACTCATCTTCCAGGTATCTGACTTTATAGTGATAAATAAAATAGATTTGATACCCTATATGGATGTGGATATTGATAAAATAATGAAAGATATCCAGAGAATAGCCCCTAAGAAAGTATTTCTCACGAATGCACGCACTGGAAAGGGAATAGAAGAATTGGCAGAATGGTTGCTGAGGTAATTTTAATTGGTGTAGGACATGTATTTGATATTGCAACCAGAGTAAGGAATATCATAGTTGAAAAAAAACCCGATGTGGTTGCTGTAGAACTTGATTATGGAAGAGCAATGGCACTTATTAATGGAGGTAAAGGGGGGAGGAAGAGCAATAGCAACGTTTTATATTATATTCTGGCGAAACTGCAGAAAAGAATATCCAGAAAATTTGGGGTAGAGAGTGGGGAGGAAATGCTTGCAGCACTAAAGGCGGCAGAGGAGATAGAGGCGGCAGTATATTTTATGGATATGGATGCGAATATGGTGATACAAAAATTATGGAACAGTATGTCATTTAGAAGGAAAATACAGGTATTCATTTTATCTTTTTTATCCTTATTTTTTTCAAAGAAGAAAGTCGAAGGAGAGATTGAAAAATTTGAAAAGTCTCCAAATGAGTATTTGGATATTATGGGAAAAAACTTTCCTGAATTTAAAAAAATTTTGATAGATGAGAGAAATGAATATATGGCTAGTCAATTGAAGAATTTTCTAATAGATGATAGAAAAATACTAGCAGTAGTTGGAGAGGGCCATATTGAAGGAATAAAAAAAATTTTAGAGGATGAAAATATTAAAGTTGAGGTAATCCATCTAGCAAACCTGATGAAATCTTAATCCCAAATTTTCTCAAACTACAATCCATTTTTTTAATTCCTCCATAATTTCCTTATCCGAAATATATTTCTCTATTTCTTCTAAGTTTTTATAGGGTCTATTCCTTATTATTCTTGCCGCCCTTTTCTCACCAATTTTTGGAATGCTTTCAAGTGCAGCCATAGATGCCTTATTTATATTAAGAGGATATTCAATACCTATGACACTCTTGTATGAATGTGAAAGGATTTTTACATTTATAAATTTCCCTACCTGGTGTTTATAAGGCAGTCCCACAAGTAGGGGGTAGCTTCCTACCTGTCTTCCAAAAGTATGATTTCCTATATTTATTTCCAAATAAACATTTTTTAAAATGCTGCCACGAGGAACCATCTTTTTCAGGATCGGAAGATTTATCTTTTCATTCACCTCTCTTTTAAATTTTATAAACAAAGACTTTACCACCTTTGTTTTTTCACCCCTAATATTAACAACCTGTCTTATATTTATTCTTCTTAAAAGAAAACCTCTTTCCATTACTTCCTTCAAAAATTTTAAATTTTTCTGATACGTTTTTTTACTCTCTCCTCTAAGCCCATAAAGTATATTTAAACCGGGTAGAAATTTTGGCATTCCATTTTCTCCCCTTTCTTTTCCCACTTCATTTATTATTTTTATTGCTTCCATAACTTCCTCAGGCAAAGCATTAAGATTATTCATTTTTATTACCTTTTCATCAGCACTTTCCATCCCAAAGGCAGCAACATTGCCAGAGGTGCAATATTCTGCTATCATTTCAGCAACTCTTCTGCTCTTTTCAGGCCATTCTGCTACTACTGCAGGGTTTGCGTTGTCTATATGAAACACAGAAGGTTGCAGATCAGATATTTCTTTCAATAAGTAATGAATTGCGCTTTCATTTGGCATGGGCCTCTCCTTTTTCCCTATTCCCACCGCCTTATATGAGAAAAAACAGGATTGCCCCCCGAGACGAAAATTGGTGGCTCCTTGCCTTTTCAATTCCTTTACTTCTTCTACTATATCTCTTTCTTGTCTAAAAATTGGTTTGCCAAAGGATGATTCTATGCAGAAGGAGCACCCTCCGGTAAACCATCTTATACATCCTCTATAACTCTCTATTTCAGCTATGAGTGGCTGAGGAAAATCCGGATGGTGTTTCACCACCTCTGCTCCTAACAAACTCCATTTTCTCCATTCCTGTATTGTTCTTCTTCTATCATTTTTTTCTCCATGGAGAAACTCGTATACAAAAGCATCTCCATCTTTTTTTGGTGCATAATCCACATATTTGGTTGCCTCTATAGGCTCCCTTCCGCCTCCCCGTCCAATACCGTATTTGGCTGCACTTCCTGTAAGAATTTTAATACCTCTAAAATTTTTACATATTTGAACAAATTCCTTAAAAGATATGGGCATCCCTCTAAGATAGCGCCCAGGAACTATTGCTCCTGTAGATATTACAAGCACATCTCCTTTTATTTGCTTTCCTTTCCTCCAATCTTCAATCGTTATATATTCATATTCTTCTTCTGCATCTCTGATGGCTCCTGCAATATATCTTACATATGGGGAAATATAAGGCGGAACCCCAAGACATGAAGGTTCATCCACAAATCCATCCAGCAACGTAATCATTGAGAATTAAAACACCATGCCATATAAACTTTCCAGTGGAAATGAAGGGGGGTGGGTTATGCAAAATGTA
>CAZHBO010000140.1:0-3231 GCA_964530745.1 uncultured Thermoplasmatales archaeon | reverse complement strand
TAGTTTTTCTCTCTGGTAATCTAAAAGCCCTCTCCCTGCTTATATAGTATTTCCCCAACTTTTCTGATTTCAGGAGAGCATTCATATTATCATCTATTTTGACTCACCTATATTTTTCCAATTCTCTTAAGCCTTTGGACTCTTTGCCTAATTTTCTCTTCTTCATTGTCTTGCTCCTTTTTTCCCTTTCCTTCTATAGTGAGCCATGGAATTTCAATCAATTTTTTATGCCTGGGCAATGGAGGACCATGCCCGTATAAGCCCTCCTCACCGAGCAATTCTCCATGGTCTGAGGTGATCACTATTTTACCCTCAAGTATGTCTACCAATTTTTTTACGTTATCCAGAACAATATTTAAGTTTTCTTTATATGCTTTCCTAAGCCCTTCCTTGCCCACAACTCTCCAAGCCATTTCCATGTGAGCAGGTAAGACTTCTCTAAAATGAAATATTTTATTGAGATGCCATACTGCCTCCGTCCCAAAATTTTTCATGATATAACCAAGTAAAAAATTTTTTGCTTTATAGAGACCGGGCAGATTATATATCTTACTTACTCTTTTTCCAGAATTAGTCTTTTTCTTTGGTTGAGATAAATTTTTTAGAGAAAGGTAAGGAGCATGGGGCTGCATATAATGAATGATAAATTTCTTGTTAACCTCTTTTTTTATTTCTTTCATAACAACTTCGTTTACTTTCTCAGGTCTGACTGTGCACATTTCATCATCCCATCCCCAGTCCCAAACATCCAGAATTTTCCAAAAATGTTTTTTAGCATCAAAAGAGCATCCACGCTGGGACACCTTCTTTTTTGAATTTATACTTGGGGCTGTGGAGATGTATATTATGTTACCATAATAATCCCTAAAATTTTTTTCAGCCCATTCAAGAGTCCATATTGCAGGGCTTATTGCCTTTTCCATTTTCCCTTCCTCAAAATAATTTTTATAAACATCATTAAAGTAGTCGTAACGGCAGGCATCCAGTATTATTAAAAAATCCCAATCCTCCTCCATTACATATTTTTCCATCTTCATTCTCCTTTTCCGAATGCTTTATAGTTGGGAGTAGTAATTTTATTCCTAAACATATTCCATAAATCTATAATTTTTAATGAAGAAGGAAAATAATCTTCAAAATTTTTATATTCTTCATGGGGTGTGGCAAATATGATGGTATCAACCTTTTTTATGCCATCTGCCAAAGAATAAATTTTTGTAACTTTTTTTTCCAAATTTTTAGGCAGAGTGGTATAATCATTTTTGTCCATATAAGGGTCATGAACGTACACTTCATATCCTTTCTCCAGCAGTTTTTTAATGATTTCAATGCCATGGCTATATCGGAAATCATCAATATTTGCTTTAAATGTTAGCCCTGCAATCAAAATTTTTTTACCATCTACTTCCTCAACAATTTTATCATAAAACCAGTCATTTGCTTGTCTTCCATAATACCAAAGGGAGTTAAAACCCCTCTTTTTAACAACTTTTTCAAATGCTCCCTCCAGTATGTAAGGGTCTTTTCCTAAACAGTAACCACTAACTGGTCCGGGTATAGGAATCTGGTTTCTTTCATATCCTTTGTTAGCACATTCAATTGCTTCTAAAACATCTATTTCATTTTCCTCAGCCAGAAAAGCAAGTTCATTTACAAAGGCAAATCGTGTGTTACGCCAGGCATTATCTATTAATTTTATGAACTCAGCGGTTCTTGGGTTAGTTACCCTAATTATTCCCCCGCCTACTTTTTTGAAAAATTCGCTTACTTTCTTAAAGCTCTCATCGCTGTAACAACCAATTATTTTTGGTAAAGTTTTTTCTTCTTCTATAGCCTTCCCCTCCATGATGCGCTCTGGAACAAAAGCAAGATAGAAATCTTTGCCCTCTTTCAAACCTGTTTCCTCTATTTTTTTTCTTATCTTATCTGTATAACCTATTGGCAAGGTAACTCTTATGATTACTGTTTTATCCCTTATACCTATCTGGAGCAAGTCATCTATTATTGAAAATAGTCTGTCGATAGAAGGCTTTTGTGGATATTTCACAAATTCTGTGCCAATTGTAATTATTATGTATCCCGCCCCCTCAATATCATTTACAGCATCTTCCTGCAATTTTGGATAAAAATTTTTTTGACAATGCTTTTTTAGCAACTCTTCCATGTAAGGCTCATAAAATGGCACCTTTTTGTTCAACAAGCCGCCTATTAATTCTTTTTTGATATCTATTCCCGTTACATCTATCCCAGCGTCTGCTGCCACCAAAGCCAGCGGTAATCCAATCCTTCCCAAGCCGATAACAACTGCTTTCATGCTCCCCTATATTTCCAAGCTTTTTATATTTTCCCACCTTTTTTAAGCATGTGTATTTTGTGACTTAGCACACCTGCCTCTCCAATCTTCCTTTTATGCATTTTAATTGCATTAGCTAGTTCGTCAACAACTTCTTTTTCTTTACCATACACATTAATGGATTCATTAGGGTCATCATCGAGGTTATATAACTCCCTTCTATTATGGATATCGTCAATGATTAATTTCCAATTATCACGTTGGCAGGAGATAATCATGTTTTTTTCATTGATGTAATTTGATGTTCCTCTAATCCTAAATCCTTCGCTAATCACATACTTCCTTTTCTGGAGAGACATGCCGTTAAAAATGGAGGTATCTAGACCTAACATTTCTGTAATGGCAAAGGGGATGTCTATTAGCGAAACAGGTGAGTTAAAAACTTCTTTCTTCTTTTCAATAGACTTTATTATGAGGGGAACATGCAATTGTTTTTGGTAAAGAAATTCATGGGGATGACCAAATTTTCCATAATCACCAAATAACTCTCCATGGTCAGCAGTAAATAAGATTATGGAGTTGCTGAATAAATCCATTTTTTTTAATTCCTTCAAAAATTCACCAAAACATTTGTCTAAAAATTTTATTTCGGCATCATACAACTCAACCAAAATTTTAGTGTCTTCTTTGGAAGGCAATTTTCCATGATGCACTGCTATTCTCTGCAATCTGTTAACTCTCAAAATATCTTTTTTTGTTATATTGATATCTACATATTCTTCAGGTGGAAAAAATGGATAATGCGGATCCATGTAATGCATCCAGCAAAAAATTTGCTGATTTTTGTTTTGATTTAACCATTCAAGAGTTTTTTTATTCATGGTTTCTGCATCTGCATAAGGCAATGCAATATCAGCAGATAAATGGGTCAAAAAATG
>CAZHBO010000139.1:0-3318 GCA_964530745.1 uncultured Thermoplasmatales archaeon | reverse complement strand
ATGGAACTTGATTATTGTGAGGTTTAAGAACATATATGGAGCAATGGGTGAGGATTCAGTAAATGTTACTTACAATCCTCCTGATAATGTTCCTCCGACAGTAACTATAGACGAACCAGCAAATGGACAAGTTTTTACAGGAGGGGCGGACATTCATGTTAGGGGAACAGCGACAGATAATGTTGGTGTAACTTCCATTGGCTATACACATGAATGGGAAGGTGGAGGCACAGGAAGCAGTTGGCCTATACCGCCAACAACATCCTATCCTTTTGATATTCCAATAACATTGCATGAAGGGCAGAATAGGATAAAGGTAGAGGCAACAGATGCTGCGGGAAATTATGGAGAGGATGAGGTAATTGTAACGTATACACCAGATACTGAGCCACCTGTTGTTGTCATTGAATCTCCAGAGGATGGAGCAACATTTACTGAGGCAAGTATTACTGTGACTGGGCATGCTACAGATAATGTTGGTGTAGCTCAAATTAGCTATACACATGAATGGGAAGGTGGATCTACTGGAGATAGCTGGTCGATAACGCCCACAACATATTATCCATTTAGCATACCAATTACGTTGCATAAAGGATTGAATAGGATAGAAATTAATGCAATGGATCAAGCAGGAAATACGGGAAGAGGAGAGGTCAATGTACGGCTAGTTGAACCTTTATCAGCAGAAGCAGATGGACCATATCATGGAAAAGTTAAAGAGGACATAAACTTCCAAGGTTCAGCAAGCGGCGGTGTGCCACCATATACGTGGTCATGGAACTTTGGTGATGGCTCAACAAGCAATGAACAGAATCCGAAGCATGCATACAATAACGCTGGTCACTATGTCGCCACACTCACCGTTAAAGATAGTGATGGAAATACTGCCACCGACAGTGCAGACGTTACAGTATATAAAGAATTAGTGGCAGAGGCGGATGGACCATATGGAGGGTTAATTGGAGAGGTAATACAATTTAACGGGGCAGCAGACGGTGGCGTGCCACCATATACATGGTCATGGAGCTTTGGTGACGGCTCCTTTGGGAATGTACAAAATCCTGTTCATGCTTATGATGGTGCTGGAACATATACGGCTACTTTAACAGTAACAGATAGTATAGGGAATACTGCCCAAGATATTGCCTTCGTATATATATACACTGAAGATAATACTGCCCCGGCTATAGAGATAATTAAGCCAAAAAATGGGTTTTATATTAATGATAGGAAGATAGCACCTCTTCCTCGCTTTTCAATTGTTATAGGAGATATAACAATAGAAGCAAATGCTACTGATAATATTGGAATAGCAAGAGTTGATTTTTACATAGATAATAGTTTAAAGCACACTAATTATAGCTTCCCTTATTACTGGCTCTGGAATGAAACAGCAATGGGAAGGCATGTTATAAAGGTGATAGCATATGACTTTGCTGGCAACAGTGCTATGGATGAACAAAAAGTCTGGATATTCAATACATAGTCCTCCTTCCCTTTTATTTTAAGTTGCATACGCAACTTTTATAAATGGTTGCATATACAACCTTATGCATGCTTCTGTAGGGAAGCTTATTTCATCCATATACTGGCATACTCAATCATATATAGAAAAAAAGCTTGATGACTACAGCATAGGTATTGGAGAAATACCAATTTTAATGAAACTCTCCCGCAAGGGAAGTATAAATCAAAAGGATTTGACTAAAGAATTGCACATAAATAAAGCAACAACTTCCCGGGAAATAAAAAAATTGATTGCAAAAGGATATGTGAAGAGAAGGAGAGATAAGAAGGATAAAAGAAATTATATCATCTCGCTCACTGAAAAAGGAAAAAAAGTTATTCCAATTATTAAAAAAGTCCTTAAAGAATGGAGGGGGAAGCTTTTGAAAGGATTTAGCAGGGATGAAAGAAAATTCATATTGAATGCGCTGGAAAGAGTAATTGAGAATGCAATATTGGCAAAAGAGGAATTGAATGGAAGAAACAGAAGGAGTTAAAACACTTCTTGGAGATCCCAAGAAAGGGATAATAAAACTTGCTTTACCGATGATTATTGGATTATCTGCTCAAATAATATATAATGTTACGGATGCAATATGGGTTTCTGGCTTGGGGGCTGATGAACTCGCTGCCGTCGGCTTTTTCTTTCCCTTCTTTTTCCTTTTAATGGCGTTAGCCACTGGCATAAGCGTTGGAGGAAGTTCAGCGATTTCAAGGAAAATTGGTAGCAGGGATAAGAAAGATGCTGACAGCATTGCTATCCATTCCATTATCATTGGAGTTGTTGTAGCCATAGCTGTTGGAATACCATTTTTTGTTTTCTCTGGCAACATTTTCGCCAAGATGGGCGCTGGAAAGGTGACAGAGATGGCAACAGGGTATGCAAGAATATTGTTTGGTGGCTCGGTTTTCATTTTTTTCTCCAACATAGCAAATGGAATATTGAGAGGGGAGGGAGATGCAAAAAGGAGTATGTATGCACTTCTTCTTGGCTCTATCCTCAACATTGTCCTTGACCCTATATTCATCTATACTTTTGGTTTGGGAGTAGAAGGAGCAGCATGGGCAACTTTGATTTCCATCGTCATTACCTCTGCCCTTCTTTTCAACTGGCTTTTTTTTAAGAAGGACACTTTTGTTTCCATTCATTTCCATAACTTCAAATTTAAATGGGATATTGTTAAAGAAATACTGAAGGTTGGTATTCCTGCTTCAGTTATTCAACTTTCCATGTCTTTGTCAATACTAGCTCTTAATGTTATAGTCGTTAAGGCAGGAGGGACGGATGGTATAGCCGTGTTCACCACAGGATGGAGAATGGTGATGATAGGAACTTTGCCCCTCCTTGGAATGGCTACAGCAGTTACAGCTATTACAGGAGCTGCTTATGGAGCAATGGATATTAAAAAGCTTGATACAGCATACATGTATGCAATAAAAATAGGATTTTTGATAGAGGTGGGAGTAGCCTTGTTTACCTACGCCTTTGCTCCATGGATTACAATGATGTTTACCTACTCTCAAGGAGCAGAGAGAATAGCAAATGATTTAACAACATTTCTTAGAACAATAACAATGTTTTATCCATTTGTTGCCTTTGGAATGTTTTCCTCAGCCATGTTTCAAGGCATAGGAAAGGGGACGAATTCTTTGATGGTAACTCTTCTCCGCACCATTGTTTTGACCGCTCCTTTAGCATATATTTTCAGCTTGAGCATGGATTTTGGTTTACAGGGAGTGTGGATGGGAATCGTTGTTGGCAACATAATGGGATCGATAACAGCATTTGTCTGGGGAAGATTGCATGTAAGA
>CAZHBO010000138.1:0-3389 GCA_964530745.1 uncultured Thermoplasmatales archaeon | reverse complement strand
TAGCCAAACAAGCTATGCTAACAATGATTTTTAGCTAACTTTCGGAAATACTGAAAAAGAGATGCCCGGGTCGGGATTTGAACCCGAGTCTGAGCCTCCGCAGGGCTCCAGGATATCCAAGCTACCCCATCCGGGCTTATTTGATTACATCGACCATTGCTACCTTTTCTAGGATTAAATCTCCATACATGGATGCATCGACTGTTTTTATTTCTTTTTCAGATATGCCAAATTTTTTAAGCTTCTCGATGCTTCCTTCTATTACTGAATCATCTCTTTTTAATCCAAAATCAGCCATAAAATTTTGCATTCCTTTTTCTATTTTTCCGTTATAATTTGACAAAGGAGTTTCTCCAATTAAAATTAAAACAAAGCTTCCTTTCCTCTTTATTCCTATATGCTCGATGGCATCCTTTATTTGCCTTTTTCCAGATGCATAAAGAAGGATTTCCATATCCAAGGAATTGCATGAATTTGTTTTATATAAAAATGCTCTTACGGCATGATTTATCGCTGCCATTAAATGTTCTTTTCCATAGACCTTTTCGGCGTCCATCAATTGGCACGCAATATTTTTTTTTCGTAATTCATCCAATTTTTTTATAATTCTTTCTTTTTCCTTCAATATTCCTCTCCATCCTGTAATAGACACCTCCATCATCCCACCTGCTCCTTTATGCTTTTTGCAATACTTTTTCCAATTGTTGGTATGCTTGCAAGGGTTTCAATACTTACCCTTCGCAAATCATTAATGGTTTTGAATCCTCTTTTATATAAGGCTCTCGCCCTCACTCTGCCAATGCCATATAATTGAACTAAGTTCAGCAATTCTTCTTTGCATCCATATCTAACACGCATAATTAATTTTGTTAAAGGGGGAACAGCATCGAAATTGAATATCCTTGCCAATTCCTGCATTGCATGAAGAAGCCATTCAGCAGTCTCCACCTTATTATGAATATCTCCTGGTCCAACCTGATATTTTTTTATTATATCATCTTCACTAACTTCATTAATCCAATCTTCCAGCAGGCAAGCAGTCTTTACCTCCGCCATAAACCATTCATATTCTGGTGAGATGACCAAAGGTACATCCAGTAAAAATTTTTTTCTACTTATTTCCTCTTCCAGCCATTCATCCTTTTTTGTTATATATAAACATCGCATGTCAGGTGTGGAGGATATGGCATGCAAATATGAGAAAGGAGTACCTTCCTTTCCTGTTTCCAAAGCTTTCCTCATTTTCAAAGCAGAGAGAGGGTCAAGGTATAAACTGGATGTTTTGTGCCCAAATCTTGTTGCCTCCCATCTTTCTCCTTTGGCAATAATAAAATCATTTTCTTCGAGGAAATTAAGTATATCTTTAATTATTTCTTCCGGAACTGCTTGCAACTGATAAGTATAAAATGTTTTTTTGATGAATTCTATAATTTCTTCCCATGTTACAGCAAAATCTGTTGATATTAGGGAAAGCACGTGCATTCTTAATGCTGGCTCGCTCCCGAGCTTGGAATAAATTGGCTCAACATCAGCCTGCAGATAATCATAGAAAAGTCGCTCCTTCTCCTTCTCATTTTTAGCTATTAAAATTGCTTCACCAACACTATCATAGCCAGGACGTCCTGCCCTTCCCATCGCCTGCTTTATTTCCATGATTGGAATTGGCACCATGTATCCATTGACTTGGGAGTATCTCCATACATCTCTGATAATCACTCTCCTTGCTGGTGTATTTACACCTGCAGCAAGCGTTGGCGTTGCAACAATGCATTTAATAAACCCTTTTTTGAAAAAGTCCTCTACTATCCTCCTTTGTTTGCTGCTAAGCCCAGCATGATGGAAAGCAACACCATTTTCAATGCAATTTGCCAGTTTTTTGGCTATAACAGTTATTTCTCCTGCATCCAGTAATTTCTCTGCAATTTCCTTAAGATGCAATTTTTCTTCCTTTTTAAGAAATTCATTGACCTCCTTCTTTAACTTTTCTGCTAAGTTCTGTGATGATTGGCGAGTGTTTACAAAAATTAGCACTTGCCCGTTTTCTTGTAAGGTATCTAAAACAAGGCTTTCTATACTTCCATTTTCATTTATCTCTTTTATTGAATCATCTAAAAAGTAAATTTTGCTTTTATGAAATACCCCCTCTTTTAGCGGGACAGGTCTCCATTCAGACTCAACCAATTTAGCATCCAGCCATTGAGCAATTTCATAAGCATTTTGTATGGTTGCTGATAAGGCAATAATTTGGATAGCAGGATTCATCATCCTTAACCTTGATAAAACCATCTCCAAAGTTGGACCTCTTGAATAATCATTAATTAAATGAATTTCATCGGCAACTACAATTTCAACATCATTCATCCAACTTGCATTGTGACGCAACAAACTATCTGCCTTTTCAGAAGTGCATATTACGATATCATTTCTTGCAAGCTTAGTACCTTTATCATCTAAGTCACCTGTTGAAATGCCAATTTTTATTCCTAAGTTTTTAAAGGGTTGCAGGTCCTCCCATTTTTCTCTAGCTAAAGCTCTTAAAGGAACGATATATATGCTTTTTTTTCCAGAAAGGGCAGCATTTAGTATAGTTAAATAGGCAACCAAACTCTTTCCACTTGCCGTTGGGACAGAAAGAACAACATTTTTTCCTTCCAATGCATGTGGCAATGCCTCCATTTGGGGAGGATAAAGTTCTTCTATTCCTTGCTTTTTCACTATTTCCTTTATTTCATTGCTGATAGGAAGCTCATCTATTTTTTTCCATTTCACATATTATAAACAAAAGGATGGATAAAAAAGTTTAGAAAGAAATTAGGAATTGAATATCCATACATCTATTTCATCATCTACAGTATCCCCCCAAATAGAATATCCAAGCACCTCGAGTGTATGTTTAAAAAACACTCTTTCATCCCAATTCCAGTAGAAGAAGATGGAGCCCCAGTTGACATTTTCCGTATGCTTAAGTATTCCATCAATGTAAAACTCAAGTTTGTATATGATGACAATTCCAGGGTTCATAACCATGACGTCGACAGTTATACCTCCAATTATAACAGTACTACCGTGGAAAGGGGCAATAAATCTATCAAATAGGTACAAAGCATTTCGCAATGGTCTGGTGATATGCACCATAGTCAGGTCTGGTGATTTGATTAGGTGGACGCACTTTTCTTTTTCGCCCTTTTCCATATCTAAAGATAATGGTGTTAAAAGAATTATTGCACTCAGTAGACAGGATATGGCTTTTTTTCCTAATCTCCGCATTTCACCTCACTACAATATAAAATAGCTTAAAGAGTATTTAAATATTTTTAAAACAGATGGCTGTTTTTCTATCAAAAAATTTTAATTTTGTAATGCCATCTTTTATCATGAAAATTGCATTG
>CAZHBO010000137.1:0-3405 GCA_964530745.1 uncultured Thermoplasmatales archaeon | reverse complement strand
AAATTCAAAAAACCTAGCCATGATAGTATGAACAAAGTTGTAGTTATTGTTGAGCCAGCAAAAACAATCATTACTGTCTTCTTTGCTTTCACTCCAAGTAATCTTGCTAAAATAGGAGTGCTTATTCCTCCGCTTCCTTGAAATGGGATTATCATGAAAATGATTAAGCTTAGCGTCAGCAGCCTCTTTTTCTTAAATTTCTCAGCCCTTCTATGCAACCATTCATAACCTTTGTCGAGCAATGGAACATGTTTGATAATTAACTCAGGAAACCACCAGTTGTATGCAATTATTATAGCGCTAATCATATCCATTATGATTATGGTGCTCCATACAACCCATGCAGGCAAAGGAGGCCCAAGTGCATTGTCACTGAGCATAGCTGGTATGATTGACTCCTTTCCAGCAGGAGGGATGAAATAGGCAATAGTCAATGCTCCATATTTTCCTGCCAGTTCATCTGGTAAATAATCCAAAACAAAAATGAAGTAATAGGCAATGGTGAGAAAGGGAGTAATGAATATCAAAAATTTATACAATATCCCCAGATTGTTTTTTATATTCTGGAACTGATAGTAGGCATCATGTACTAACTTAGGAAACTTCATCTGTATTTTCATTTTTTTCCTTTCTCAAATCCTCATATGCCTTATCAATTATATTTTTTATCGTCTGATACACTTCTTCAATACTCACTTCCTTTCCAGTGAAGCGAGACAAAAGGCGGGATAAACGTGTAGCAGTCCTTACAAAGATTAAGTAAAATGCAAAAAGCATTCCCCATGTGAATGCTACGAGTGCTGTCATAAAGATAAGGAGATAATTCATTCCAGAATGTAACAAGGATTGGATAAAAATGTTTTTGTTTATTTCAACCGCATCTCAAGCTCGTGTATCTCTTTCTTCACTTTTTCCAGCTTTTTATTATATTTCTCTTTAAGTTTTTCATATTTTTTTTCAGATATATCCTTTTTCCTCTCCTCCAAAGATTGCAGGCTGCGACGTAATGATGCGCGCTTCTGGTTTAAATCTTCAATTTTATCAATTATTTTCTGCCTTTTCTCGTCCATGGGGAATAGAGATTGCTTGGAATGATAAAAACCTTTTGGAATTCTTTATCCAAAGGCAAGAACATCTATCATATCCTTAGATACCTTTCCTTCTTCATTATATGCATATGCCTCTATTGTGTGAAATCCTGTTGGCACATCCATGCGCCATGAAAATGGTGCCTCGCTGTCTGTATATTTTAACTCACCATCAACATAAAATTCTACTTTATTTGTATTTGTGGCATTTATCTTAACATTTGTCCATCCTATGACGCGTGGAATGCCCACCTGGATAAACGATCTTCCAAAGAGGGAGGGAAACTCATGACCAAATAAATAAGTATGATATCTCCTGGGCTCTTCAATATAAACCTTTGGAACATCTGGCATTAAATTGCCGTATATGCCATCCAAGTACAAAATGCCAGTACCACCATAACAACCAGGTATTAACATTCCTGCATCATATGCCATTTTGAACCATCCATTTTCTCCCCAATTTGTTCCCCAGCTGTTCTTGCAAAGCCAGTATTCTTGGCTGTCATCATAGCCCATGATGGTAACCAGATGTCCTCCTACTCGCTTTCCCCATTTATGCTTGTATACGCCTCCATGATAATACATAAAATCCTTCCATACATGAATGCAGATAACCAGAGGACCATGCTCAATCAATGCTTTCTTTATTTCTTCTTCATCATTCTCAACCCATCCCCATTTCTTTATTTTCACTGTCCTATTCTCCCACCCAGGGAGGGTATAATTGCAAGGCATATCTGTTTTTCTGTGGGGGTCTGGAAAACATCCTTCATCGGGTACTCCATATTTTATTAAATAATCTGCGGCATGGGTCACGTTTACCCCCCATTTGCATGTTCCCCCACTGCAAAAAAATAAATGAGCCTCTGAAAGATCACATCCGAATGGATATCCAACTTTGTATTGTACCATCGTTTCCAAAACTGCTACCAAAGCATATGCCTCACAACTTGGGCATGGCTCTTGGTTTTTTGCGGGTGTCGTATAATCTATTCCATTAATGTCTCTCCAGCTAAATTTTTCTGGGAGATTGACAATATTTTCACTGTTTCCTCCCTTTATAACAGGAAAAATTAGGAGTAAAAAAATACAAATGATAATGAATTTTTTCATGGAAGGAGAATGAAAAAAGCATTTTAATTTTTGCCATTGTTGTTACTCGCCCTCTCTTTCTCGAATAATTATATCCAAGGTGTTCCCCACCTTCCAGTTTCCTTTAGCATATTCTTCTGCAGATATGCAAAATTTTAGCATGGGCTTTGTCTGCTTTTCAAACATCTTTGACTGCTGTTCCAGCATTTGCCTCATTTCAGGAGGTACTGATTCCATTATCATTTCCATCTGAGATGATATTGCCCTTACAGCATCCTCAGATGTATATCCAAAGGCAATTATCTCCACCTCGCCATTATCCTTCCTTGTTATCCTATCTATAACATATTCCAGCTTTACTTCTACCATTTTTTTCACATACCATATGAAAACCATACTATAAATTTATCGCCATTGACAGTGGCTCTGAAAGTGCCTAATTTCGCCAATCATTTTTGCCTGTAAACAACAGTATGATGCCATTTCATTCTATTTTTTATATTAAAATTGTTTGTTAACGGTCGTTTCACCTAAAAAATTGTGTGACAAATCACGATTTGAAAAATTAGGAGATACATGGTCAGCCCCATAACATTGGGTAATAAAAAGCTAAAACCAGCAGTATGACAATACAAGCCCTTCCCGTATTTTGCAGGTTTCATATCTGTCTCACCTCCAATACAATCTAACAAAAGCACAGCTATATACCTTTTACTAGGATAAACACTGTTGCAGTTCCAACAATTGCACATTTACAGCAGAGGACCATACTACTGATAGCCACCAATTTTAATGGATGGATCACCAAGGATAACGATGCTTTCCACTGTGCGGAGATGCGCCTCGTTGTTTAAACAGTTAAATGTATCGATATAGATGTCTTCGGCTCTGCTCCAGCACTCACCCAAGTAGCTTTTTCCTTCAACACCATGCGCATAAAAAAACCGGGTATCCATATATCCACAACCATACTCCACACAGTTCGGCTCATCGACTCCGTCACCGTCGAAGTCTCCGCCGTGCCCTATAGCTCCTGCTGTAAAGCAGGTATAGCCCAAGGTTGCCACACTCCCCCCGTGCGGTGCAGATGTTAGTGCCCAAGCAATATCTTTAAATCCCGGGAAAAAACGACAGAGAAGTGGCAATCCGGCATTTGCCATCCAGGTGTACGGCCGGTACGTGAGACAGACATTGAACATGGCGGTGTGGCATCCATCGAGCA
>CAZHBO010000136.1:0-3524 GCA_964530745.1 uncultured Thermoplasmatales archaeon | reverse complement strand
GAGCTGATAAATTGCTTGACTTTGTCAGAGATGTTGTTGCTGATCATGTATTGAGGCAAATCTTGCACGATGGAATAGCTGGAGAAATAGCTCCATTAACTAAATTTTATCTGTTATGGAGATGGAGTTATGGTGAGGCAAAGGTTCATTTTGATGATGCCCGAAAATTAGCACAGAGTACGGGAGTAGATTTAGAAAAAGAATGGAATAAAGGTTTCGTGGTAAAAGAAAAAGAATACATTCGCCTTCTATCTGCTCATGAGCGTAATATAGATGAAATAAAAGGAAATGATTTGATAGATATATTGCATAAATGTTTGCTTTTGTGGAAGGAAGGGAGGAGCGATGAAATAAAGGAGTTGTTGCAAGAAAGCGGATGGATGAAAGATACATTTTTCAGAGTAGCTAATGCTCTAGCCCAAATACTACCACAGGGAAAAGAAAAACAGCTTTTGGAAGGATTTTTACGCATGAGGGAGAGAATGGTGAAGGAAGGAAAAATAGCAAGGTTGGATGATTTTGGGGTGGTGGAATAATGGAAATGGCTATCATTTTCTACTAATTACAATTGCTATCATCATATGTTATGGAATTTATGCAAGGTTGATTAATTGGTGGAATATCAAAAACTCAAAAAATCTTAAACAATGTCTTGGAAAAAGAAAGACAACATTAAATATCATTCAATTATTTACCATATAAGGTGTAAAAGATGAAGGCATTTACAGCTGTTGCAACTCCACATGAAGATATTTTGCAAGGACGCCTTACAATGGATGTTTTTGCTGCCGACTTGTGGGAAGTTTATAAGAAAAGGGCTCCTGCAGAATATCAGGATGCTGATATATTTTTCAAGAAAACTTATCTTACTAAAGGACTACAAAATTTGATTGAATTAGCAGGAAAAAGATTGCAAGGTGAGGGAGGAGATCCGATAATACAACTTCAAACTCCCTTTGGAGGAGGGAAAACACATGCTTTAATTACATTATACCATAAAGCAAAGGAATGGAATGCAAATGTTGCTGTGATAGATGGCTCTGCCATAGATCCAAAAGAAGTTATAGTTTGGGAGGAGTTGGAAAAACAGCTAGCTGGAAAAGTAGAAAAGATGAAAGGAAAAACATCTCCTGGAAAAGAAAAGATAAGAGAAGTTATAACATCATCTCAACCATGCTTAATATTAATGGATGAAATTTTGACATATACAACTAAAGCCGCTGGAATTAAGGTTGAGGATACAACATTAGCAGCCCAAGTCTTGGCTTTCATGCAAGAACTTACAGGAGCAGTAAAAACAGCTGAAAAATCCCTTTTAATTATAACCCTCCCCTCAAGCATTCTCGAGCATTATGACGAGAATGCGGAGAAGCTTTTCCAGCAATTAAAAAAGATTACAGGAAGAATGGAAAAAGTTTACTCGCCCGTGCAGGATGAAGAAGTTCATCATGTTGTTAGGAAAAGATTATTTAGCCAGATAAATGAAAAGAAGGCAAAGGAAATTGTTGAAGAATTTTTAAATTATGCAGAGAAAGAAAAAATATTTCCTGAAGGCACAGAAAAAGCAGATTATAGAGAAAGATTTCTAAAAAGTTATCCTTTCCAGCCAGAAGTTATAGATGCACTGTATAAAAGATGGGGTAGTTTTCCTTCCTTCCAGAGAACAAGAGGGGTATTGAGATTACTTTCTTTGGTGGTGTATTCTTTAAGACAAGCAAAAATTCCTTTCATAAGATTGTGCGATTTTAATCTAAAAGATGATGAAATAAGGAGAGAGTTAGTGAATCACATTGGAGCAGAGTTTGACAGTATAATAGCACAAGATATAACCTCTCCTGACTCAGGAGCAAGGAAGGTTGATAAAAGCCTTGGTTCATCCTACCTTCCATATTCATTTGGAACTAAGACAGCAACAACCATATTTATGTATTCTTTTTCAGGTGGTCCGGAAAAAGGATGCAGTATGAATGAAATAAAAATGTCCTGTGTTGAAATAGATGTACATAGCAGCATTATAGTTGAGGCAGTATCAAAGCTTGAAGAAAATCTGTTCTATTTGCAATGCGATGGAAGATATTTCTTTTCCAACCAACCAAATTTAAATAGAATATTACTCACAAAAATGGAGGGAATCAGCGATACTGTTTTAATGGAAAGAGAAAAAGAGCTTTTAAGTGAGAATGTTAGAAAGAAGCAATTTGAAATATTTATATGGCCTTCCTCATCTAAAGATATCCCTGATTCTCCAAATCTAAAGTTAATTATAATGAAAGAGAATCATGTAAAATGCCATGAATTTTTGCAGAATTGTGGTGACAAGCCAAGAGTGCATAAAAATACGTTGGTTTTTCTTTGCCTAATAGAATCAGAGAGAAGCAACTTTATCAACAATTTGAAAAAATGGATTGCATGGCAACTCATTGAAAAAGATAAATCCATTGCTCTGAAAGATGAGCAAAAGGAAATGGTTAAGGAAAATATAAAGAAATATGAGAGAATTGTAAAAGAAGGATTGACGAGCTGCTACCGTTTAATATACCTCCCGGACAAGGAAGGATTTAAAGATAAGGACCTTGGAAAGCCAACTTATGGAATGAATTTGACCATAGATCAGCTTGTATATGATAGATTGAAAAGCGAGGAAGAAATCTTGGAAGGAATCTCCCCTTTAGTTATACTGGAAAAATATCTAGTAGGCAAAGATTTTGTTGAAGTAAAGAAAATATGGGATGCAATGTTGAATACCTCAGGAGAGACAAGAGTTCTTTCAGCTGATGCAATAAAAGAGGCAATAAAAGATGGCGTAACGCAGGGCTTATTTGGATTTGGGTACATAGAAGACGGCAAACCATCTTGTAGATATTTCAAAGAAAGTTGTAATCCTTCTTTGGCTGAGGGAGAAATTATAATTAAAAAGGAATTATGCAAAAAAGAAATTCCTCCACCATCTCCACCTCCAATAATTCCACCAGAAGAACCACCAAAAGAAAATAAATTCAAAAGAATATATCTTAGGATATCACCATCCTCTGGAAAGCTATCGGATGTAGTAAGATTGGTAAGCTACATTAAAAGTAAATTCAACAATGTTAAAATTAAGATAGAAATAGACGCAGAAGAGGGAGAAATAGATATTGCAGATTATGAAAACAAGATAGAGGAGGCATTAAAACAAGCAGATGTTTATGTGGAGGAAGAAAGGAAATATTGATACTTTATGAAACCCCAGCATTTATTTTCATATCCGCTCGATGCGAGCAAAATTCTAACGAAAAAGAGGTTTAACAGGGAATAAATGGAAAAATGAATGAGGTATGGTAAGAAAATTGAAGTTAATGTCACAGGGAGAAAAGGGCAGGAAAAAAACTTCAAAAATTTCATGGAAAAGGGGATACTTATGACCCCTTTTACTCCTGTTAAGGCGGCAATAATGGGTTATGAAATGCATCATTTATTTAAACGGAATCCAGATAATATGCCATGAATTCTGTTATCCAAGCAATAAAAGAGAGGAGGAGTATTAG
>CAZHBO010000135.1:0-3567 GCA_964530745.1 uncultured Thermoplasmatales archaeon | reverse complement strand
AAAGCCGCCTCCGGGATTTGAACCCGGGACCTATTCCTTACCAAGGAATCGCTCTAACCCCTAAGCCAAGGCGGCTGGATAAATGAATATTTTGCTTTATATATTTAATTTATACGATGCTAATCAACCAGATATTTCTTCACCAATCCCATCAATGAAGGCTTGGTTATCACTTTTTTTATGAAAAATTTGAGTTTTGCTTGAGTTAATGCAAAAATGTCTTCTCCCTCCAAAATGTCAGCAAGCAATTCGAAATCTTTGTCTTCCAGCTTTTCAAGGAAACTTCGCAACTTCATTAACTTCTTTGTTTTTTCCTCATATTCATCATCCCATTTTCTTTCATATTCCATCAGCCTCTCTCCAGATAAATCTCCTTCCTTTAGTGCCTTCGCCGCCACTTCTGCTGCCATCTGTGCAGAATGCATAGCCCTTGTTATGCCCCCACCATGTATTGGATTTACCAATTGTGCGGCATCTCCTATAAGCATTACGCCATCGCCAGCCATCTTTGTAAAATGGGCAACAGGTACGCCGCCAGCATTTACTTCTATTGGGCTTGCTTTTTCAAAAATTTTTTCATGATTGGCTATAAAATTCTGAAGGTAATCATATGCCCTCTTTCCTTTCGCCATTTTTTCTAATATGCCTAAGCCAACGTTAGCGCTTACCTCTCCTTTGGGAAAAATCCATGCGTAACCGCCAGGAGCAACTTCTCTTCCAAAAAAAATGTGAATGACAGATGTATCTACATCCACTCCTGCCATTTCATATTGCAAGCATGAATGATAGTCGGTTATTTTATTTAACGTACCAAGTCCTGCCCATCTCCCCACTTTTGAATCAACACCGTCTGCTCCTATAACTAAATTTGTTTCAATCTCTCCTTCTTCCAATCCATTAATCTTCACAACCCAGCTCTTATTTTTCCTTTCCATTCCAATGGCTTGGGTTTTAACCATATATTCTGCTCCAGCTTTTATTGCCTCACTCGCCAAATGTTTTTCAAAAATTTTCCTTTCCAAAACATATCCTTCCATCTCCTCTCCCATCATCTCCACTTTTTTTCCGGATGGGGAGTAAAGAAAAGCTCCTTTGATATCTCCTGCAATGCATTTTTGATTTATTTTTATTCCTACGATCTCAAGACCACGAATGGTCACTCCCTCTGCGCATCTTTTTGGAGGACCAATTTCCTGCTTTCTTTCAATGACCAAAGTTTCTATGCCTCTCTCCGCTAACTCCTTTGCCGCTAAACTACCAGCAGGTCCTGCCCCTATTATGATACATTCTTTTTTCATTTCATTCCCCCAATGCTCCCACAGGGCAAAATTTAATGCAAATTCCGCAATTTATGCATGCATCGGAAATTACAAGGCTTGTTTCCATTAAAGTTAAAGCATTTGCCGGACACAAACCAACGCATCCTCCGCAATACAAACATTTTTGTTTATCAACCTTCACCATGTCTCTTCCTCCATTCTTCCAATGGCACAGAAAATCTTTTCTCAACTTCTTCCCTGTAAGTTGGTCCACCATTGTAGGCACAGAAAGGAATGATTCTCCCGTCTGGAGTTGCATAATGAATGCCGCATCTCATCACACGGGCAATATCGTAGTTGTAAGAATCTTGGAAGTGCATTGCCCCAAGGTATAAAGACTTCCAGTGAAATTTTGCTAAAGTATCTCTATCCCGCTTCCTAAGGAATTCTCTCATTATTTCCTTTATTTTCATTCCTTCTGGTGCTTTTTTCTCGTCAATGTACTTCAGCAATTTCAATGACTTTGCCACTCCCTTTACTTTGGCAAATTTTGAGCCTTTGATTTCCTCTGCAATTCTTTTGGTATCTTCCAAAAATCCCTCAACGTCAATAAAGCGTGTTATAGGAATAATTTCATCGCCTTTCACAAAAATGTAGGTTGCAGCTCCACAATGAGGATGTATGGTGAACTCTGCTCTTTCAATATTATCCAGTGCCATCGCTAATTCAAACAAAGGAACTACACATGGCACAGAATACCAGTCATTTCTGCTTATGATACCATTCGTTTCCTCTTCAATTTTTTTTGCAAGGTCAGGAATGGTAAATCTCTGCCTTTTCCTATCCTCATCCTCTATTCTTCCTGTGAAAGCAACAGGCTGAAAATTCACCCCCCTTATCACATCACTATTTTCAATTGCAAATTTAAGAATATTCCCTATCTGGTCATCATTTACTGTTTTAACTATAGTTGGAACCAATACAGTGCTTAAAGGTTTTGGCTTTGTATTCCGGCATGCCTCTATTGCCTTCTTTTTAACCTCAAATAAAGGTCTTCCCCTTGCAGCTTCATAGACACGCTCATCTGTACCATCAAATTGTAAATAGACGGTCTTCATACCAGCATCCAGCATCTTTTGAGCAAATCCTTCCTCGGTAAGCTTAATTCCATTTGTTGCAACTTGAACTTGAGCAAATCCAAGGTCACTTGCAGCCTTTATTATTTTAAAGAAATCAGGATGAATTGTTGGCTCCCCTCCAGAAAACTGAACTGCATATGGCTTCGGTCTATTTTCCATTAGCATTCTTAGCATGGCAACAACTTCCTTATAAGAAGGCTCATAAACATAGCCTGCAGCATTTGCATTTGCGAAGCATATTGGGCATCTTAAGTTACATCTGTTAGTTATGTCAATATTAGCAAGTAGCGTAGGCGTCTTATGAGCATCACACAGCCCACAGTCGTAAGGACAGCCCTCTACAACTGGAAATTTTGGATTTTCTACACCATCTCCGTCAACAGCCCATTTCTCTGCTTTCTTAAACATCTCGGCATCGGACCAATATACGTCATCAAAAAAACCATGCTCAGGACATTCTTTCTTTATCCGCACTTCCCCATTTTCTTCATATATCTCTGCCTGTATTCTTTTCTTACAAACAGGACATAAGGAGACAGTTTGCTTCCTCATTCAAATCAAATAGCTATATGAGGAAGTTATATTTAAAATTAGAGCTTTTTAGAGATGCTTGCAGAAATGGCAGGGATAAATCTTAGATCAGAAAGAAATAAGTGGGTGGGGTTACTCAAAAAATCTCTTTAAATTTTTCCATATATTTTATATTTTAATTACATAATAACATGTAATGAATGATAATTATTATTGGTTTTTGTCCACGATTGTTCAGACCATTGGAGCGATATGGGCTATTTTCACAACATTATCACTTGCTTTTAAAGATAGACTATTAGGGATTTGGTCAACAGGAAAATGGCATGATAAACCTGTATCTTATCTTGGAAAACTTTCAAATTGGCTTAAAAATGGCGAAAATTATTTTAAGACTCTAAACCTGTTTTTGGCGTTAACAGTATTGTGTGGGATATTAGGGTTATACACAAAACATATGTTCCTTTTTCATCTAACTTTTATTTTATCTTTTATGACACTGCTTCTTCTTTTTATATATTTTTCGCAATTAATTTATTTTGTTTGGGGTGGTAAAGTAGAGACGGAAAAAGTTGATAAAATGCTTGAGGAGGCTGAGCGAAGAGCGAAAGAAAGTAAAAAGTAAAAAGTAAAAAAAT
>CAZHBO010000134.1:0-3635 GCA_964530745.1 uncultured Thermoplasmatales archaeon | reverse complement strand
CGATGACCCATAGAAGAGACCCGCCGATCTGGGTTCAAATCCCAGTGCTCCCATATTCAAAAGAGGTATGAAATGAAGAAAAAAATGAATGCAAAAACGTGGTTTTCGTTGTTTGTCCTGATAGTTGGTATTATTTATTATGTTGCATGGTCAGCAACATTTAATGCATGGACAGATATAGGAACATATTCAGTTACCATGGTTCTGGTAGGGTTTGGTATTCTAGGCAGCCTTATATCACTTCTACCAAGTGAAGAATAAAAAGATTACCTAAAATGTTTTATTTAGAAAAATTTGATTTGAAAGGAATTAAAGGAATCATTCATTATGCAGGCAATGATTTCATTGTATGCTGTCATGGGTTATATTCCAATAAAGACAGCAAAAAATATTTAGAAATGGCAGAACTTGCAAATAATATGGGCTTTTCCTGTGTAAGATTTGATTTCAGAGGATGCGGAGAAAGTAAAGGAAATTTTTCGTTTAGCTTAGATGAGAGGGTTGATGATTTAGAAGAAGTAATGAATTACCTTGAGAAAAAATTTGGAGGCAATTATGCTTTATTTGGCTCATCATTTGGAGGTATGGCATCTCTTTATTATGGAAGCCAAAATAAAGTTAGTTCTATTGCAATCCTCTCGACTCCCTCACATGTAAAATTTGGAGAGAACGAAGCAGATATAATTCCATATGCTGAAAAATGTTCACATGTGCTCATAATGCATGGATTGGAGGATGAATTGGTTCCATATGAACAAGCAATGGAAATTTATGCAAAACTCAGGAAGCCAAAAAAGATTTTATCCTTTAAAACAGACCATTCTTTTACAGATGAAAATGAAAGGAGGAAGGCATTGAATGAGGCAATAAAATGGTTTAAGAAATATTTTTGATTATTCCTCAAACACAATCTCCTTTTTCTCCTCCAGCTTCACTTTTGGCATCTTTGGTCCTTTTCTCCTTGCCATTTCATCATATGCTTCCTTTCCACCTGCCTCCTCTATGATTTTTTTGCCCATTTCTATCTGCTTTAGTATGCTTATATTAACCCTTTCCATGGAGCCAGGTGCTATTTTTTTCAGCAATTTTGTTGCCTGTCCTAAGCCGTAAGGAATTGATTCCATATGCATTACCGTTCCTGGTAAAGCAAAATACCATATGCCCAAAGAATCTTCGCCAAATTTTGTTATTGGGATGCCTGCTGCTGCTTGGCGCTCTGCTGTTGGTCCAACGTGGGCTACCATCCATTTGCCATCTATATATGCCTCGCCTTCGCCTTCTATCATGAAATAGCCCATTGAATCATACCACTTTTTAACCAAGGGATCAACATCTATCATTGTATTATACCATGCCTGAATCATGTTCATGGCAAACATTTTATACCTTGCCTTTATGCCAGCAGCCCTACATAGGGCAATGAATACTGAGATGAGGTGAAAGCATGTTCCCGTTCCCCGTCTAAGCGTAGCTTCAACGCCATCCATTGGAAGAATTTCTAATGTTAAATTTTCTTTTACAAATTCAAATGCAGCCTCTGCAAACTCACGGTCGGATTTTTCGAATGCCCCCAGTTCATTTGCAAGTGCTATCACTTCTGGCGCTCTCGGATTGCAGTATAAAGTTGGTCTGAGATATTTTTCATTGGAATTGCAGTGTTTCATTCCTTCTTCATATTTCGGAAGTTTGTATCTCCTTGGAGGACGTACATATCTCTCCTCATTTGGACTTATCTGACGTAATTTTTTAAGGGCTCTTAAATTTGTGAGCAATACTTTTCCCATTGTAAATGCCCCTCCAAGCATAAGCTTTAGATATGTCCTTTGAGGGATGTAGCCCTTCTCTTTAATTTCCCTTAAACTCACCATATGGAACAACATAATATGATTGAATTATAAATATTATTTCATAGCCTGTTTTAGCATGTGCCATAAACATGCACCACCATAAATCTTTTATCTACAGAAGTATTACATCTCATTTGATTATCATGAGAATAAAATTGTTGGCTGTAGCTTCATTATTTTTCATTTCAATTAGTGCCTTTTCTTTAATGACATCAAGCCATACAGATACAAATGGAAAGATTGATATCTACAATGTTGGAACAAATTTACAGGCAAGCGATGGTAATTATATTGTCCAGTGGAGTCGCAGCTATGGAAAAATACCATGGTGGTCAGCTCGTTATGAAGGACCACAGCCAGTTGGAGATGCTGATAACGACGGAAAGAACGAATTGCTTATAGGAGGGAGAGACCCTTTCCTGCGAGTAATGAAATGGGATGAAGAAAGGCAGACATATTATGAGCAGGCAAAAATCATTGACCCTGTTTTTGGCATCGGATATAGCATTGGATTTCATATAAGTGGGAGATATATAGACATTCCAGAACCTTTTGGCTCCTCAACAGGCTTTGCAATAGGCGATATAAACAACGATGGAAAGAATGAAATAGGTGTTGCATGGGGTCGTCATTTCTCCGCCTTCAAATGGGATGGCTCTCGTTACAAACTAATGGGAAGATATATTATATCTGACAACAAGGAGGAATGGGATACAACTCTTGATTGCATTGTTGGAGATTGTGATAATGATGGTAAAAATGAAGTGGTTATTACAGGTGGTTACAGCAGTGATATTCCTGAGGTAATAGTATTAGCATGGGATGGAAAAGAATTTGTTGAAAAGAGCGAGTGGAATGCTCCTGGCAGGCAAAGTGTCTATTTTCCATGGATTGCTGATGTTGACAACGATGGGGAAAACGAGTTAATTGTAGGACCTGGAAATTCTTTGGTCGTGCTAAACTGGGACGGAGAAAAATTTGTTCCCACAGTTCTGAAAACATACAGCAGGCGAACGCAAGTATTCGGATGTGTGGCAAAGGACAGCAATGGTGATGAAATGACGGAGATACATGTGACATTTGGCTCTCCAGATGTTGAGATATGGGAATGGAATGCTACGGGATACGAAATGAAATATAATCATACTTGGAAAGGTGAGGATGCAACTATTGAAGGCATAGACATTGGAGATGTTGACGGAGATGGCATTTCAGAAGTATGTGTGGGTACAAATTTTATTCATATTTTGCAGTGGAATGGTACAGATTATGAAGAGGAATATACAATTACAGAAACATTTGGCTGTCTTGCAGTCACATGCATAGGTGACTTTGATAACGATGGGTTAGACGAAATCAATGCAGGCTCAGTTTGGAAGGACGATGACCAGCCATATATGGAATGGATTTTTAAGTTTGAAAAGGGGTAAAAATGAAGGGAATAAAATTTGCTGGAGTGGTGGTCTTGATTTTGTTGTTTAGTGCTGTTGGAACTGGAAAAATAGAATTTGGAGACATAAATAATACATTAAATGAAATTTATGAGAGTAGAGATATTTCGCTGAACTTTTCAAACCCCATTATCATTGATAAAGGGAAATATGTAGGTATTAAAATTGATGGTGCAGGATTTATTGCAGGAAATGAAGTACCTTCCCTGCCAATGTGCCTGAAAGTAATTACTTTTCCATTTGGAACGAAGATTAAGGATATAGAGGTAAAAACAGGAGAGGTAATAACAAGGCAATTAAACAAAAAAATACAGCCAGCTCCTTCAGCAATTCCATT
>CAZHBO010000133.1:0-3646 GCA_964530745.1 uncultured Thermoplasmatales archaeon | reverse complement strand
AAAGAAGCTAAGGAAGTAAAAGAGACCGTAAAAGAAGAGAAAGAAGCTAAGGAAGTAAAAGAGACCGTAAAAGAAGAGAAAGAAGCTAAGGAAGAAAAGAAGGAAAAAGTTGAAGAAGAGGCAGAGACAAAGGAGGAGAAAAATGAATAAAAGAGAGTTATATGAAGTTCAGGGGGATAAACTTATAAGAAAAAAGAGGACATGTCCAAAATGTGGTGATGGAGTTTTTATGGCAGAACATGCTGATAGGCTTAGCTGCGGGAAATGTGGATATACTGAGTTTAAGCAATCATGAAGCAATTAATGGAAGCATTAGGTATTGTTGATATAGAAGAGCTATTTGATGACATTCCAAAAGAAGTGAGAAAGGATGTTCCTCTTCCTCCAGCAAAAGAAGAGATGGAGGTGGAGGCGGAAATAAAAAATATACTCAAAAAAAATGCATCTTTTTTTGATATACCTTCTTTTATTGGCGGGGGCATCAAGCCCCATTATGTGCCGGCAGCGGTGCAACACATTCTTTCAAGAAGTGAATTTTATACTTCTTATACGCCATATCAGGCTGAGGCTTCTCAGGGAATACTACAAGCATTATTTGAATATCAGTCGGTGATATGTGAACTAACAGGTATGGATGCTGCAAATGTATCAATGTATGATGCCGCCACATCTTTAGGGGAAGCCGCCCGTATGGCTAAAAGAATCACCCAAAAAAGTGAATTTGTTATCCCATACAACATTTCTTGGGAAAAAAAATCGGTTTTGAAAAATTATATAAAATATGCCGGGATGAAAATTAAGGAGGCAAAATATGCTGACAATGGGAGGATTAATATTTCTGAATTGGAAAAGCAAGTTGGCAATGAAACAGCAGGAATATATGTTGAAAACCCAAATTTTTTTGGAATAATTGAAAAATTGGATGAGATGAACGATTTAAAAAAAGAGGCATTACTTATTGTTGGCATAGACCCTCTTTCTTTGGCTATCCTCAAGCCCCCTGCTGATTATGGAGCAGATATTGTCATCGGAGACGGATGGTTTGGAAATCCAATGAATTTTGGAGGACCACGTTTAGGCATCTTTTCTTGCAGAAAAGAATTTGTGAGAAAAATGCCTGGTAGAATCATTGGAGCAACTAAGGATGCAGAAGGAAAAAGAGCATTTTGTATGACTTTACAAACGAGAGAGCAGCATATTAGGAGGGGAAAGGCAACGAGCAATATTTGTTCAAATGAAGCGCTATGTTGCATAGCATTCCTTGCTTATGCCGTTCTTTTAGGAAGAGATGGTCTGAAAAAGCTCGCAATAAAGAATATGCAAAATGCAAGATACGCTCAAAAAAAATTAGCGTCTCTTAACTTTTCTTTTCCTTTCAGTAACGATTTTTTCAATGAGTTTGTTGCTATTGCCCCTATAAATGCTGTTCAACTTAACAAAAATTTATTGAAAAAAGGGATACATGGCGGGCTTTTGCTTGAGAAGCAATTTCCTGAGTTAAAAAATGCACTTTTGTATGGGATAACTGAAATGCATACCCATGAGATCATAAACAAAATGGCTAAAGCAACAAAGCAAATTTTGGAGGGAGGAAATGTATAAAATGGCATGTTATGACGAGCCCCTTCTCAATGAAATAGAAGAGAGGGAAATAAAGGATATGGAAATGCATCTCATCCCAGAGAAAATGCAGAGAAAGGAGCTTGCCATCCCTTCTTTAGATGAAAAAAGTGTTATTCAGCATTTCGTCCATCTCAGCCAGATGAATTATGGCGTCGATACTGGCATGTATCCCCTTGGCTCATGCACTATGAAGTATAATCCAAAGATTATGGGAAAAATTGCTCAAAATGAAAAAGTTGAGTATGTTCATCCAATGCAGGATGAGAGCACCATCCAAGGAAGCCTGCAAATTTTATATGAACTGGAAAAAATGCTCTGCTTGCTTACAGGAATGGATGGCTTTTGTTTGCAGCCTGCTGCTGGTGCCCATGGGGAGTTTTTGGGCATGTTGCTAACGAGAGCTTATCATGAATGGAAGGGAGAGGAGAGAAATGAGGTTATAATTCCTGACTCTGCCCATGGAACAAATCCTGCATCGGCGAAGATGGCTGGGTATGAAGTAATTGAAATTCCTTCCAAGGAAGGAAGGGTTGATATGGATGCTCTTAAAAAAGCTTTGTCAAAGCATACCGCTGCATTCATGCTCACAAATCCAAACACATTGGGCATATTTGAGAAAGACATATTGAAAATTTCAGGGGAAGTAAAAAAAGTTGGAGCATTGCTGTATTATGATGGCGCAAACATGAATGCCATTTTAGGAAAAGCACGCCCAGGCGACATGGGATTTGACATCGTCCATCTCAACCTCCATAAAACATTTGCCACACCCCATGGGGGAGGAGGACCAGGCTCGGGTCCTGTAGGCGTAAGGGCATTCCTCAAAAAATTTTTACCTGTACCAAGGATTGAGGCAAGAAATGGAAAATATCGTCTCAGCTATGAAGAGCCAAATTCTATCGGAAAAATATCTCATTTTTATGGAAACTTTTCTGTTTTGCTTAAAGCATTTGCCTATATCTTGCTTGAGGGAGAGAATCTTAAAAAAGTTGCAGAGCGTGCTGTTCTAAATGCAAATTATTTGTTAAAAGAGTTAAAGAGTCATTATGAGCTTCCATTCCCAGGGAGAAGGATGCATGAATTTGTTGTTTCAGCAAAGAAGTTAAGAGCTAAGGGGATAAGAGCTATGGATGTTGCAAAGAGAATACTTGATTATGGATTTCATCCTCCAACGATGTATTTTCCTTTAATTGTTGAGGAGGCATTAATGATAGAGCCAACGGAAAGCCAAAGCATGGAATCATTAAAAAAATATGCTGAAACATTAAAAAAAATTGCTGAAGAAGATGCCGAATTGCTAAAAAATGCTCCCCATGCAATGCCTGTCAGGAGAGTAAATGAGGCAATGGCATCTAAGAATTTAATACTTACTTGGAAGGAGATAGGAAATCTTTGAGTTAGATGCTCAGCCAAGGTTAAAGATGATTACTTCCTGCTTATCCATTGCAATATTACCAGTATTGTCACACGCAATGACTTTTATTTCATGCTTTCCTATTGCAAATTCATCCCAGAGCCATGAATACGGTTCTTTATCTATCACTTCCTTTAATTCACCATCAACATAGAACTCAACTTTTTCAATGCCAGAAATTTCATCATTGCAAGCCGCCATTATTGCTGCCTTTCCAATGATGATTGTGTGTTTCAATGGAATTATTTTTTTATTAAAAATATAAAGATAGCCATATGTCGGTTTTTTGAAATTTATAGTTGGGTTTGTTTTGTCAATTTTAATAGAAAGGGACTTCACCTCTTCTTTATTTCCACACTTGTCAATTGAATAGAATTTCATTATGTGCTCTCCATCCTCGCTTATTTCTATCTCACCAGTATATTTCCTCCAATTATCTTTATCAATCTTGTAATATGTTGATTCAACGCCAGAAATATCGTCTTTTGCTGTCAAAGTTATTGTTACATTGCCTATGTACCATCCATTTTTTCCATTTGGTATGGCTGGATCTAAACTGCAAGTTGTTGATGGTGCAAGACTTTCAACAACTTCTATTACAATGCAGGC
>CAZHBO010000132.1:0-3677 GCA_964530745.1 uncultured Thermoplasmatales archaeon | reverse complement strand
TGCAAGCCATACATTCGAACCCGGGCAGAGGGCTTGGAAGGCCCTAATCCTAACCACTAGATCACGCCCGCTTCCAATATGGCTATGCCATTTTTCATTTTAAATTTTTGCCTATTCTTCTTTCCAGCTGGTTATAGCAACGCCTATGGCAAAAACAATGATGGCAAAGATGAAGATAACAATGCTGTTGAACAATGCTCCTGCTTTATCTCCCAAAATCATGGCATCCCTCAACCCCTCGTTTACATAATAAAGGGGCAAAATTTTTGCTATTATTTGGAGGAAAGGAGGCATTATCTCAAGAGGGAAAAATGTGCCAGCCAGAAACATCATTGGGAAGGTTATAGCCCCGCCAGCAGAATCTGCCGTCTCTTCATCCTTAACAAACCTTGTAACAATCATTCCCATGCCGGAGAAGGCAAAACTTGCAGATATGATGAGGATGAATAAATATATGTTTATTTGAACACTCACTCCCCATACCAGAGTGCCTACTAAAAGGATGACAAAAGTGGAGACAAATGCCAAGAAAAGCATGAAAAGCATTTTTGCTAAAATCCATTCCCCTCTTGTTATAGGAGTTGTCAATAACTTCCTCAATATACCATTTTTTCTGAATTTAGTATTCCTCTCTATGCTTCCATATATGCTTGTCGTCATGACAGATAAGCCAATAATGCCTGGAATGAAAAAATCAATGTATTCATATTCCTTCTGTATGATGCTCGTCGTATTAAAACGGGCGAAATTGTCACCTCCAGCAATCATAAGGTTGAATTGATTCATGAATTGGGACAGAACAGCCATGATGACAGCATTTCTTTGTGTCTCACTTGGGTCAAGCATAAGCGTTATGTTCTCCGCTTTAGTAACATTTTTTTCCGCTATTGCCATCCCCAATTTTAATCCGTAATTTTTTGGAATAACCATCAATGATTTTATTTTTCCTTTGTTTGCTTCTATGTACTCCTGCAATTCTTTTTCATTTGAAGCATCACTATCCTTAATTATTTTTATTTTTGTAACATTTGTTAGATTGAGCTGGTGATATATTGCATCATAAAAATTTGTGAAGTTGCCTATAAACTCCATGCCTGTCTCATTTTGTTTTAAAATGCTTGCTATAAACTCTCCATTTTGATAATCATAATTTTTTACATACAATGTGTAGCTTCCCTCACTGCCTGAAAAAATTGCGCCAAAGAGAAGGATTAGCAAGATAGGAAATGCCAATGACCAGAAAAGTGTTCCTTTGCTCCTGTAATAATTTTTTAAACTTGCTAAAAAATCATTTGCAATAATTTTCAAATTCATGCTACCTCCTCATGCAATTTAGCACCAGTTAAATTTAAAAAGACATCTTCCAAGTCAGAATGTTTGATGTCTATTTCCCTGTAATACAGATTTTTTTCTCTAAGATGAAATAAAATATCAATTACAGCCTCCCTCTTTTTTATTTTAACTTCAACAGTTTCATTTCTTGCTTGCATTTCATCATAGCCTGTTTTTTGCAGCACTTCCATCACTTCTTTTGTCTTACACCCCTTTATCAATAATTTGCTTTTTTCCCCATATTTATTTATTAATTCTTCTAGCGTTCCCTCTGCAACAATCTTTCCTTTATGAATAATGGCAATGTGGTCCGCCAAATATTCCGCCTCCTCCATATAATGTGTAGTTAAAAAAACTGTCTTCCCTTGATTTTTTAAGCCAGCAATAGCGTTCCAAACATCACGCCTTGCTCTTGGGTCTAAGCCTGTGGTGGGCTCATCTAAAAAAACTATATCTGGGTCATTTACCAATGCTATTGCAACGCCAACTCGCTGTTTAAGCCCTCCAGAAAGAGTGTGATATTGAGCATTTTTTTTGTCCCTTAAATCAATGAGGTCAATGATTTGCTCAATGTCAGCCCTTTTTTTATACAAGCGAGAGAAATACAACAGGGTTTCCTTAACGGTAAGGCGCTCAAATGAGATGAATTCTTGTGGCAAAACGCCTATACGTTCTTTAATTTCTTTTGTTGTTTTACTTATGTCATAGCCCAGCACTTTTATCTTCCCAGATGTAGGGTTACGTATACCTTCTATCATCTCAACAGTCGTTGTTTTACCAGCTCCATTTGGTCCTAAAAAGGCAAAAACCTCTCCTTTTTTAACTTTAAATGAAATATTGTCAACCGCCTTTAAGTCGCCATATATCTTCGTTAATCCTTCCACTTCTATGGCGTAATCCATTGGGAATGGAAAAGGCTGAGGTATTTAAATATGCCGACAAAAATTTTTAAGGACATTTCATTCATCTTTATGGAAAAATGGCGCCTTTTGTTGCATCCCGCCAATGATGCCTTTACAAATATGGCTATAGACGAAGCGTTGCTCATTTCTGGCAAACCGACCATACGCCTCTATAAATGGAAGCCATCTGCAATATCGATAGGCTATTTTCAAGGAATAGAGGAAGAAGTAAATTTAAAAGAATGCAAGGAAATGGGTGTGGATGTTGTTAGGCGAATTTCAGGAGGAGGGGCGGTATTTCATGATGAGCATGGAGAGATAACTTATTCTTTGGTATTACCTCAAAAAATGTTGCCAAAAAATATTTTGAAATCATGTGATAAAATTTGCTCCTGCCTAGCGAAGGGATTGCATTACCTCGGTTTAAATGCAAAATTTTCTCCTCTCAACGATGTTGTTGTCAATCAAAAAAAAATCTCAGGGAGTGCTCAGACACGGCGATATGGAAATGTTTTGCAGCATGGAACTTTATTAATAGACGTTGATGTTAAAAAAATGTTTTCTTTGCTGAGAGTATCAAAGAAGAAGATAGAGGATAAAAATATAGAGAAAGCTAGTAAAAGAGTTACATGTCTAAGGAATGAAATTGGGGAAATAAAGGAGGGAGAGATAATAAATGCATTGAAAAAGGGTTTTGAGAATGGATTTGGTGTTGAGTTAGTCGAGGAAGAATTAAGAGAAGAAGAAATGGAAAGAGCAAAGGAATTGAGGGAAAAATATGCCAGCAGAGAATGGAATTTTAAAAGGTGAGTTGAAAGTTAAAGGAGGGAAGTTAATAAAATGCTCCATAGAGGTTAAAAATAAAGAAATAAAGCAAATAAAAATCACTGGAGATTTTTTTATGTATCCCGAAGAAAAAATAGAAGAGATGGAAGAAATGCTAATTGGAAAAGAAATAAAGGAAGATGCGATAAAAAAAGCCTTGGATGAATTTTTTCTGGAAGTAGAAACATTTGGCGCATCCAAAGAAGATTTTCTGGAAGTAATTATGATGGCAATTAAAACTATAAAAACCAATAGCTGATTTCCTCTCATGAAAAAAATTATTGCTGGCTCTTCTTCTCCAACGCTTGCAAAAAATTTGTCTTTGGAAATGAATGTTCCAATAGCGGAGATAACCATAAAAAGATTCCCTGATGGAGAATGCTACGTACGCATTCATGAAAAAATGGATGAGGCAATAATTATAAGCAATACATATCCGAATGAAAACATCATAGAATTATTTTTGCTTCAAGATGCTGCCAGAAAAATGGGTGCAGAAAAAATAAGCGTTATTATTCCTTACTATGGATATGGTCGGCAAGATAAAGTTTTTGAAGAAGGGGAAGCTGTCAGTGCGGAAAAAATTGCAAAACTGATCGAGCAGGATGCTGATAAGAT
>CAZHBO010000131.1:0-3758 GCA_964530745.1 uncultured Thermoplasmatales archaeon | reverse complement strand
GCTTCATTGCTTTCATATATGCTTCCTTCTTTTATTTTTGCTTCAACATTTTCCATGTTCAATGGAATTGCTGGAGGAGCTGGCTGTATTTTTTTGTTTAATTGCCTTGTTATTATTTCTCCCGTTTTTACCTCTATTCCATTAATCTTTGTTCCAAAAGGAAATGTAATTACTTTTGTTTCATAAGGCAAAATTGGCTCTGCTGATGAAGATAATGAAGAAAAAGATTCATTGAATTTTAAAATTGTATAATTATCTTCTTCCATCAAAAATATTCTGGGAAATTTGAGAATAATATTCTTCTCCTCAATATTTTCTCCGAGGGCTGGAAAGGAAGTGAGTAGTAATGCAATAACTAAAAATATCGGAAGTGCGTTTTTTCTCATGTTTTGGAAAAAGTAAATACCTACTTAAATCTATTGATGCATGCACGGCAGGGGCATATTGAACCCTCTGTCTACCTGATTCTCCTTTCCATTCTGGATAATCTCTCTGCAACTCTTCCTATGCCTGAGTATTTATTATGGGAAAATATCCTTGCTATTTCCTTTCCGAGAATAAAGACTGCCTTTTTATGATCATTTTTGGATTTGTGGACATGGTGGGGAAGTACGCCAAGCTTTTCATATTCCATGAAAGCGCCATTGTTATCCACAGATTGCCTCTCCAGCTCATTTTTTATCTGAGCAAAGAGGGTATGGAGTTGTATGATTTCCTCCTTTTGCATCTCATCCCTTCCGTAGTATATATAAAAAATTTATTTTTAAACTTTTCCGTTGACGTCATGAAGCGGATTTTCAATTAAAAGAGCCTTCCCATGACACCCTCTATTTTTGTACTCACCACCTAATGAAACCTCTCCTTTTTAACATGTGCAGGAAAAGGTAGAATCTCCTTTCCATGTCCTCCTTTTCAAATCTCTCCCCCATACTTTCCTTCATTTCTTTCAATATTGCCCCCACATTTCTCTCTCCATCGCACCTTTTCCATACTAATGAGCCGATCTCATCTAAATTTACTGTAAGGTAATCTGGTTTTTTCAGCACATTACAAAGCCACTTTCCTGCCTTGCTTTTAAATTTCGGAATCTTTATCCTTACTAGCCCGTTCTCCTCGAACCACTCAGCATTCCATGAAGGCTTGACTTCGCTGTCTATTTCAAGCGTAATAACTTTCTTAACTTTCTTCACTTTCAGCCTTTGCTTTGTTATATTCTCTCAAAACAATATAGCCGATGAGGAATGCAATATATCCCCAAACAAGCATGCCTGGCCAGGCTGGCGCTTCCTTGAATATTTTGATATCAATATGTCCTATGATTAAAAATGCACCAATGACTCCCATTAATGCCTCTCCTGCAATTAGTCCTGCAGTGAATAACAAACCAGCACGATGTGCTCTCTCCTTTGCTGTTACTCCATGTTTTCTTATTGCCATCTCCCAATCGCTTATCTCCTCATCATTTGAAGAAGGCTCTTTCTTTGCTATAATGCGGTCAACAACCGCTCTTACAATTCCTCCAACAAATATTGGAATGCTTAAGGAGAAAGGCAAATATGTTCCTATGGCGACAGGTAAAACAGGAATATCCATCAAAATCAGCACTAGAGCAAGGAATGCGCCTGCTATTACATAAGGCCATATCATCTCCCCTCCAATAACTCCTTTTACAATACCCGCCATCAAAAATGCTTGGGGAGCAGGTAAATCAACGCTTCCAATGCCATAAGCACTATCCAAAGCTTTTATAACCATACCCAAAACAGGTGCTGCTGCAATAATACCAAACATCTCTGCTAGCTGCTGTCTGTATGGCGTTGAGCCAATCATCTCTCCTGCTGCCATGGACTGCAAAACATCTCCAGAAATGGCTGCAGCACAGCACACAACGGCTGCCATTCCAATTACGATTGCCATGCCTTGAGTGCCAGTTGCTCCGAATGCAAGCATTAGTATACTCACAAATAAAAGGACTGCAACAGTTACTCCCGAGATAGGATTGTTGGAAGAACCTAACAAGCCTGCCATATAGCCTGCTATAGCACTTGCCATGAAAGCAACCAGAATGAGCAAGACAGCCATGAAGGCTGAGACTGCATACATTTGAGAAAGCCATACATAAATTAGGAAAATGGGAATGACAAGAAATCCAATTGCGAGGAATACTTTTTTGAATTCTAAGTCTGTATCTGTCCTTTTCTTCGTCTTTACCTTTCCTCCCCTCAACCCAATAACTGCCTCCTTTATTCCCTCAATTAAGTTGTTCCTCAATTTCCATATGGTATATAAACCTCCGACAACCATCGCCCCCACACCTATATAACGAACATACTCACCCCATATGTAATAAAATCCTTGCAATGGTGTTTCTGCTTCTGCAGGCATGCCTGTAGAAAGTATAATGAGGGGTGTGACGATAACCCATCCCAAAATTCCACCAGCAAAGACAAAGGAGGAGATGCGAGGACCAATAATATAACCTACTCCAAGCAATGCAGGAGATGCTGCACTTCCTCCATAAAAGAAGCCCTCAGTTGTTTTCCCAGAAACAGAATATTTTCCAACGGAAATAACTTTTTCTATCCTTCCCCTAAAAACATTCAATGAAACTTGTGTGAATTTAATAATTCCTGCAAGAATTGCTCCGATGGGCATCCATATGCTGCTCGTTGATTCCCCTCCTCCTTCCTCACCACCAACCGCTGTAGTCAAAACAGCAGCAACTGCAATTCCCTCTGGGAAAGGCAAGTCTGTTTTTACGATCAATGCCCTCCTTAGAGGAACCATCCATAGTACACCCAAAATTCCTCCAATAAGGGCTATGAGGGTTGTTTCTACATAATGAATGCTTTCCCATGCTCCGAGAACAACCAATGCAGGTATGGTAAAAATTACACCTGCTGCTAACGCCTCTCCTGCTGCTGCCCCCATCATTCCAGCTGTTACTTCCAAAATATTTCCTTTCAATGGCTTAAGTAAAGCTAAAGCCATTATTGCCCCAGGAATGGCGGCAGAGACTGTCATACCAGCATATAAGCCGAGGTAGGCATTGGCTGAGCCCATAATAACAGCGAGAATCATTCCAACCAAAACAGCTTTTACAGTCAGTTCAGGAATTGTCTTTTCAGCGGGGATGAAAGATGGAAAATCCTCACGTGACATGGCTATCCTTACCCTAATCGCTCTTTCTTTTATAAATCCATCGTTTATTCAAGGATTTTTTTGTATGCAGATGGGGGGAGAAGGCCGTCAAGCTCTCCTTCATTTTCCATTTTCATTTCAAAAAGCCATCCATCATCATATGGGGATTGGTTGATTAACTCTGGTTCATTTTCCAGGCGCTCATTTATTGCCGTTACTTCTCCACTTATTGGTGAATAAACCTCGGAGACAGATTTAACTGATTCAATGGTTGCAATCTCATCTCCTTTCTTGAATTTTTTCCCCACTTCAGGCAATTCTACGTATACAACATCCGTCAGATGTTCTTGGGCATAGTCAGTGATGCCAACTCTAACAACCCCATTTTTTTGCAAAACCCATTCATGGGTCTCTGTATACAATAAATCTTCTCTAACCTCTGCCATGTATCTGGCATTGCGATTTCACATATTAATTTTTGGATTCATTGCAATGATTAAGTCCCCTTCATATTCGTCATAGATTTGTGGAGATGGCAAAAACCCGGTGACCTGTTCTTGCATCTTGACTTTGCCAGTTTGCCGCCTAAAACATTACCTGCCGCTGAAAGCAAGGAA
>CAZHBO010000130.1:0-3781 GCA_964530745.1 uncultured Thermoplasmatales archaeon | reverse complement strand
AAACATTTCAGCATTATCTCTATTTCATTGCCATCTCCTCCTTTTAATGAGGAAATCATTGCTTTTATTGTTTTATAAATTAAATTTTCAACAAATTTGTTTAAATGCAATTCCTCACCATCCACAAAAATTTTTATTTTTTTAACTTCTCTCAAAATTTTTTGGCAAACAGCATCAACATCTGGCTTTTCTTCCATATCTATAACCGTGCATTTCAGATTTTCAATGCTTTCATATCCTTCAATTATTATTACATCTGGAAAAAATTTTTCTGCCAAATTTATTGCTTCTTTTAGATCCATTGAATTCGTAAATAAGGCAGTTTCATTTTTTGCAACAACTATGCTCGCATGTGCTCCCTTCTTCCTAAAATAGTAGCTGTCTTTACCGGCAACATCCACATTTTCTTGCCCACTACTTTTTATTACCATTATTTTATAATCCTTCATTTTCTCTATCAATTTTTGGATAAAAGTTGTTTTACCAGAATTATGCTCCCCTTTTATTGCAATAATCATGAAATGGAAAAAGAAGGAGGATAAAAAAGGTTATGGCTAGAACAACAAAACAGCAATAACGAAGGCAATTAAAGCTGTAAAAGAAATTGAAATTAAATTCACATCGCTATTTGTAAGTATGGCATCAGATGGCAGTTGATGTTCTCTGCTTCTCTCTCCACCCTGCAAAGTCGCTCCCAGTAATGAATCAATTTGGCATCCAATGAATCCAAGAATTATTACAACTATTGCCCACTCTAGCTGGATATTGAGAAGGAAAAAAGATGCAATGCCAATGATAGATGAGCCAAGCAATGCGCATCCCTGCCCAAGCCATGAAACCGCTCCATTTACTCCTGGATCCACTTTTTTAAGGTTAGTAATCATATATGCATTGTTTGAAAGCACACCTATTTCAGAGGCAAAGGTATCTGACATAGCAACTGCTATTGCCACAGTAAAAGGCACAGCCATTTTTTGTATGGGAAAAGCGACAACCAAAAATGCAACAACTGCTGGGGGTAAACCATTTGCAATTACATTGCTCACCCTCCTCATTCCATTACCACTTTCATGCAACCTTTTCTTTTCTTTGTATCCAAATCTGAATTTTGTAACAATGACGCCGAAAATTAAGAAGAGGAGGAGAAGGATAAACCATTCTATTTTCGTTGAAAAAATGATGATGGCTCCAATGATAACTGCAGCAATTGTCCCTTTTTTATCCAAAACTTTTAGAAATAAGGATAAAAAGCCAAAGAGGAAACAAATTATTGCTTTTATTAATAATATCTCCATTTTATCCTTTAACGACTCCAAGAGGAACCATTTTTGCTACTTTTAGCGACAACCCTGCTCCATGGGTTGCATTTACGACCTGGCTTACATCCTTATAAGCATCTGGAGATTCTTCAGCCATTACTGACCAGCTTGCAGGATGGGCATATATCCCTTTTTGCTCTAATTTCCTTCCAATTTCCCTCCCACTCCATCTCCTTTTTGCTGCTGACCTTGATAGGACTCTTCCTGCGCCGTGGCAGGTTGAGCCAAATGTTTCCTCTGCTTGAGTTGTTCCTTTTAATAAATAACTTTCTGTTCCCATGTCCCCTGGTATCAAAACAGGCTGTCCTATCTCCCTATACTGCATTGGAATCTCCTTTCTTCCAGGACCAAAAGAGCGGGTTGCACCTTTACGATGCACATAAACTTCCATTTTCTTTCCATCTACAACATGCTCCTCAACCTTTGCGATGTTATGGCAAACGTCGTAAACGATATCCATTCCCATTTCCTCTGCATCTTCACCAAAAACATGCTCAAAGGACTGGCGGACCCAATGAACAATCATCTGACGGTTGCACCAAGCGAAATTTGCAGCGCATGCCATTGCTTTAAAATATGACTCTCCTTCCTTGCTGTTCACAGGGGCACATGCCAACTGCCTATCTGGCAAGGAAATTCCATATTTCCTTACAGCATTTTCAAGCACCCTTAGATGATCAGTACATATTTGATGACCACAACCTCTTGAGCCAGTATGAATCATGACAACAATCTGATTTTTCTTCACTCCATAAACCCTTGCAGCCTCTTCATCATAAATTTCCTCAACTCTTTGAATTTCCAAGAAATGATTTCCAGCTCCCAATGAGCCGACCTGTGATTTCCCCCTTTCTTTTGCTTTTTCGGATACATGCGATGCATCTGCAATCTCCATATTTCCATTTTCCTCCAGCACCTCCAAATCTCTCTCCCATCCATAGCCATTCTCGACCGCCCACTTTGCCCCCAATTCCAGAACCTCCTCCAGCTGCTGTCGGTTAAGCCTTACCTTTGCTTTGCTGCCGACTCCAGAAGGAACATTCTTAAACATCTCATCGACAAGCATTTTTATTTTATTTTTATCCAAATCCTGCATCATCAAATTAGTTTTTACCAGCCTTACGCCACAATTAATATCGAAGCCCACTCCGCCTGGAGATATGACTCCATCCTCCGCAGAAGTTGCAGCCACTCCTCCGATAGGAAATCCGTATCCCCAATGAATGTCGGGCATAGCCATTGATTTTCCAACTATGCCTGGCAGAGTAGCAACATTTGCCACTTGCTCTGGAGCATTATCGCTTTTTATAGCGGGAATCATCTCATCGCTTGCATAGATTATGCCGGATGTGCGCATCCGCAGATTCCCCTTCTGCCCTTTGTAATTCTGACTGATTTCATACCTGTATTCCCCAATTTTTTTTAATGGACCATTCCACATTTTATCCCCTCATATGTCAAATAGCACAGTTATGTGAAATCCTTTTTCATCTTTTTTTATGTCAAGCAAATGATATGTCACTGCCTTTATCTCAATACCGTATCCATGTTTCTCCCTATTATACTTTTCCCCCCATGCCTCTGCAGTAAGCATATCATCAATTTTTACATTAAATTCTCCAAAAACATAATTTTCTACATCATGAATATATAACAGTTCTGATAAAAAATCAACGACCAACTGCTCATAATCTCCTTCCCTAGCAACCTCAATAATCTTTTTTTCTTTCCCCTCTATCTTTTTATCTGCAATAATACTGAACATTCCCTTTGCAGCATTTTCAAATGCTTTTTCCAAAGTCTCTCCATGGGCAATGATTCCTATGTCTGCAGTGTGTTCAAAGATTTCATATTCCTTCATTATTGCTTTGAAGAATAATGGATATTAAAACATTTTCATATTTAAAGGAGGGGGAGAGGGGTAAAAATTCCACATATGGGTGGAGGCATTCTCTCTTCCCTCTACCCCCAATTTTTTCCATTTATTTCAACGGATAATCTATACTTGTTTTATAATATTTTCTATTTTTGCGAGGTCGCCAAAAATTATTTGCTATCCCTTTCTAATTGGGAAATCCATATTAAAACTTTTTATATGCTTTTTTGTATTAGGATTATGAAAAAAATAGCAGTTATTTTGGTTGCGTGCTTTCTTCTTTTTGGAGGTAGCGCCTTTGCTGGACTAACGAAAGATAATTTGATGGAAAAGAAAGCGAGCAAAGGAATGAGCATCGTTCAAACCCTTTCATTTACCAACATTTCATTTAACGGAGGAGAAAAATATGAAAAAGTTTTGATTGCAGGAGGAAAAAATTTAATGCACGCTGGTTATCCAATTTTGCCTTATGAAATAAAGGTAATGACTTTTCCATTTGGAACAAAGATTAAAGGCATTGAGGTAAAAACAGGAGAAATAATAACAAGGCAATTAAACAAAAAAATACAGCCAGCTCCAAAGCCTG
>CAZHBO010000129.1:0-3800 GCA_964530745.1 uncultured Thermoplasmatales archaeon | reverse complement strand
TTGCAGATGGATTCTTTGTTCATGTTGTCAACGAGGCTACATGGCATGGAATATAGCCCTCTCTTTCTTTTTTATACAAACAAAAGGTTTTTAATACAAATTTTTATATGTTTGACATGGCATCTGATGAAGAAATGGAGAATCTTCGCACAGTTTTGGATTACATACCTTGCGATTCCTGCGAAAAAGTTATATCCAAAGAAGAAAGAAAATATCTCTGCACCATATGTGGAAGAATAAACAGAACTGTTTCCGCAGAATTAACCGCACCAAGATGGAGAGTGGAAGAGGAAGAAATCGTACCTGTTGAAGGAAGAGAAATAGAAGAACTTAAACCAACGATTGTTATTGAAGAGGAAGAAGAGGAGAAAAAAGAAGAGAAGGAAGAGATAGAAATTTTGGAAGTTGGCATTGAAATTCCTGAGGAAGAAATAGAAGTGGAGGAGGAGATGCCTGAGTGGGAGGCAGTGGAAGAAGAAGGTTTTCGTGTTGGGGACTACACTTTATACACAAAAGAAGTCGCTTTGAGAGGAGGGAGAAAGCAAAGAATCTACTTTTTCAGCAAAAAACCGAGGGATGACGCAACTCCATGTGCAAAACCAAAGGGTTATAAAGTTATTATAAACAAAAAAACGGGATTGCCTTTATTGAAGAAAAAATAATCATGCACATAAGCGAATTTGACTATAATCTGCCAAAGGATGCAATTGCTCAAAAGCCTGCTTTTCCAAGGGATTCTTGTAAACTAATGGTTATTAAAAATGGAGGCATCCATCATCATTTTTTTCATGAAATTGGAGAATATTTATCAAATGGAGACGTCCTTGTTCTCAACAATACTTATGTTAAGAAGGTGAAACTCCATGGAAGAAAAGAAACAGGAGGAAAAGTAGAGATTTTGATATTGGGGGAAAAAAATGAAGGGTATGAATGTTTGATAAAAGGAAAAGTAAGGGAGGGAACAAGAATTTATATTAATAAAATTGAGGCGGTTGTGAAAAAAAAGGAAAGCGGAAGATGTCTCCTAGAAATGCCCCTTGAGATGGATGATATAGAAAAAATAGGAGAAATGCCTTTACCGCCGTATATAAAAGAAAAAATTGATAGGGAAACGGCGGAGTTATATCAAACAGTATTTGCGGAGAGAAAGGGTTCTGTTGCGTCGCCAACTGCTGGTCTTCATTTTACTGCTCCATTGCTCCAAAAATTGAAGAAGAAAGGGATAAAAATTGTTTTCCTTACCCTTCATGTTGGCATAGGAACTTTCATGCCCATTAAATGTGACGAGGTAGAGAAGCATAGAATGGAGAGCGAATATTATGAAATAGAAGAAAATGAGGCAATGAAGATAAACGAAGCAAAGGAAAAAGGGAATGCAATTATAGCAGTTGGGACAACAGTTGTAAAGGCTCTGGAAAGTGCCTCCGAAGATGGCTATGTCAATCCATTTTCAGGATGGAGTGATTTGTTCATCTACCCAGGTTATAAATTCCGCTCTCCTATTACAGGCATACTCACGAACTTTCATATGCCAAAATCAACACCATTGCTACTTGTCTCCTCATTTTTTGGCAAAGAAAAAATTATGGAGGCATATAAGGTTGCATTAAAAAATGGCTATCGCTTCCTAAGCTTTGGAGATGCGATGTTAATACTGGATAAAAATGTTTGAAATAGTTGCAAAAAGTGGTGATGCGAGAGTGGGCATTCTAAAAACCAAGCATGGAGAATTTGAAACCCCTCTCTTCCTTCCTGTTGCAACAAAAGCAAGCATAAAAACGTTGACCCCAAAAGAAGCATGGGATACTGGATGTAGGGGCATAATAATCAATTCCCTGCATCTTTATAGGAGAGGCATAGCATATGTTGTAAAGGCAGGAGGCATTCATTCATTCATGAAATGGAAGGGTTTTGTTGTTAGCGACAGCGGAGGATTCCAGCCAATAAAAAAATTTCCTTGTAATGCCTGCGATGAAGGCGTTGAGTTTTCCATGCCAGACGGAGAAAAAATGCTCTTTACACCAGAGAAGGCAATGGAAGTGCAGGAAAGATTGGGCGTTGATATTGCCATGGCTTTAGATGACTGTCCACCATTTCCATCTCCGCAAGAAAGAATTTCTTTGGCTGTGGACAGGACAATAAAATGGGCTTTTTCATGCCAAGGAGGAGGAAGATTTGCCATTCTGCAAGGCGGGATTTATAAGGAAGAAAGGGAGAGGTGTGCAAAGAAATTATCCCAATTAAATTTTGACGGATTTGCCATCGGTGGCTTGTGCATTGGGGAACCAAAGGAAGAGATGTATGAGATGGTGAAAGCAACAATTCCTCATTTGCCAGAGGAGAAACCACGCCATTTAATGGGTGTGGGCTCACCTGAGGACATAATCAAATGCATAAGCCTTGGCATTGATATTTTTGACAGTGCATTCCCAACGAGAAATGCCCGCCATGGGACAGTTTTTACCGAAAAAGGTAGAATTAATTTGGGAAGAGCAAAGGTTAAAGGGGATGTCATCCAGGAGGGCTGTGAATGTTATACCTGTAAAAATTTTTCCTTAGATTATTTAAACCATTTATTTAAAGAGAAAGAGATGCTTGCAACGCGACTTGCAACCATTCACAATCTCCATTTCATCAACACACTTTTTGCAAAAGCGAGGGAGGCAATAAAGGAAGGAAAATTTTGAGAGGAGAGGTGAGGCACCCATCAAAAAAGAAGGAGGAGGTTTGAGAGGGTGCCTCCACCATATTTATAATTCAATATCTCCTTTTTAAACTTTCTAAAACGTCCCAACTATTTTAACGCATTTTACACAAAAATAGCCATATGGTCTCTTGCATATGGATGTAAGGACAACGCCTCCTTTATTTGAAAGTTATTTTTTATCTCCCTTTTCACTTTTTCAAAAACTTTCTCAGGCTTCATAGAGACATCGATGCTCCTTGCCTTCACCATCAAAATGCCCTCCTTTGCATCAAATCTTTCCATATTTTTTAAAAAAATGTTTACTTGGTCGCGCTGTGCAATATCCTGATATACAACATCAACATGCTCAATCATCGCCTCATATGCTTCGGGCTTTCTTGCATCTGCCATTATTGGAATCATGTTATTCCTTTCCCCGCACACATTCAATAAATCCTTCATAGCTTGGAAGGATATTTCCACTGCATATATCATCCCATTCCTTGCTATGTCTGAGAAATGGGAGGCAGTTGTTCCATTTGCAGCTCCCAAGTAAAGTACATGCGAATCTTTTTTTATTGGCACATTTTTGCATCCCTTTAAAATCGCTGCAGCCATCTTGCTTTTATAAGGATTCCAAGAGCGATATTCAATGCCGTTTGCAACATAAAGTTTTTCCATGGATACTCTTTTTCCTGGATTAAGATTTTCTGTATACAACCACTTGCCTTCCTTGTATATACCAGGAAAAATTTCTTTTATTGCCATAATAGTTACCTTTACTTTCTTAAATTAATGAATTCATTTTGTTTTTTTAAATATAATAGGATTTTGTTTATTAATTCTTCCTTTTTTATTTTTAAAATTTTAAAAAGAAAATACCAAGGTAATAAAAAATATCGTCAGTAGCATCAGGATGCTTAAATCGAAGTAGAATTATTAGCAAGTTATCAATTGGTGATACATACTGGAGGTTACTAATGGCTTACTTAATCTGCCAAATTTTTTACGCATAGCGATCACACAAAAATGATAGAAAGGATAGTAATATCACTTGCGACTTAGAACACAGCTCTGCTGTAAACCTCACGCTTATGATTGGGGGCCCTTCAAC
>CAZHBO010000128.1:0-3984 GCA_964530745.1 uncultured Thermoplasmatales archaeon | reverse complement strand
TTTTTTCATGATAATATTAATTTTTTTGTTTATTTAAATATTACTCCCTTCCTGTTATGATATATAATTTTGCAAACGGTTCTTCTTTTAACCGCATGCTATCCCTTTTCCTACAAACTATCAATTCTATTTCGAACATTTAAACATGATGAATTGTTTTATGAAGGTTAGGCTATGCAAATAGCGCAATATAGAGCATGTATATACCTGCAATCAAAAGGACAAGGGAGGTAAAAATCTTGACCAAGCCATGCCTTCTTTTTTGCATTTCTCCTATAGCTTCTGATGAATATCCTATGTAAAAAAATAGTAGGATAAGGAGTAAGGGGATGATGAACATAATGTTATAAGCAATGAGATAAGCAAATGCTGTTATTTTTAGAGGAGAGGCACTCTTTATAACAGCCATTATGGGAAATAATATCTGCCCCGTGCACACAAACTCCAGCAACGCTATAGCAAAACCAGCAGCAAAAGCAAGGAATGAAAGGAGCAGAATCCCTTTCCTTTCAGTTAAAATTTTTATAACCCTGCCTCTCCTTTTCTTTAAAAATTTAGGAAGCTGAAGAATTGTTTTTTCTTCCTTTTCGATGCGGAAATAATCAACCATGTTGAGGGCAGCAAGAACGAGGGCAAATATTCCTGCAAAAAGATAGATGTAGGCAGATAAAACACCAATCCCTTCCATGGTATAATAAAATTCCAGTATACCTAAGCCGATTAATAGATATCCAAGAAAAACAGCTATGGAGAAAGAAATACCTATCGAAAGGAGGGCTCTTCTGCTATGCTTCATTCTCTCTAAATATGCAATGAAGAAAACTAAAGTTGCGAAAGCACAGGGATTGATACCATCTGCAAGCCCCCCCGCAAGTACAGCAAGTAAAGTAAATCCTTTCAAAATCTCCTCCGCATTTCCTTCTTTGGATGGCTCAGGACATGCTAAGCCAACACCAACATATTTTTTTATTTCTTTCTCCAATGCAGAAATTTGCTCCTCTTTATAAAAATATTTATTTCCAATAAATATTGCAAATGAAGACCTCTCATTTTTAGAGATATTGAAGGCGTTGTAGTATTGAAAAAGGAGTTGATTATTTGTCATCACATTATATTCCTCTACATCTAAAGGATATTTGAGCTTTAGCGTATCAATTTTTTCTTTGACTCTTCTGCATTCTCCACATACAGGATTGTAAAAAAACACAATGCATATCTTTTTTCCTTCATAAATGATTTCTGGAGAGGAAACACCTGTTTTACTATAATTTTTGGCTTCCATCACAATTTTATTGAAATTATTTTCATCTGCCAAAAATGCTTTTTCTCCAACAAAAATAGATGGTGAAAAAAATTCCTGGTGAGTTGTGTTAAATAAATTTCTTGAAATTGTTTTATTTGTTTCTTCCGAAACATCAAATGATGTAATTTGAACATAAGAAATATTTTCATTTAATGCATTCTCCAATTTTTGGACAAATGATGTCTCATTTTCATTTGTAAAATTGTAAAATTCCAAAACACAAACTGGCTTTGGAAAATTTAATGCCCCATCAATGACAGGGCAATCTACACCCCCTAATTTTTTGAATTCCATAATGCTGGATTTCAGCTCCTCCATTTTTTCATGAAAATCTTCTTCCTCCGGGCTAAGATAATACCACTCATTGCCAATAAAAGCAATTGGAACACCATAATGTGCACTATACGCCTTTCTTATATCTTCGAATAAATCATAATTATCGTCTACAGCGTATCTCTCGATTCTCAAAAAAGAAAAGTTTTTTTCTAAAGAGTCAATATATGGCTCGACAACTTCGCATTCATGGCAACCGTGGACATAAAAATATGCCATGCATACACTTCCATCCTCTTCAGAGATTGCTGGAGGAATTGATAGTATAGCAAGAAGAAGGAAGATGGCAAGGATGCCTTTTTTCATCTCTGCCCTTATCTTTTTTTGTTATATAAACATACCCACAAATTTAAATCTTGTGTGCAGATTTTCTTTTATGATTAGACCTGCAGAATTTGCCGGCACATGGTATCCAGGAGATTCTGAAGGGTGCAAAAGCCAGATAGAAGATTTTTTAGAAAAGAAAAAACCTTGTGATGGCGACGTCCTCAAAATAGGAGGGATAGTGCCTCATGCAGGATGGTTTTTTTCTGGGAAGATTGCATGTAATGTAATATCATGCCTTAAAGATGAGGGGGTTGATACCATCATAATCTTCGGAAAACATACGACACCTTTTGGAAGCAATTCAATTATGACATCTGGTGAATGGGAGACCCCTCTTGGTAACCTAAAAATTGATTCTGAGTTTGCTAAAGAGTTATGTGAGGAATTTAATCTTAAAGTTGAAACCCCAACACATTATGAATCAGATAATACTATAGAACTGCAACTTCCTTTCATTAAATATCATTTTCCAAATGTTAAAATCCTGCCTTTAGGTATAGTAAGGGCTGTTTTAGAATCTCTTGAAATTGGAAGCAGGGCGGTTAAGATAGCAAGGGAATTAGGAAGGAAAATTAAAATAATAGGCTCTACAGACCTTACCCACTATGGACCAAATTATGGCTTCACCCCAAAAGGCGTTGGAGGAGAAGCGCTGGAATGGGTTAAAGCAAATGATAAAAGAATGATAGACCTCTTTCTGGCTATGGAACCGGAGGAAATATTGAAGGAGGCTGGGAGGAACAGCAACTGCTGCTGCCCAGCTGCAGTTGCTACTGCAATAACTGCTCTAAAAAATGCTGGCGCAAGGAAAGGACATTTAATTGATTACTACACCAGCTATGACATCCATCCTGATTATAGTTTTGTGGGATATGCAGGCGTAATTTATTGAAAACATAACTAACTTGCCTGAGGCGATGATAGGGAATTTTGTATTTTTGTCTGCAATTCCTCTATTTTTTCTTTTATCCTTGTCTCCTGCTTTTCTAAAGTATTTTTCCTTACTTCCAAACTTTCCTTTTCCTCTTTCAATTCCTTCACAACCTCTTCCTTTCCTTTTGCTTTTAAAAGTAGGGAGCCAACGTTTTTGAATATTGGTGTATTTTCCTCAACCTTCTCCAATTCCTCCAATGCCTTCTCAGCATCCATAAGGCGCAATTCAATTTGCTGACGTTGCGAGACAAGTATTTGCAACTGCTGCTGAAATTGCTGGAGTTGTTGAATTTGGTTTTGTACTTGTGGTGGTAAATCCTCAAATTTTACAGCCATATTAGGCAAAGAAAATACACCATCCCATTTAAATTTATGGGTTTCATCTTTATCTGACCAAATGGAAACGTTAATAAATAGAGATGTGCTATTCCCACGTGCTAAGGAAAAAATTTGCAAGCATAATCATCATCATTCTCATCTCTTCCATTTCCTTGTCTGGATGTATTGGTCCTAAGGAAATTTCGCAGAAATTGGTGGAAAGATTCGGGAAAAAGGAAGAGTATGAATGGAATAGGAAGTTAGATGTAGAGCAAAGTTTTAAAGTATGGGATATAATAAATGTTTACGTTGCAAAAGTAGAAACATATACTTTTGTTATTTCGGAAAGATCTCGCTATCTTCACATTACAATTGAAACAACATTCTCAAATGTTTTTAATCTAGATTGGGAATGCCTCAACGTTGGCTATGTAAACTTGACGATAACAAACCCACTGGGCGAGAATATGTCAAAGGAATACAATACGGTAGGCAAAGATTATAGATATAAAAACTTCTTTTACATCGCTGACCCACAACCAGGAACATGGGAAGTTACCATCAAAGTAACAGGTGTTGGCACATTCAAACTTTTTGCAGAAGCATATGAGCCTGCATAAAGCCGCCGTAGCTTAGCGGTAGAGCATCTGATTCGTAATCAGAAGGTCGAGGGTTCAAATCCCTCCGGCGGCTTTTGATATGCCTATTTAAGGGGATGAGGGCTGTGAATAATAGGTGGAAAACACCTATTTCAATCAATTTTTTACATT
>CAZHBO010000127.1:0-4071 GCA_964530745.1 uncultured Thermoplasmatales archaeon | reverse complement strand
TTTTGATGGAATACCTGCCCAAGGCTTTTAATTTTTTTAAATTTTTACTTTCGGAAATACTGAAGCAGTTTAAATGAATTTACATAAAATATTTCCAGCAGCAATTTTTATATTTCCTACCAGAGCCACATATACAGGGGTCATTCCTTCCTATTTTCGGCTTTCCGTAATTTATTTTATAAAGGTAGCATAAATTTTCTTTACCAAAATGCATCCACAGATCCTTTTTTCTTTCTTTTTTTCCTCCTTCTTTCCACATTTCTTCCAACTCATGGTCATGAAATACTGGGAAACAGCCACCAACTTTCTCAACGAACATTTTGCACATTCTGTATATATCCACATTTCTTAACGATAACATGCGGGGTATGAGAAGACACACCAGCTCTATCTCTTCGTTGCTATCAACTCCTCTAATTAGTTTTTTAGTAAGCCCTACCAATTTTTCATTTGGTCCTATCATCAATAGAGCACGATATGCTGCGTCTCTATTCCATATTCCGTAACTTCTGTCCATCACGATTTTTTCAATCTCTTCATAAAATTCCTCCCCAAAATTCGCCATGATGTGATGTAACTCCTCAGTTGTCCAATCCCCAAAATCATTTTCTTTAATCAATTTCTTGAGAACTTCAAATGCTGCCCTATTTTTCATTAAACCAAGCAGGTATAAAGCATGAATTCCGAACCATCCATCACTCATATCCTCATAATCGTTAAATTTCTCCAGTATTATCTGAGGAGCATCTTCTCTACTCATGATTTCTCTAATTAAATCTTCTCTGACAAAAAGTTTAGATTTAGCCATATCCAGGATTAAATCTTCCGTCCTCACAAAAATAGTAATACCTTTGCGATTTTAAATCTTAAGTAAAACAAAAATAACAATCGTTTTTTAAAAATAACAAACTTTATAAACGTTTTTTATTTATAACAAACGTTATGAAATTTAATCCATCTGTGTGGGAAGTGCTTTTCTACTTCTTTTCCCATCCATATGAGGAAGTGTATTTAAGAGAACTGGCAAGAAAGGCAAATGTGAGTGTTTTTTCCGCAAAGCAGGCGGTAGATGAACTTGTGAAAGAAAAGGTTCTTTTGGAAAGGAAAAACGGGAACATGAGGTATATAAGGGCAAACATGGAAAGTTTGTTCTTCAGACAATTGAAAATTGCATTTTCTATAAAAAAAATAGAGGAAAGCGGTCTGATACCTTATCTTGTTGGGAATATTCCAGCCATTTCTTCAATTGTTTTATTTGGCTCAATTGCAAAGGGTGAGGACGATGAAAATAGTGATGTAGATCTACTGGTTATAGGACAGAAAAAGAAAATGGATTTAAGCAAATTTGAGAAAAAAATGGGGAGAGAAATAAAAATCATTATAATGAAATGGTCGGAGTGGAGGGAACATGTTAAGAAAGATAAAGCCCTATATAGAGAAATTATCACAAATGGAATTGTGTTATATGGGGGTATGCCGGTGGTGGAATGAATGTTGATGAGTGTTTTGAGAGGAGATTGCTGAGGAAAATAGAGCCAGATATAGAAAAGGCGAAAAGAAGTATTGAAGTTGCAAATGAAAAATTGGAGAAGGCGAAAGAGGCATTTGATAAAGATTTTCTGGATGCATGTCTTATATATGCCTACACTTCAATGTTTCATTCTGCAAGGGCTTTGCTTTATAGAGATGGGGTACAGGAGAAAAGCCATGTTTGTATCATTGAATATTTAAAGGAAAGGTATTTGGATAGCATTCCATATTATTTGATTCAATCTCTTGATTCTTTCAGGCGGGAGAGACATGAGGCATTATATGGATTGGACTTTGAGACAAGTCAAAAAGATGCCTCTCTTGCAATACAAGATGCTGAGGATTTTATAGAAATTGTGAAAAAAATGTTAAAATGATGTTGAGTAAAGAAATGCTGGTTACGGGGACACAGGTTAACTACTATTTTATATGCAGGAGAAAATTATGGTTTTTCAGCCACAATATAACAATGGAAAAGGAAAGTGAGGATGTTGCCATTGGGAAATTATTGCACGAAAAAACTTACAAAAGAATGGAGAAGGAAGTGGTGATGGACAAGATAGCAATCGATTTTGTGGAAAGAAATGGTAAAATAATTATTCATGAGGTGAAGAAATCCAGGAAAATGGAAAAAGCTCATTATTATCAACTCCTCTACTATATTTATTTCCTGCGAAAAAAGGGTGTGGATGCAGAGGGGGTAATAAATTATCCTCTTGCCAGAAAAACAGAAAGGGTGAGGCTAAAAGATGAAGAAGAAATAGAAAAGATTCTGGAGGAGATAAAAAGAATAGTCACGGCGACATTTCCGCCTCCGGCAGAAAAGAAAAGATATTGTGGAAAATGTAGTTATTTCGAGATGTGTTGGATATGAAAAGAAATTATTACATAACGAGGGATGGGGTATTGAGGAGGGAGAAAAACACTGTTTATTTTGAGAGTGGAGATGAAAGAAGAATATTGCCCGTGAATAATATCTATGCCATCTACGCTCATGGAAGAATAACCTTTTCATCAGGAGTTGTTTCATATCTCGCCAAAAATGGTGTGCCAATACATTTCTTCAACAAATATGGATGGTATGAGGCAAGTTTGTATCCAAGAGAAAAGTTGCTTGCAGGAGATGTCATAATAAAACAGGCAGCCCATTATCTCGATTTCGAGAAAAGAATATATCTGGCAAGAGAATTTATTAAGGGATGTGGAGGAAATCTATTAAGAAATCTCGAATATTATGGAAGAGGAACAGATCTTTCTCAGGAAATAGAGGAAATTTCATCTTTTATGGAGAAGCTCTCTGAAATGAAAAGCATACCAGAAATAATGAGTATGGAAGGAAATATGTGGAACATCTACTACCAAAGTTTTAACAAAATACTTCCGCCCCAATTTGAATTTGATAAAAGAAGCAGGCAGCCACCAGAGAATATGATAAATTGTCTTATCTCCTTTGGAAATTCTCTCCTATATTCTGCTGTCCTAACAGAAATATACCATACCCAATTAAATCCAACCATAAGTTATCTTCATGAGCCTTCTGAAAGGAGATTTTCTCTATCTCTGGATATCTCCGAAATATTTAAGCCACTTCTTGTTGATAGGGTTATATTTAAAGTGGTGAATAAGAAGATTATTGGAGAAGATGCTTTCAGAAAGGAATTTAATTATTGTCTGTTGAACGATGAAGGAAAAAGAATATTCCTTAAAACATGGGATGAAAAACTCCAGACAACAATAACCCACAGAAAACTAAAAAGAAAGGTTTCCTATCAGCGATTGATAAGATTGGAATGTTATAAGTTAATAAAGCATTTGATAGGAGAAGTAGATTATAAGGCATTTAGGATATGGTGGTAAAATGTATGTTATCATCGTTTATGATATAAATGTGGAGAGGGTGAGTAAAGTTTGTTATTTCCTACGCCAGTATTTGAACTGGATTCAGAATTCGGTTTTTGAAGGAGAAATAACAAAATCTCAATTTTTTGAAATAAAATCTGGTTTAAAAAATATGATAAAGGAGGATGAAGATTCCATCATTATCTACAAAATGCATTCCCAGTATTCTTTCTCAAGGGAATGTCTTGGTGTAGAAAAGTCAGATACTTCCACAATAATATAGTCGTGGATCTCCAATTATGTAACTCATTTATAAATATCCACGACACATTTTTATGAAAAGACATATAAGGATTAAAAAGTTTTTAAAAACACGAGGGCGAAAGCCCCAAGATACGCTGCGGGGTTAAAATCAGACTATGGTAGGATTGAAAGCAAAAAACCTATACCGAGCTATACAAGAACAACCGGGTTAAAATCAGACTATGGTAGGATTGAAAGTGTTCCCCCTTTTTGATATGTTCCTCTATTAATGAAAGGTTAAAATCAGACTATGGTAGGATTGAAAGAACCTACAAGCATATTTCCATAACTGGCAGGACTATAAGTTAAAATCAGACTATGGTAGGATTGAAAGATGATATGTATCTTCTGCCCATATAACAGGATACATTGTGTTAAAATCAGACTATGGTAGGATTG
>CAZHBO010000126.1:2046-4131 GCA_964530745.1 uncultured Thermoplasmatales archaeon | reverse complement strand
AAAATTATGAAGAAGGATTAAAAAAGGATGATGCCATCCTTTTAGGAATAAAAGCAATAGAATCGGCGAAGAAAAAAATAGTAAGCAAGGAAGAAGTGGAGGTTTGTATCATTGATGCAAAAGGATTCCATATGCTAAAAAAATTACCAAAAAGAAAATAAAAGGGAAAGAAATTACATCCACAGGGGTGCCATGAAAAATGTCCATAATTCAAGTTTTCAACTAGCAAATAGTTACAAAAAATAGAAAATTTTATAAAATATAGTATTGATTCAAGATTGAGGGGAAACGGGAGTCGCAATGGGAAGACCATAGATATGAGCCATGCCTCCAATAAAATTCAAAATTTTTTTCCCCTATGGTCTTCCCACCAATTTTTTATTCGTAACGAGCGAGCACTATATATTTTTTATGATATTTTCTTTATCAAATGTAATGTTTTTATATTCGTAGAATATTCTTAACACAATGAAGACATATCTTACCATCGTCTTTAACAGCGAGGGAGCATCGCCATCTGAGGTAAAAGAGAGACTCCTTGAACTTGGACTCAAGGCTGTTAGGGGAAATTATGATTTTGTCTACGAGTGGGAAAATGAACCAGATGTAGATACATTACTATGGTTGGCAGATAAAATTCATGCCGCCCTTAAAGGTATGGACATTCTTTTTTCTCTTGAAACTATCTAGCCATCGCTTTTTTTAACACGCCCATTAAAGTATGGTATTCCCATTTCGAAAGCATTGCTCTTCCAATGATTCGGCGAAAGAGTATTTTTGTATTCTCTTTTTTGTGCTCAGGATAATTTATTACATCCAAAAGTTTATCGAAATGTGCATACAGGGTTTCCTTTTCTATCCTGCCAGCACGTCGAGATTCATTGTTTTCTTCCTGTAAGGGCTGTGATGAATAAATTTCGTATAAAAAAATACTCACCGCATGAGAAAGATTTAGGCTCGGATATGCTTCATCTGTAGGAATTTTGACAAGTATATCACATCTTTTTATTTCCTCATTTAGCAATCCATAATCTTCTCTTCCAAATGATATTCCTACCTTGCCTTCCATATCATAAATCTGTTGTGCGAATTTTTTTAAACTTACCGCCTTTCTTAAATGTCTTTTTTCACTTTTTGTATCAATAGAAGATGTTCCCACCATGTAATCAACGTGTTTTAAAGCCTCATCAAATGATTTTAATATTAGGGCGTTATCCAAAATTTTTTGAGCATGAACTGCCATTTTTCTGCATTCCGCATCTATGGTGAAGGATGGAGAAACAATAATGAGGTCATTGAAACCAAAGTTCATCATCGCTCTAGCTACAGACCCAACGTTCCCAGCATATTTTGGCTCTGTCAAAATAACTGTAAAATGTGGCATGATTACAAACTAAAGATTTATACATAAATGTTTTGCTTCTTTGTTGTGTGCTAACCGACCATTACCTTTCCTTCGATACATTTATATTCAATGAAAATATTCCTCTTTTTGACAACCTAGTGAGGTGATAAAAAATGAACCAAGAAACAAGTGAGGAAAATGTGGTGTTCGTTGGAAACAAACCGCCGATGAATTACGTCTTGGCGGCAATAACCCAGCTGAACTCTGGGTCAAGCGAAGTTGCCATCAAGGCACGTGGCAGAGCTATCTCAAGAGCAGTTGATGTTGCGGAGATAGTGCGCCGACGGTTTGTGCCAGAAGCACAGATAAAGGATATAAAAATATCTACCGAAGAAGTAACAAACGAGGAAGGAAACAAAATAAATGTTTCCTCAATAGAAATATATCTATCTAAGTAAGGGGTTTTCCCCTTTTTCTTTTTCTTTTACGTTAATTATTTAAAGTGGCGAGTTATTCATATAGTGGAGGCAATATCATGAAAAAGAAGCAAAATGGAAGAATAGCGGTAGTAACCATTGCTCTGTTTCTTTTGTCTACAGTGAGTGTTCTTGCAGATGAGCAGATGCCCGCAAAACAAACAACTTTTATGGGAAATGTGCAGATATCCAGCGATTCATTGGATGAAGAACATCCCACAATTACGCTTGCACCAGATGGGAGCATGCTTGTTGCATATGATA
>CAZHBO010000126.1:0-1946 GCA_964530745.1 uncultured Thermoplasmatales archaeon | reverse complement strand
GATGAAGACTATCCAATTGGTTACAATAATGAAATAGCAGTAACAACCAATCTCTTTTGGATGGTATGGGATTTCCCAAATGAAGAAACAGGAACAAGTGATTTGCTCCTTAAATGGGGCAATCCAGATGAGGAAACAGATTGCCATTATTGGCCCGATGTAGAGATTACCTCAAACAAAGATTACAAAGACCCAGCAATGGGAGCGAGTGGGAATAATCTATGCATCGTATACATGACAAATGACAATATTTACGGCGATTTCGACCTTGCTTGCAAATATTCCACAGATGAAGGAGCAACATGGCAAGATAGCACTCTTCCATCACAACCACAAGTAGATGAGGAAAGCCCGGAAATATTTGTTAGCGGCTCAACAGTATTCTGTACCTTTGTCCGCAACGGAAACCTATATTTAACGAAGTCCACAGATTTGGGAGCAACATGGGAGGAACCAGAGCAAGTAAATGACCAAGATGGAACTGTTGTTGATGAACCAGGAGCAGTTGATATATCCCCAGCTGGAATTGTATGGGTTGATACAAGAAATGGAAATAAAGACATTTACTACGCACCCCTCCCAACAGCTATACTCAATGTCGAAACCATTTCTGGAGGAATGGGAATTACAGCAAAAATAACAAACACGGGGACGGAGGATGCAACAGGTGTAGAATGGTCAATTGATGTTGGTGGATTGGTTCTCTTAGGTAAGCACACTGAAGGAACGGTGGATGTTCCTGCTGGTGGAGAAGCAACAATAAGCAGTGGATTAATCTTTGGAATAGGTCCTGGGACGATAACAGTAACTGTTGGTGGAGCATCAAAGGCAGTAAGTTGCTTTATGCTAGGTCCATTGATTCTGGGAATAAAGTAAAACCTTTTCCCCCTTTTTTTATCATTTTTCCCGATAGATATATAAAGAATTTTACAATTCCCTTCTCTGAGGCGAAAACATGAAGAAAACTATCGCATTATTGGCAATATGTGTGGCAGCATTGATGGTGCTGCCAGCAAATGGAATTTTGGCGCATTCTAACACAGAGGAAAGAAATTCAACAGACGAAATAGTGACACCCATTTCTGTCCATAATATACCGATACCGAAATCTGTGGAATATCAAGAAGCTCATTTAACAATAAAGCATAGCCCTCTCCCTGCAGACATTCCCGCAGCACAAACAGAGAATCCAGAAACACATCCTACCTTGGCAATGGATGAAAATGGGAATCTATTTGGGGCATACGCACTTCAAACAGATTTCTTCTCTCAAAACATAATTTATACTTTTTCTTCAGATGGAGGAACAACATGGACGGACATGGGCTATTACGACCTTGAAGGATTACAGGATTATCCTGCAATTGATTACTGGGGCTCCGGAAGCACATTTGTAGGTACATTTAGACCAGATCCAACTGATTGTGACGGCTCTGCACAGTATGTGTTGAGAGTTGATGATCCAACTGATACAGAGACATGGTCTCTCACTTATTGGGATTGGAGTTCCTATAATCAAAGAGATAAGGAAAGCCCTGATATAGCAGGCTACAGTAATGTTGGGGATGCGACGTGGTGGTATGGAGTAATAGCAGATACAGGTAGCAGTGATTATGGAGATGCGTCGGGAGAGCACATACCTGTTTTCTACTTCCCAAGTTATACTGATGAAAGTAGTGGATGGATCTGGTGGTGGAATGGCTATGAAAATTCTGCACACGCATGCATTGATATAGACAGAAGTAACGGAATGATGTATGCAGCATGGGACAATTATAATGATACGAGACCAGAACAGGGAAGAGATATTCTTCTGGCTATTGCCGATGTACATAATTGGTGGGTTGAAAATTGGGTTATTAACTGGTATTATCTTGGAGGAAGCGAGGACGATACCTATCCTGACATTGCTGCAGAAAATGGATACATTTACGTAGTATGCCAGG
>CAZHBO010000125.1:0-4174 GCA_964530745.1 uncultured Thermoplasmatales archaeon | reverse complement strand
CCATCCATTATGTAGAATAAAAAATATCTAAATTTGTTTTTCGGACAACGCTAAGGGGATGAAAAAGGTTAAATAATAGAAAGCGTTGGGGTGGCGAGGAAATTAAATGAAAAGAAACGTTGCAATTATTGCAATTCTTGGTTTTGTCCTGCTTTTAAATACAGGATGTGTGACCGAGAAAAAAGCAATAGTTATGTCTATGGATGATTTTTGGAGTGAGTACAACTGGAGCATTGATAATAAAACGAAGTATGTTTACTACAATTTTTCCAATCTTGAAGACGGAGATGAAGTGATTATAAAAGATGAAATTTACAATATGACATATCATGATGTCCAAAATGGAAATTATACAGAGATAAGATGTGTCACGCAGAAAAATGCTACCTTCCGTGTCCAAGGAGATATTACAGGTAAATTTAAAAGTGGAGATATCATAGAAATAGACATTCATATCATGAAGGATGTTTTTGATTACCCAAATTATCCGCCGTGGAAGATTAGCATAGAATGGATAAAGGAAGGATGGGACGCTACAAATAAATTACCTATACCAGTACCGCAAAAGTTCATCAAAAAGGTTTAAGCAAAACTTTAAAGTCAATGCCTGCAAAACAGGAAATTCGCAAGAAAATATGGGACTTGCTTGAGGAAAAAGATATAGCGAGATTTCCACGTCCTGTACATGGAAGAATTCCAAATTTTGTTGGCGCACAAACTGCTGCAAGAAAACTGGAGGAATTAAAAGAATGGAAGAATGCATCAGTCATAAAAGCAAACCCTGACTCCCCTCAAAAATGGGTGAGAAAAAAAGCTCTTGAGGAAGGAAAGATTGTTTATATGGCTGTTCCAAGGCTTAAAAAGGAAAGGTGCTTTTTACAAATCAATCCAGGAAAAATAGAAAGGGAGAAAGCAATTACGATAAGAGGGGCATTTATCTATGGAAAGGAAGTTTTTCCTTGGGAAATGAAAAAAGTGGATATGCTTGTTGTTGGTTCTGTTGCAGTAAATAAAAAAGGGGCAAGGGTTGGGAAAGGAGGTGGCTATTCTGACCTAGAATTTGCTATAGGTAAAGAAATGGGCATAATTACAAAAAATACAGTAGTCGTAACAACTGTCCATCCCCTCCAGGTTTTGAATGTTGAGATACCAATGGAAAAACATGATGTTCCCGTCGATTACATAATTACTCCATCCAGCATCATTGCCTCTCATACCTCCTACAAAAAGCCCGACGGCATATACTGGGATATTATCAAAAAAGAGCAGATTGAGAAAATTCCTGTATTAAGGAAGTTAAGCGAATCTATTCTTTGAGAGCTGCCTGTGCTGCTGCCAGACGTGCAACTGGAACTCTGAAAGGAGAGCAACTTACATAATCGATTCCGATGCGATGGCAGAAATGTATGGAAGATGGCTCGCCTCCCTGCTCTCCACAAACCCCAATTTTTAGGTCTTTCCTTGTTTTCCTTCCCCATTCTATGGCAATCATCATCAGCCTTCCAACTCCTTTTTGGTCTAAAATTGAAAAAGGATTGTCCTGCAATATCTTTCTTTTTGTATATAAAGGCAAAAATTTCTTCTCAGCATCTTCCCTGCTGAAACTGAAAGTTGCCTGAGATAAATCATTTGTTCCAAAGCTGAAAAATTCTGCAATCTCCGCCAATTTTCCTGCTCTCATGCAAGCACGAACCACCTCTATCATCGTACCAAATTTTATTGGAACCTTAATTTCATATTTTTTTTCTACCTCAGAAGCAATTTTTTTAACCCGCTTGAAAACCCATTTTAATTCCTGTGCTGTGCATACTTGAGGAACCATTATTTCTGGATGTATCTCCATTCCTTCTTTAATGAGCTCTGCAGATGCCTCATAAATGGCACGAATCTGCATATCATATATTTCTGGGTAGGTAATACCAAGCCTCACACCACGATGCCCAAGCATTGGATTTACTTCCTCTAAGGAGCGAACTTTCTCAAGCATTGAAATTTTCTCCTGCAGCAATTTCTCACTCAAATGCTGATATTTCTTTTTATTAATATCATCCAAGAACTTTTCAATTGGCGGCAGGTAAACCTGGAGCTTTGGATCCAGGAGTTGCAAGATGTGCGGAAATTCTTGCAATGATTTCATGACTTCCTTAAAATCCTTCAAATATTCAATTTCTTTCAACAATTCCTCAGGAGATGGGAGGAACTCATGCAATGGTATATCCAAAAGGCGGATGGTTACAGGAAGAGGATGCATAATGCGCAAAATTTCCTTAAAATCTCTTTTTTGCAAAGGTAATAACTTTTCCAAAGCCTTCATCCTTTCCTTTCTATTTTTTGCTAGAATCATTGCCCTTACAATGGGAAGACGATTTGCCTCATTGAACATTCTTTCCGTTCTGCACAACCCAATTCCTCTTGCTCCCATTTTTCTTGCCAATTTTGCTCCTTCTGGTGTATCTGCATTTGCCCTCACTTCAAGCCTTTTCACTTCATCTGCCCATGTAAGTATTTTTTTCGTTTCTGGTGTAAATGAGGGAGGAACGAGTGGAACCTCTCCTTTTATAACCTCTCCAGTTGAGCCATCAATGGTAAGAATGTCACCCTCCTTTATGACTATGTTGCCTATCCTGCATCTATTCCTCCTGCTGTCTATAGTTATTTCTCCACATCCACAAACGCATGGCTTTCCCATTCCTCTGGCAACAACAGCAGCATGACTTGTCATTCCCCCACGAGTTGTTAATATGCCTTGAGAAAAAGCAATCCCATGTATGTCATCTGGAGTTGTTTCTTCCCTAACAAGCAAAACTTTCTGTCCTTCCTTTCCAAGTTGGGCTGCTTTTTCGGTATCAAAAATTACTTTGCCCGAGGCTGCTCCAGGTGAAGCATTTAAACCTTTTGCAATAACAGTATATTTTGCCTTTGGGTCAATTACAGGATGCAAAATTTTTTCAATGTCTGAAGTCTGCACCCTCAGCAATGCTTCTTTTTTCGTTATCAGTTTTTCTTTGACCATATCAACCGCTATTTTTATGGCTGCCATTGAAGTTCTTTTTCCTGTCCTTGTTTGAAGAATGTATAATTTTCCTTCCTCTATAGTAAATTCCATGTCCTGCATGTCCTTGAAATGTTCCTCAACCTTACGGCATATTTTTTGCAATTGGGAATATAGCTGCGGCATCTCTTTTTTCAAATTTTTTATTGGATTTGGTGTTCTTGTTCCTGAAACAATGTCCTCTCCTTGGGCATTCATTAAATACTCTCCATAAATTTCCCTTTTTCCATTTGATGGATTTCTTGTAAATAAAACGCCTGTACCAGATTTCTTCCCTTTATTTCCATACACCATTGCCTGCACAACTGCCGCCGTTCCCAGATCATCGGGAATTTTGTTGAGTTCTCTGTATTTTCTCGCCCTTGGAGTGTTCCATGAGCTGAAAACGCTCACAATGGCTTTCTGCAACTGCTCTTCAGGCTTTGATGGAATTACGGCATTGTGCCTTTTTACAACTACTTTATAATGCTTTATCAATTCCTTCAATTCTTTAGCGCCAAGCTGATGATCTTTTTCCACCCCAGCTTTTTTCTTTACCTCTTCTATTTCCCTCTCAAATTCTCCATGAGAAATTCCAAGAACAACTTCAGAGAACATTTGTATGAAGCGGCGGTAGCAATCGTATACCCACCTTTGCTTTGATTTATTTTTTGCTATGGTTTCCACCATCTCATCATTCAGCCCTATATTGAGTATGGTATCCATCATTCCAGGCATTGATACCGGCGCCCCAGAACGGACAGAGACGAGGAGAGGATTGGAGGCGTCTCCAAATTTTTTCCCTGTCTTCTTTTCTAAATCTTCAAGGGCTGATAATATCTCCTCTTTTAATGAATCAGGAATTTTTTTCTTTTTTAGATAGGCAATACATGCCTTTGTTGTTATGATAAAGCCAGGAGGGATAGGAATGCCGATATGATACATCTCGCTAAGCTGCGCTCCTTTATTGCCCAGCAATTCCCTCATCTCTTTACTTCCCTCTTCAAATGTATAAACTTGCATCATTTTCTTACACTCTCCTAGAAACAAGCGAGTATGCGATGTTATTTATATAACTTTCGCTGTAAACAGTATTTCCGAAAGTTAGCTAAAAATCATTGTTAGCATAGCTTGTTTGGCTAA
>CAZHBO010000124.1:0-4203 GCA_964530745.1 uncultured Thermoplasmatales archaeon | reverse complement strand
ATCCTTTTATTAATCCAAAAATTTCTTATAAAATTTTTTTTAGTTTGATTTTAGAATGTTTAAAAAATATTTTAATGCTATGGCAATGGTCCAGCATCTTCGAAGCCTTGGCGCTGTCCCGTCCCTGCTCTCTTTGTTAGCTTTTCAGGGTGGAAAAGTAAGGCAATGACATTTAGAGCATGCTCCCTTGTTCTTCTTTCAGCAAGCCATTTCAATTCCTTTTCATCTTTTGCCTCATCCTCGTGAACAAATACTTCTATAACATGCTTGTTTGTAATAAGCTGCACGTTAATTAAGCCGAGGGATGCTTCGTGGGCACATTGCTTATCTATTGGCTGGCTTCCAGGCATTCCAAGAGCCATTACGATGTCGCAATTTTTTTCCTCTATTAACTTCTTTGCAGCAACAGGCAGATCCTTTATGCCGGGAACAGTATATCTTTCAATTTTTATTTTAGGTGAGTTTTTTCTTAGCTCATCTATTGCATCTTTACCCATGTCATAGCGTGCAAATGTCGTATCTGCAATTCCCACTTTCATTTCCCACCTTTATACAATTCTTTCTTTTCTATTTTTTCCTCAATTCTTTTTATAATCTTTCTTGTTCCATTTAAGTCATAATCTTCATATTTAGAACATCTTACTACCTTTGCCTTCAGTCCTCTTTTCCTTAGCTCATCTTCCAGCCCTTCCATTTCCTGGTCATATCCCAGAGCAATGATATCAGGATTTATTTCTTCAACGATGGCGAGAGGGTCTCCCACATGTCCAACAACTGCTTTATCAACAGGTTTCAATGCCCCCACAAGCTTCCTTCTCATTTCCTGAGGCATTATAGGAGTATGCTTTCTTTTTTTTACGGTCTCATCTGACGCAACAACCACAATTAACTCATCTCCCAGCTTTTTTGCCTCTTCCAGATAATGAAGGTGTCCAACATGAAGTAAATCAAATACTCCTGTTGCCATTACTCTTGCCATTTCTCCCATGCCTCTATAATCTCCCAACCCTCTAAAAAAACAAAATCATTCTCTTTTGCGTATTCCATTGCTTTCTTTTTTGGGAGGCTATTTCCTTTATCCATCATCTCGCATCCTGCTGTAACAGGAACAATTCCAGCCATAACAGAAAGTGCGACACTCAATTCAGTATGCCCTCTCCTCTCCGCAAGCAAAGAACGGGAGGCAATGCAAATTGGAACATGACCCGGGGAGCGGAATCTCTCTCCAAAAATGCGCTGAGCCTCTATGTCTGCAAGCTTTTTTATTTCTTTCGCCAGCAAAGCAAACTGATGTATAGTCATTGCCCTATCCTTATCTGTTATTCCGGTAAATGTTTTTCTATAATTTATGGGAATGGAAAATGATGATTTTGTGTCATAGGGAATGTCATTGGGGATGAGTTCTTTAAAAACTGACCATTTGGAAGCACTTTTGTACAGCACATCGGAAAGATATGGAAGACCCAATTTTTTTGCAATGTCATGATGAATCATTAAAAAAATGAGACCTCCGCCGTCGTGGCGCATTCTGTAGATATGCTCATCTTTAACAAATTCTGCACCAATAATAAAATCTGTTTCCTCCTCTCTCCCATCTGCATCATATATAAGAACAAATTTTCCACTTTGAAGGCTTTTTATTGCTTCCTCAACTTTCTTCTTCAATTTCATTCTCCTGAACCTTAGGTTTTTCCATTATTTTCGCAATATATCCTGCTATTCTATTCCTTACCATTTTGCTTTTTATTGAGGTATATTGCTCTACAAATTCCTTATTTGAATGGAAATCGTCAGTGAAAACATCTGGAAATTTCTGCACCAGTTCCAATGCGACACGCTTTATGTACATAGGTCTTACATTCCCCACTGTATCACCTTGTTGGGTATACACTCCTCCTTTAAAAATGTTTTAGTGGATTATGTAATAATGGAGTAGTAAATCCCTTAGGAATGAAATCAATGGAAGCTCCATGAATTTTTTTAGCAGGCAGTATGGTATTGAAACAGCCAGAGGGTCAGACCACTCTCCTTTTGCTCCATGCTCATCCTTGCTTATGACTCTTACTTCATAATTTCCTTTCTCATTCCATGAATGCTGTATTTCTATGCTCTCCCCAGATGGCTTAAGAGACGTCCATTCGTCAACGATGCCATCTCCATTCCAATCCCATCCATATTGTATATCATCCCCATCCTTATCATATGCAAGAGTTGTGTAGCTATATTTGCTACTTGGCAAACCAGATGACGGTCCTTGTGGCTTGTATGGCTTATCTGGTTTTGAATTTGGATGAATTGTAACTTGAATGGATGACCATCCGCTTTCCTCACCATTTTCATCCTGTGCTTTTACCCTTACTTCATAAGTTCCAGCATTTTCCCATATATGGGGCTGAGAAAATATTTCTCCTGATTCAACAAAATCTGTCCAATTGGATGAGCCATCACCCCAATCAAAATAAAATTTTATTTTATTGTCATTGGGGGCTATGGAACTTACATTGTAAGTATACTCAGCCCACTGAAAACCCTCTGTATCTCCTGAAACATCTGGCGAAGATGGAGATTTTACGCTTATTTTAATCACCCATCCATCGCTATCACCAGAGCCAAATGATTTTGTGTAGCCAACAATGATGTATCCATCATCTGTTCGTTGCAAAGAAGTGAAGCAATCATCTCTTTTCCCACCAAAAGTTTCATTCCATTTGAGATTTCCATCCATATCTGTTCCAATCACCCATCCATCGCTATCACCAGAGCCAAATGATTTTGTGTAGCCAACAATAATATAACCATCATCTGTTTGCTGGACGTAATAGCCACGATCATCATCTTCCCCTCCATAAGTTCTATTCCATAGCATATTACCTCCTTTATCTGTCTTCACAAGCCATGCATCTGAATCACCGGAGCCAAAGGATTTTGTAGAGCCTATCATGATGTATCCATCATCTGTTTCAATGATGTTGGAGAGGATATCTCGACGATCTCCACCGAATGTCTTCTGCCATTCCTTTTTTCCACTTCCATTGAGCTTGTAAAGCCAGTCATCATCGTCACCAAAACCAAAGGATTCATAGTAAAATATTGAAACATATCCTCCATCCGACGTCTGCTTTATTTCATTTGCTTCATCAAATGTAGCTCCGCCCCATATGTGTTCCCATTCCTTTCCTCCATTCTCATTTACCTTCAGAAGCCATATATCTGCACCTCCCGATCCAAATGAATTTGTATAGCCTCCCAAGATAAAACCACCGTCGTTAGTTTGATGAACAGAGAAAAAGCAATCATCACTTTTTCCACCAAAAATTTTTTCCCATTCCCTTTCTCCATTCTCATTTACCTTCAGAAGCCATCCCATAAAAGAATTGTATGCATAGGAATATGTTTTCCCAGCTGCAATATAGCCCCCCTCTTTTGTTTGCTCTGCCCAATACACATAATCATCTGCGTAATCCCCATATTTCTTTTCCCACATTACTCTCCCATCCCCATCTATTTTTACCAGCCAGCCATCATTGCCTTTAACATCTGAACATGTATAGCCAGCGAGGATGTAGCCGTTCTTTGCTTCTTGAATGGAAAGGAAGCAATCATCTCCCTTCCCTCCCAATAATCTCTCCCATTCATAAGGTGGTTGCATTTGGGAGTAAATTTCCTGTAGATTTTCATTTATTCCCCTCCTACCTAATTTTACCTCAACCATTGAGGTGCAATAAAAAATTATGAGCATTGTAAAAATTCCCAGAACTATGCCTTGTTTGCTATGATTCCTCATCATATTTATGCCTCCGCTGGAGCAAAAAAGTATCAAAAAATTATTTATATAATTTTGGAAGTATCGAGCAAAAATGTTATAGGTGGTTTATGTTTTTATTTTTATGAATGTAAAGGTGATTTCCATCATCTTAGCCTCTTTCTTTTTATCTGCATCTTTTGCAGGCATGTCAGGTTTCCAAATTGAAAGGATAGAAGAAGCCAACAACTTTTCTTTTTCGTTCTCTCCGGCAATAATGGATAGGGGAGAATATATTGTTATTGAGGGGATTAATTCTTCCCTATTATATAAAGAAGGTTATCCAATGCTGCCATACAAAGCAAAAGTTATTACATTTCCTTTTGGAACAAAGATTAATGGAATAGAGGTAAAAACAGGAGAAATAATAACAAGGCAATTAAACAAAAAAATACAGCCAG
>CAZHBO010000123.1:0-4467 GCA_964530745.1 uncultured Thermoplasmatales archaeon | reverse complement strand
TTAAAAAAGCATATGCATTATAGCCACCCATGGACATAGAATTAGCAATTATTGGGGCAGGAAGCGCTGGTTATTCTGCTGGGATATATGCAGGAAGGTCTGGCATCGATGCCGTCATTTTTGACAAAGGTGTAGGTGGCGGACTCACAATGGAAGCTCCCAAGGTGGAGAATTATCCTGGATTTAAAAGCATATCTGGAATGGAATTGATGGAGAAGATGAAAGAGCATGCTAAAGAATATGCAAAGTTTAATTTCTATGAAGAAGTGCTTGATTTAAGCAAAGAGAAGGATTTTATAGGAATGAAGACAACCAAGAAAGAATATGAGGTTGGGGCAGTCATAATTGCAACTGGAACTGAGCATAAAAAATTAAATGTAAAAGGAGAGAAAGAACTGCAGGGAAAGGGTGTTTCATATTGTGCAACATGTGATGGCTTCTTCTTTAAAGATAAGGATGTCGTCGTCATTGGAGGAGGAAGCAGTGCTGTAATAGAGGCAATTTTTCTTAAACAAATTGGGTGTAATGTTTCCATCGTTCATAGGAGAGATGAGCTGAGGGCTGAGAAAGCATTGGAAAATGAGGCAGTTGAGAAAGGTATAGAGATAATATGGAATAGCGTTGTGGATGAAATAATTGGAAAAGATAAGGTTGAAGAAATAAAATTAAAAAATGTGAAGAGTGGGGAGATAAAAACAAAGAAGGTTGATGGCATTTTCATTTCCATTGGAGAGGCTCCTCGGTCAGCTCTTGCAAAAAAAATAGGAGTGAAAACAGATGAGAATGGATATATCATTACAGATAACATGCAAAGAACAAATGTTGCCCGCATATATGCAGCAGGAGATGTTACAGGAGGCATAAGACAGATTGTTACTGCATGCGCCCAAGGTGCAAGAGCAGCCCTAGCATCAACAGAAGTTCTTGGAAAGAGGTCACCATATAGATTTTGAATATTTGTATTAAAAAAGATTATATTCCTATGCCATATACATTCCCAATGCCAGAACTATCTCGTTTGTTACAGGAAATGATGAAGAATCCTTCGCCAATACGCCAGATAATGAAAATGGCGAGTGAAAAGAACATAATTAACATGGGGTTGAATCCAGAGGAGGTTATTTCATATGGTGGGGGATGGGTTGGACATCATGCCCCAGAAGAATTTAGAGAGAAATATGTTTCTATTTGCACTGATAAAGAAAAATTTCATGATGCTGGCAAATATAGTCCAACGCTTGGTTTTCCAGAGTGCAGGGAAGCAATTGCCAATATGGAGAAAAAAATTTTTGGAGTCAACTTGCAGGAAGAGAATATCATCGTAGGGCAATCATCGACACAACTTACCCACGATATGTTTTTAACATTGGCAAATCCATCGGACAAAATTTTGTTGCTTGACCCGACATATGCAAATTATATGGGACAGATTGAAATGACCCTGCAAAAAGGAAATATTATACGCCTTCCTGTTTTAGACCCAACCACATGGGAATATTTGCCCTCCATTGATGAAACAATAGAAAAATTAAAAACGATTATGGAAAGGGATAACCCAAAAATAATACTTTTTCCTTCCCCAGATAATCCTTCTTCTCAGATTATACCGAATGAAATGGTGAAGGCATGCATTGATATTTGTCAGGAAAGAAATGCTTTCTTAGTCATCGACCATGCCTATAAAACACAATGCTTTATCGACCTCCCTTCTTACTTTTCATGGTCACCAAATGATTATCCAAATTTGGTTACAATTCATTCAAATTCGAAATGGTGCCGCGGTTTAGGGCGCCGCCTCGGCTGGATGGAAGCTCATCCTGAGGTTATTGATGGAATGGAAAGGACACAGCAATGTTCCACCCTCTGCCCTGACACACTTCACCAAATTGCAATGACGGAATACATAAGGGATGCTATTAAAAACGGATGCTTGAAGAAATATTTGGAAGAGAAGAAAATGGCTTATAAAAAAGCTGCAGATGTTACAGTTAACGCTATTAAAGAAAACCTTGGTATGCCACATTTGATACCACAGGGAGGGTTGTACACTTTAATGAAAGTTGGGGAGGATGGGGATGAATTTGTGAAAAGGGTGTTAAAAAATACTGGGGTTTTATTCATACCTGGCAAGGGATTTGGAGATACGCTAAAGGAAGCGGTTAGAATAAGTTATGGTCCTCATGTTGAGAATGTTGACATCATAAAGGAAGGGTTTGAGAGAGTGGCAGAATATTTGAATAAGTAGTTGAAATGCAGAAATCAAAATATATATTTCAATTATTTATACTTCTTAGAAATTACTCTTGGTCGTGGAAAACCAAAAGAAATCTTATGCATATGCAATAATCTCGATACTATTATGGTCAACCGTAGCTTCTGCATTTAAAATTTCATTGAACTATGTAAATTTTCTTCAGTTATTATTTTATTCCTCCATAGTATCCATTTTTATCTTTTTTTTAATTCTTCTCTTTCAAAACAAATTGAGTTTACTTGAAGCATATTCAAAAAAAGATTATCTGCATTCTTTATTCCTCGGCTTTTTGAATCCCTTTTTATACTACATTGTTTTATTCAAAGCTTACTCACTTCTCCCAGCACAAGAAGCACAACCGTTAAATTACACATGGCCAATAATGCTTGTTTTATTATCTGCCCTCCTGTTGAAACAGAAAATAACATTCAAAAATATTTTTGCAGTTTTCATTGGCTTTATTGGAGTAGTAATTATTATTACAAGAGGTGATATCTCATCATTAAAATTTTCTGACCCTTTTGGGATATTTTTAGCAATTTTATCATCATTCCTTTGGGCTTTATTTTGGATTTATAATATAAGGGATGATAGAGATGTTGTGGCAAAGCTTTTCCTAAATTTTTCATTCGGCTTTATTTTTATCCTAATTGCAAATCTTTTATTTTCAGGCATAAAAATTCCATCTATAGAAGGAATTTTTGGCACTGCATATGTTGGTTTATTTGAGATGGGAATTACGTTTATCATTTGGCTTAAAGCTTTAGAACTTTCCAAAACAACAGCAAAAATAAGTAACCTCCTGTTTCTAACTCCATTCATTTCCCTTATATTTATTCATCTTGTTGTTGGAGAAAAAATATTGTTTTCAACAATGATTGGATTAATTTTCATTGTTACTGGCATTTTACTCCAGCAGTATAGTTTTGCATCAATTCAAAAGCATGGGAAAAATTATTAAAATTATATAGTTTGCAATCATGAATTACAGGTCAAAAACAAATGGATGGAAGGAAGGAGTTGCCTTCGTGAGGGGAATCAATATCTACGGAAACTTTAGGATAACAAAAGAAAAAATGCTTGATCTATGCAAGAAAATTGAGAATCGGCATATCAAAATCATAAAAATTGTTGGCACAGATAATATAATTTTTAAGAAGAAAGACATACATTATGCAACTGTAGGTGCAAAATTGGAAAAAGTTTTATCATCACATTTCAAAAAGCCAATTTATGTTACAACGAGAAGTATGAAAACTATCAGGTCTCTCCTTCAATAATTATTTAACTTTCTTTTTATTAAGGGCTAGATGAGGCGCAAGCAGCTTGGCATATTATGTATTTTATCTGCTAGCATTATGTGGGCTGTGGAGCCCGTATTGGCGAAATTATCATATCAAAATTCAGATTTTCTTCATACCTCTGGAATAAGGGCAATTTTTGTTGCATTAATAGCATTAATTTATGCATTAGCAAGTAAAGCAAATTTCAAAGTTAGCAGGAAGCAGTTTTCTACATTAATTTATATAGCAATAGTTGGAACACTTTTTGCAGACCTTATTTATTTCTTTGCTTTGACGCAAGTGCCAGTTATTAATGCAGTCTTAATTGGGCATATGCAACCTGTTTTTATAATCTTAATTGGATTCATGTTTCTTAAAGGGGATAGATTAACAACCTTTGATTATATGGGAATTTCATTTATGATAATCTCTGGCATATTGGTCACAGCTCGAACGCTTGAAAATTTTTCATCATTGAAAATAGGCACGATGGGAGATTTAATGGTACTATCGGCAACAATTGCTTGGGCAACAACAGCCATAGCAATGAGAAAGTTTCTTAAGGATATAAACGCGGGCACCATTACTTTCTACAGATTTTTCTTTGCTTCCATATTTTTTATTGTCTACATATCCTTTACTTCTGGAATAAAAATTGTAAATGCCTATCAAATTTTAGTAGGAATTGTTGTTGGCATAGGAACGATTTTTTATTATGAAGGGTTAAAGCGAATAAAAGCAGCTCAAGTCTCCGCCTTGGAGCTTTCAACACCTTTCTTTGCTGCAATTTTAGGATTTTTTGTTTTGGGTGAGGGCATTACAACGATGCAAATCTTAGGAATTTTATTACTTTTTGTAGGGATATATTACCTATCAAAAAAGGAAGAAATTATGGAGTAGGTTCTAGATCATTGTTTGTAGAAGCAGCAT
>CAZHBO010000122.1:0-4499 GCA_964530745.1 uncultured Thermoplasmatales archaeon | reverse complement strand
GTTAGATTATGAAACAACTTATTATTGGCGCATTGTTGCATGGGATGTATATGGTGCAAAGAATGAAAGTGAAGTGTGGCATTTCACAACATCCATGCCATTAAATCATCCTCCAAATAAGCCCAGCATAAGTGGACCATCATCCGGCTATACAGGTATTTCTTACAAATTCTCAGCTTCCTCCATTGATTCAGATGGAGATAATATAAAATATGGATGGGACTGGAATGGAGATGGCATCGTTGATGAATGGAGTGGGTTTTATACTTCTGGAACAGCAGCAACCAAATCCCATTCATGGATTTCTACAGGCAATTATTATATAAAAGTAAAAGCACAGGATGAAAATGGAGCAGAGAGCAGTTGGTCAGATGCAAAAATGATTACAATAACTCAATATAATCCTCCGCCTCCTCCGCAGCCGACCCCTCCTTCTGCTGATTTTTCTTTTACCATAGATGGAATGGAAGTTTCTTTTATTGACAAGTCGTCTGATGATGGCTACATTGTCAGCTATACATGGAATTTTGGAGATGGGGGTATAAGCAATGAAAAAGACCCAACGCATGTTTATTCCTCACCAGGAAATTATAGCGTTACTTTAACTGTCGTGGATAATGACGGGCTTAGCGATTCGATTACAAAAGTGGTTACTATTGCTTCTCAGGAGATAAAACTTCCTGATTTGGTTGTTAAGGGCATAGATATTTTCCCAAAAAATCCTAAAGAAGGAGATTCTATAATTTTCAATATAACTCTTTCAAATGATGGGAAAGAAAAATCGCCCTCATTCAGCATTGAGTGTTCTGTAGATGGAGCCATAAAAAATAAATCCAAAATTGATGGAATTCCTGCTGGAGAGATGAAGGTCAAAAAAATTTATCTTTCCATTCCTTCTGGTAAGCACACTTTTAAGGTTGTGGTAGATAGTGGAAACAACGTGGAGGAAGAAAATGAGGAGAATAATGAGAAAACTATTTCCTTTGAAGTTTTTAAAGAGAGCAAGCAAAAAAGCTTTCCTTTATGGATTTTTGGATTGGCAGCGATTGCAGTAATAATTGGAGGTTTTTTAATATGGAGAAGAAAATCGTAAATTTATTTAATAAGGAAGGGTTATATCCATGATGCTAGAAAACAAAAATGCACAAGTTGGTATTATTGTTGCTATCCTTGTCATATCGCTTTTCGTTGCAGTCATAGTTATAATACAAGTCCATTATGTGCCCGAATGGATGAAAGATAAGGAAGCAGATCATATGGATGCTGTAGCAAATCAATTTGCAAACCTGAAATTTTCAATAGACTTGCAAGCAATGTCTAAAGCAGATATACCAATAACAAACTCCATTACCTTAGGAAGCAAAGAACTTCCATATTTCATGTCTGCCAGAGCCTTCGGCTCCTTACAGGTGTTGTCATCATCTGATAGCAACTTTGGGATATATGTTACTCCTACGTCTGGTAGGATAAAGGAAACATATCAGCCAGATGCTTCCAGTAGTGGGGAAATAGATTATGTCATTCAAATATCAAAACTTGACTTGCAAATAAATACTCTCGCCAATGGAAATATCTTCAATTTGTCCATAAATGGAAATAAAAACATAGAAGTTAGGGTAATCAATGAAGCCAATGGATACAGAATAGTTTTGAAAACTATAAATAATACACAAATAATATTCAACCAAACAATTGCTTCCGCCCTTCCTCAAGGAGCATTCATAATAAATTTACTGAATCCTGATTATAAGTTCTCAAGCGATGTTTTGCCCTATGTTTCATCACCTTTCACAATTTCTTATAATGGCTCTTCAAATGGAAATTTTTTTGTGAAATGCAAAAGATTTGGTGCCCCATCTTCCTCTCCCATTCAATATTCCTTGGGAACAATTCAATATCAGTCGGAAAATGCTTATTTTGTTGATCAAACTTATACTTACGAAGGAGGGGCTGTTATTTTAAGCCAAACACATGGTGAGGCAGTGATATCATCCCCATCTTTTTCTGCAAGGAATATGACGACTAAGCAAACATTCAACATTTCAATCATGAACATTAAAGAGGTTCCAGGGAAAACAAGCGCTACCGGCTATGGAACATATTCCATCAGGACAAATTATTCCTCCTTCGTTAGATATTCGATGATCGCAAAAAGCATTTCCATAAAAATTAATACGGAATACCCATCTGCATGGGAAAGATATTTCCAAAATTTTCTGAACGCATCTTCAATAACAAACTTCAGCATAAATAAAAATGAAAGCCAGGGTTATGTTTTGGTTACTTTAAATGGTCCTCAGGGAGGGGATGCATATGATATTGAGCTTTCATTAACCAAAATAGATGTATATGCTCAAGTTGGACCAGGATGGGTGAGTTAGCTTTCTTGTCCTGCAACCGGCTTTTTGATGATCTTCCTTTGAGGCACTCTCTCTATTTTTTTCTCTGATTCTAACTCAACTTTACTCATTACAGAAGGCTGTATTGACTCAAGTTTTTTGAGAAGTTTCTTCTTCCCCCTTCCAACTAAAGATTCTTGCAAAACATCTTTTAAAGTTTCTACAGGAATAATCTCAATTTTATTTTGGTATTCCTCCTCTATCAATACATCCTGCATATTTGCCTTCGGAATCAAAACTTTCTTCAAGCCAGCTTTTGCAGCAGCTTCTATCTTTGCAGTCACTCCTCCAACTGGCAATACTGTTCCATGAATACTTAAAGAGCCTGTCATTCCTATTTCCTGCGATACTGGAATTTCTTCCATTGCAGATATGACAGCAGTGGCTACAGATATGGATGCAGAATCTCCTTCCACTCCTTCATATGTTCCAATAAATTGAATGTGAATATCCCTCTTTGAAATATCCTGACCAATATATTTTTTGATTATGGCAGAAACATTCTGGACCGCTTCCTTTGCTATATCACCAAGCCTTCCCGTTGCAACGACTTTTCCCTCCGCCTTTGAGCCAGCAGGTGTCACCTCCGCAACAATTGGCAAAATTAGGCCGGAAAATTCACTTAGAGAAGGGTCAGCAGACATAACAGCCAAGCCATTAACTGTCCCAACTTCTGCTCCTTCCGTCTTAAAAGAATGATAGGATTTTCTTTTTTGGATATACCTGTCTGCAACCTGCTGCTCAAGGGAGCGGGCTATTTTCTTTGCCCTTATGACATGGTCTGCCGTCACTATGTTGCTTCCCTCCGTGAATGCCAAATCACCTGCAACTCTTATAAGACCACCCAGCTCGCGGAGTCGCAATGATAACTTTCCTTTCTGTCCTGCCCTCCTTTGAGCTTCTCTAATGATTTCTCCTATTGCCTTTTTATCAAAATGAGGAATTTTTTTATCCTTTACTATTTCTTGGGCAACAAAACGGATGAGCTTTTTCCTATTCTCTTCTGTATCTTCCATGTCGCTGTTCATGTATATTTCATAACCATAGCCTCTTATTCTACTCCTCAACGCGGGGTGCATTCCTTCAACAGCATCCAGATTGCCAGCGCATACCAAAATGAAGTCGCATGGAACAGGCTCCGTCTTTACCATAGCCCCTGAACTTCTCTCAGACTGTCCTGTTATCTGAAATTTCTTTTCTTGAATGGCTGTCAACAAATGCTGCTGGGATGGAAGGCTCAATGTATTAATTTCATCGATGTACAAAACACCTTTATGCGCTTTATGAATTGCTCCTGCCTCTACTCGCAAATGGGCGGGAGTTTCCAATCCTCCAGCCTGAAATGGGTCGTGGCGAACATCTCCGAGTAAAGCGCCAGAGTGTGCCGCCGTTGCATCAATAAATGGAGGGTCATCATCACTTTCATGGGCAACCAGTAATTTTGGTATATTTGCCTCTTCCCTTTTTTGTATCAGACCTCCTCTTGCCCCAATTAAATAAATCATGGCTGCTGCAATTATTCCAAATAAAGCGAGTGTTAAATCACCAACAATAATTGCTCCTATGAGAGAGCCTCCAACAATGAGCGCAATAATGGTCGTCATCATCTGTGCTTGCTGCTGCTCCCTCTGGCGTGCTTCCTTCTTCATCGTATCAACGATTTCTTTTCCTTTCGTTGCTGGAACGACGCGGATGCGCGGTGTATTTGGGTCGTCAGGATTGGGATATACAAGTATATCCTCCAGCTCCTCTTTAGGTAAAAATTCTGTCATTGCCCTTGCCAGCATAGATTTTCCTGTTCCAGGGTCACCAATGAGCATTACATGCCTTTTCTGGCGAGCAGCCTGGCGGATAACATCTACTGCATGATCCTGTCCTATTACCTGATCAATTAGCAACTTTGGAACTTCTATTTGTTCTGTTGTTTCAATATCCTGCTTTTCTATCCATTCATCAATGGATGGCAATTTTTCATTCATTGTTATCGGAAGAAGAGGGAGGTTTTATATAATCTTTTTGCAGGTTTATTTTGGTTTAATTGTTGCCATACAACAAAGTGATTTGTCAAGAATAAAATTGCCCTCACAGTAGTTGTTAAAT
>CAZHBO010000121.1:0-4615 GCA_964530745.1 uncultured Thermoplasmatales archaeon | reverse complement strand
TCTAGCGTTGGGAGTTTCATAATGGTATATGGAAAATGAATAAAAATATTATTATCAAAAACAGCAAGGATGAATCTATTAAGACAAATTTTATATACAATAGTAAGATATATCTTACTTAATGGTCGAGATTGAAATTACTAAAATGAGTTCAAAAGGGCAGATTGTAATACCCAGCGAGATGAGGAAAGATTTTAAGATAGGAGAAAAATTTATAATTATAAAAGATGGAAATCGTCTGATATTACGAAGAGCCAGTGATCTCAACAGAAATTTCTTGGAGGACTTGGAATTCGCAAGGAGGACTGAGGAAGCATTCAAAAGATACAAAGAAGGAAAGTTCAAGGAAGTGAGTGGTGATAAATTCACAGAGATGCTTGAAACATGGTAACAGTCGCATATGAAGCACGTTTTGTCAAACGAATCAAAAAAATTAAAGATGAAAAGCTTAAAGAAAGGGTTAAAAAGCAAATCGAAAAGATTATAGAGAAGCCAGAGGTTGGAAAACCAATGAGATTTTCACGAAGAGGTAATAGGGAAGTTTACATTCCACTGTTTAGGTTATCTTATGGCTATATAAAAAAAGAAGATAAAATTGTCTTATTGGATCTCCATCATAAAAATGAGCAATAACCATTTATTTCATAAAAATTAAAATGCCAAAACACAGATTTAATAAGTTTTTTGGAAATTGTGCTATCTCCTCAATTTCTCTTCCATGAAAGCGATTAACTCATCTCTAAATTCTTCCCTTCTTAAAGCAATTTCAATATTTGTTTTAAGCCAGTCAAATTTATTTCCCAAATCAAATCTTTTTCCTTCAAATAGGTAGGCATATATTTTTTTCTTTTTCCTTAAAATTTGCAATGCATCTGTAAGCTGTATTTCCCCCCCGTAACCTGGCTTTGTTTCCTCTATGCAATCAAAAATTTCTGGAGGGAGAATGTATCTTCCCATAACAGCAAGGCTTGACGGCGCTTTACCCAAGGATGGCTTCTCAACTATGTTTACAACTTCATAAATTCTTTCATTAATTTTTTTGTATTCAATGATTCCATATCGCTCCACATATTCCATAGGGACTTCTCCAACTGCAATGATTGCCCCTCCATATTCTTCAAATTGATTCATCAACTGCCCAATACATGGAATTTCTGAAACTATTACATCATCACCCAGCATGACAGCAAAATTTTCCCCATCAACATGCTTTTTTGCCCTCAATATGGCATGCCCTAATCCGAGAGGTTTTTTCTGGCGGATGTAATGAATGTCCACCATTTCAGAAATTTTCTTTATTTCTCTCAACTTCTCCTTATCATTCCTCTTTTCTAACACATCTTCTAGCTCATAGGCAACATCAAAATGGTTTTCTATTGCCTCCTTTCCTCTGCCAGTGATAATGAGCACATCATCAATCCCAGCCTCTACAGCCTCTTCAATAACATACTGAATGGCTGGTTTATCTACGATTGGTAACATCTCCTTTGGCATGTTTTTTGTTGCAGGCAAAAAGCGGGTTCCAAGCCCGGCAGCAGGAATAACTGCTTTCATGCATAGAAAACATACACGGGCATTTATTATTTATGATTTGTATCAACAAATGCAACCCTTCGTTTGTTCCTGTGCATATTTCAAGTGGAATAATAAAAATGCACAAAATGCTTTTTTCATTTTCCCTCAAAGGTATAAAATTTGGGGAAAGTGGAGTTGAGAGTTATTTTTTATAGGTAGTTTTATCTCTTTTCTCTATTTTTACTATCAGGATTTCTTTTCTTTCTTTATTGATAAGGTATAAAATTCTGTATATACCAACTCTTTTTCTTCTTATGTTCTCATACCCTTTAATTTTTATCGTTCCTCTATGCCATGGATTATTGCCTATTTCTGCAATTGCCCCTTTTATTCTTTCTCTTAATTTTTTATCAAAAGCTTTTATTTGCTTATGACTTTTTGACGAAAAAAGAATTTTATAACTCATTCAAATACTTCATCAAATGAATGGCATTCTCCTTTTTCTCTTTCATCTATTGCTTCCAAGATATCTTTCATGTCTTCATCTGTCAAAACCTCATCTCTATTCAATATTTTAACAGTTAATACATCAGATTCTATCTTGGCTGGTTTAATGATTCTCAACAATCCATTTTCATATATGACTTCTATCTTTTCCCTTTTCATGAGGCTTAAAACAACTCTCCTTATAAAAATTTTGTTAGATAACGATTTTCCTCGATTTTTTATGATATGAGTATAAAAGGAGGAGTGAGTGAAATCCGCTGAAATGATATCTCTTCCTTGATGCAACGATTTGGAGAATGTGCAAATAGCTAATGAAAATAACATTTTGAGGAATATCTTGATTTTAATGCAAGCTTTTATACAATGCTTTGCCCCTTAACAAGGGCTCTGAAAAATACCAAAATTGGAATGATTTCCAGCCTCCCTATCCACATGTTTATGATGAGCATGAATTTTGCAATTGGATTCATAGCTGCTGAGGTAATTCCTGTTGATAGACCAACATTTCCCTGAGCAGAGCATACCTCGAAGATCGCGTTATCAAGGCTTGCATGAGTTGTATACAAAATAACCATTATTCCTATGAAAAGCAAAATCATCCACAGGAAAGAGAGTATGGATGCTTCTGTTATCTCTTCCAATGCCTCATCCCTAGCCAGCGATTTGCCTCCTAGTTTATATCTAATCGTTCCTTTTGGAGGGAGAAATATATGCCTTATCTTCCATCCGGTCCCTTTCGTAAGCAAAATGATTCTAAATAACTTTATCCCTCCCGCGGTTGAACCCGCAGCTCCACCAATCACCATTGCAAAGGAAAGGAGCATTTTTGCAGATGCTCCCCATGAGGGAATATCCGCTGTAGCAAATCCAGTACAGGTAAGGGCAGAGGCAAATTGAAATGCTGAATATTTAAAAGACTGCAAGAATGTTGAATAATAATCCATGTTTAGGAAGGTGAGAAGAAATATCCCTAAGAAAAGAAGGGCAAGAAGGGCTTGTGTTTGAGCATCTTTGAAAAAGTTTTTTATTTTACCTGTCAGCAAATCATAATGGGCAGCAAATGCAATTGCACCTGCAACCATTAATGGGATGAGTAATGCTTGTATGAGAGGGCTATAGGATGCTATGCTATCATCTGTTACAGAAAAACCTCCAGTTGTTATTCCTGTCATTGCATGATTTACTGCTTCCCATAATGGCATTCCTGCAATGAAAAGTATAACAATGCCAAGGAAAGTGTAAAGGAGTAAAATCCACCAAATGCTTTTTACAGTTGAAATGATGCTTGGATGAATTTTTTCTTCCCTTGCCTCAGAACGATAGAGAGTAAAGGAGCCTGTTCCAGGTCTTGCTAGAACGATGAGGGTTAAAACGATGACACCTACGCCTCCAATCCATTGGGTAAAGGTGCGCCAGAATTGTATGGTTGGGGGCAATGCGCTTTCAAAATTAACCATGGTTAGACCCGTGCCAGTCCACCCTGCAACTGCTTCAAAAAATGCGGATAAGAAATCCATTTTTTCTGAATAATTTACGTAATGAAAGGGAATTGTTGATATTAAAGATATCAAAAGCCATGAAAATGCTGCAATGAGCATTGCATGCTTTATCTTTACTTCCCCCTCACCTCTTCCGATCAAGCGGAAAAGCGCTCCCGCAGCGAGGAATACGAGCATTGTTAAAAAAATCCATTTAACATTCTCTATTTCCTCTCCAATGTTTTCAAAATTTTTTATTAGAGGAACGACAGCAGCGATGACTGTGATTACACCTACTGCAAGCAAGACTGCTCCTGTATCCCTTAGAACAATTTTTAAGTCTTTCATGTAATTCAATTATTTCTTACAAAATAGTTCCATTGCCTTATCTATTTTATCTTCCCTCGCCAATACAGTAATGGAATCTCCTGCAGCAAGGCGTGTATCTTCTACAGGTATAATGATATCTGAATTTCTTTCTATTGCAACAATGGAAACTCTCTTTGGCAAATTTATTTCCTTAAGCATTTTTCCAACAAGCTTTGAGTCCTCCGGCAATGTGATTTTAAATATCTCTGCTTGACCGCCGAGTGTCATAAAATCTTTTATCATCGGCCTTTGAACAGCCCTATAAAGATACTCTGCAGTTATCGCATTTGGGTTTCCTACAATATTTGCCCCCTTTTCTATAAACATTGGTCTGCTCTCTTCATTTCTCACGACAGCTACAAGTGCATTTACACCCATGTTTTTTGCCAAGGATATAACCAAAAGATTTGTTGCATCATCTGCTGTCGCTACCAATGCATCTGCTCTTTCTATTTCAGCATCTTCTAAAGTTTCTTTAACTGTTGCATCGGCATTGATAACAACGGCATCATATTTCTTCGCAAATTCCTCGCATTTCTCTTTTTCTTTCTCAATGACAACGACATCGTCTTTGTTTTTCAGGGCAAGTTCCGCCAATTTCTGGCCGATACCCCCTGCCCCAACTATCAGGATATACATATTCTCCCATTCATACGGCAAACCATAATTTCGAGGTTGTTATTAAATTTTTCTCTAGCAGTATTATTCAATGGGTGGTAAACTTTCTTCTGGTAAGCCTGCAACAT
>CAZHBO010000120.1:0-4852 GCA_964530745.1 uncultured Thermoplasmatales archaeon | reverse complement strand
TGGGCTCTCTGGGATTTGAACCCAGGACCTCCGCCTCGTCAAGGCGACGTCATAACCACCTAGACCAAGAGCCCTTAAGAGGGTATCAAATGAGTATTTTTAATGTTTCTGCCAAAAAAACGAAAAAGATTAATTGTAGGAGTGAATTTGTTTCATGATGGATAAAGCGTATATGTCTAATAAGTCGACAGAAGATATTATAAAAATTTTGACTATTATCTTTCTATCCTCATTTAGCGTTTGGCTTATTTCTTACTATACAATGGTAGTAAAAAAGGAAATGTTCTATACCCATTTTATGTATATTCCTGCCATTCTTTCTGCTTTCTGGTGGGGGAAAAGAGGGTCTATCGTTTCTTTCTTCCTCGGTTTCTTTTTACTAATAAGCGATTTATATGTGGGAATATCTAATGAACGAGTATATCTTCACCTCTCTCAAATTTTCATTTTCTTTATAGCATCCATATTGGTGGGCGTTCTCAGCGATGAGAAAAAAGAGGCAGAGAAAAAATTAAGAGATGCTCTAGCAAAGAAGGATGAGTTCATAAATGAGATTGCTCATTATTTTCTTAATCCGCTCACTATTGCAAAAGGCTATATGGAACTTTTGTTGAAGGAGTGTTTCTCTTCAAGGGCAAAGGCATGCTATGATAAAATAATGGAAGCACTGGAAAGAATAGAGGAAGCAGTAATAAATACTGTAGAAAAAGGCATAGTCTATGAGCGTAAAGGCGATGTTACTTTAAAAAGGGGCAAGTCGCAAAGTTAATTTTTGTGTCTTGCATTATGGTTGGGTAAGAGAATGATTCCAAAGACAGCATTAGTAAGTGTGTGGAATAAGGAAAGTATAGAGGAGTTTTGCAAAAAACTACATATGGCAGGTATAGAGATATTTTCTACTGGAGGAACTGCAAAGAAATTACTCTCGGCAGGTATTCCTGTAAGGGAGGTAGAAGAATTAACAGGTTTCAGCAATTTATTTGAAGGAAGAATAAAGACTCTCCATACTTCCATATATGCTGCCATTCTTGCAAGGAGAGATTCTGCAGATATGAAGGAACTAAAGGAAAAAGGGATAAAACCGATAGATATGGTTGTCTGCAATTTTTATCCTTTCCAATTGGGAATGGAAGAGATGGATATTGGTGGTCCTTGCATGGTGAGGGCGGCGGCAAAAAATTGGAGGCATGTTATTGTAGTCAGTCATCCCTCCCAGTATGCATTGGTGGCGGAGCATTTAAAAAAAGGATTTGATGAAAAATTGAGGAAAAGATTGGCTATAGAGGCTTTACAGAGAACTGCCTATTACGACAGCATTCTCTCCATGCAGGAAGGAGGAGAAAAATTTCCAGAAATTATTTCCTTCCCTTTCAAGAAAATTCAGGAGTTGAGATATGGGGAAAATCCTCATCAAAGAGGGGCTTTTTATGGCATAGAAGGAGTAAAGGAGGCATGCATCGCGACAGCGAAAAAAATACATGGAAAGGAACTTTCATATAACAATATCCTAGATGCAGACAGGGCAATTGAATGCATAAAGGAATTTGAAGAACCCACTGCTGTCATCATAAAACATGCCACTCCTTCTGGTATTGCTTCTGCAGAAAGCGTTGATAAAGCATGGGAGGATGCATTTGCCACTGACGAGTATTCTCCTTTTGGAGGGGTTGTAGCAGTTAATAGAGAAGTAAAAGGAAAGCTTGCCGAAAAAATGATGAAAATATTTTTAGAAGTAATCATTGCACCTTCCTTCAGCAAAGAAGCAATGGAAGTATTTACTACAAAAAAAAATTTACGTCTTCTGGAAGTTAAGGGATTGGAAAAGGCTGAGAGAGAAAGAAGCTTGGAGATAAGAAGTGTTGTTGGTGGAGCATTGGTGCAGGAAAGAGATTTGAAAGAAATTAATCCTAAAGAATGGAAAGTAGTAACAGAAAAAAAGCCTTCTCAGGAAGACATTACTTCAATGATTTTTGCGGTTAAATGTGTTAAGCATGTGAAGTCAAATGCAGTCGTATTTGTAAAGGGAACAAAGACTGTTGCCATTGGGGGAGGGCAGACATCTCGTGTTGATGCCTCATGGATTGCCACACATAAAGGAAAGGATAGGATAAAAGGCTCTATCATGGCTTCTGATGCATTTTTCCCTTTCAGAGATGCTGTTGATGTTGCAGCAAAAGCGGGGGTAAAAGCAATCATACAGCCAGGCGGCTCTATAAGAGATAAAGAAGTTATCGAGGCAGCAAATGAGCATGGCATTGCGATGGTCTTCTCTGGGCAAAGATGCTTTTTGCATTAGTAATTCCTCATAAGCTTTAAGTACGACATGAAAATCCTTTAACGTGGAAAAAGAAAAGTTAATAAAAAAATTAATAAGATATGGCTATCTTTCATCACCTGAAGTGATTGAGGCGATGAGGAAAGTTCCAAGGGAGCTTTTTATACCAGAAAGGGAGCAAAAATATGCATATGCCGATACTCCTTTAGAAATAGGGTATGGACAAACTATATCTGCCCCCCACATGGTTGCTATCATGGCTGAGGCATTGGATATTAAAGAGGATAGCAAAATATTGGAAATTGGAACAGGAACTGGATATCACGCCGCCATTGTTGCAAAAATAGCAAAAAAGGGACATGTTTATACTATAGAGAGAGTGAAGGAGCTGGCAGAAAAAGCAAGGGAAAATATGGAAAAATTGGATATTAAAAATGTAACTGTCATAGAAGGAGATGGCTCTGCTGGTCTGGCTGAATATGCGCCCTATGACAGAATTTATGCAACATGCGCCGCTCCTTCCATCTCACCTTTATTGATAAAGCAGTTGGCAGAAAATGGAAAAATGCTTGTTCCAGTGGGAAGAACATTTTGCAGGCTTGTTTTGGTTGAAAAGAATGATGAGATAAAAGAGAAGGATTTGGGAGGATGCGCATTTGTCCCAATGATAGGGAAGGAGGGTTATGATGGATAAAATTCATGTTTCCAGTGCTACAGCTTCTTTCCTTGAATTGGAGAAAAAAAATATAGATGCCTTGCCAACCACCCTCTACTTCATGATTGGTGAGCGTTGCAATGGAGCATGTTCTTATTGCACTGGTGGCAATAACTTTTTATCACGGGTTAGATGGCCTCCCTTTTCATTGGCAGAGGTAGCGGAAAAAATTGCGGGAAAAAAAGCAGGACGTATATGTATCCAGAGTTTGTATTATCCCGGCTTTTTAGAAAACATTTTGTATGTAACAAAAAAATTTGCTGGATATGGTGTTCCTATTTCTGTTTCAATGAATCCAGTGGGCAAGGAAAAAATGAAAAAAATGAAAAAAGAAGGGGTGGAAAGGATAGGTATTGGATTGGATTGTTGCAGCGAAGACTTATTCAACAAATGGAAAAAAAATGTTCCATCCTGGGATGAATATATGCATGCATTAAAAGATGCAAAAAAAATTTTTGGAAATGCAACAGCTCATTTGATAATAGGATTGGGTGAGAGTGATGAAGAAGCAATAGGAATGATGAAGGATTTAGCAAAACATGGCATAAAAATTGCACTTTTTGCCTTCACACCAGTAAAAATGAATATGCCTCCACCATCTATAGAAAGGTATAGGGCAATGCAACTAGCTCGCTACTCTATTGAGAAAGGAGAAGGGGAGTTTTATTTTAAGGAAGGAAAATTGCATAAAATGTTTATTCCATCTGGAGGAGAGGCTTTTGTTACATCTGGCTGCCCATCTTGCAATCGACCTTTTTATAATGAAAGGGCGAGTGGTCCTCTCTATAATTATCCACGACCCATGGATGAATATGAAATAAAGCAAGCAATGAAAGAGGTGAAAAATTATGCCAGAGTATATTTTACTTCTCCATAAAAAGAAAAAATTTTTGGTAAGGAAAGGAAGCATTGCGAATACGCATGTTGGAAATATAGACACTAAAGATGCAAAGATAGGAGGAAAATTGATGGCAGGGGAAGAAGAATTTTTGGTGGTAAAGCCCACAATAATTGATTTGCTTGAAAAATGCAAAAGAACTGCACAAATCGTAATGCCAAAAGATGCAAGCCAGATTATTGCAGTAACAGGTATTGGCAGAGGATGGAGGTGTATTGACGCTGGCTCCGGCTCTGGTTTCCTGGCAATATTTTTGGCACATATTGTTGGAAAGGAGGGAAAGGTTTATACTTACGAAAAAAGAAAAGATTTTTATGAAAGGGTGAAAAAAAATGTGGAGATGTGCGGTGTTGGAGATATTGTAGAAACAAAGAATGATGATGTGATAAATTGTAAAGAGTATGGCATAGATTTAGTAACTCTTGATATGAAGGGTGCAGAGAAAATCATTGGTAAAATGAGGGAGCATCTCGAGCCAGGAGGATGGCTTGTCGTTTACTCTCCTCATATAGAACAGCAAATTAAAGTTAGGCAGGAAATGGAGAAAGAAGGGTTTGGATGGATAAAAACCATAGAAACTATGCAAAGGGAATGGAAGTCATTGGGAGGTTATACACATCCGCTACCAAAAGGAATCATGCATACAGGATTTATGACATTTGGAAGATTAATCAATAAAGTTTAAAGAAGGTTGTTTTATTACCAATAATGATTAAAATGAAGATGAAATTGCTTAGCATATTGGGTTTGCTTTTGCTGATAGGTGTTGCTGTAGCAGGCGGTATGCATCCTTTTGCTATCGAAAAAAGCCTGAATGCCACATTAAATTTCTCCAAACCAATCATTAGCTCTAACGAAAATTATGAAATCGTAAATGTAGAAAGAACAGATTCTTTCATGATGAATCCTGGTTATCCAATGCTGCCATACAAAACAAAAGTAATTACATTTCCTTTTGGAACAA
>CAZHBO010000119.1:0-4893 GCA_964530745.1 uncultured Thermoplasmatales archaeon | reverse complement strand
TCCAATGAATTGGGCAACACATGCTCCAAATAGCTCGGAGTGGGTTGATGGATTATCTACAAAACAAATGCATCTGCTTGAAAATGGAGATATGCTCCCCGTTTGCGTCGTTGGAGGATGCCACAACAGCCAGTTTAACATCAGCGTGCTAAATTATCTTAAAATATACGAGGGGATAAATGAATGGGTTTGGTATTTATGGAAAGGAGAAACTGGTTTGGAATGCTGGAGTTGGTGGCTGACCCGTAAAGTAGATGGTGGCTCAATAGCAACACTGGGATATTCTGGTCTTGGCTATACAAAGGAAGATAAAAATTTCACGGGAGAAGCGTCGGAATGGCTTGACACCCATTTCTTCTGGGAATATGGAATGAATAACACCCATATCTTGGGGGAAATATGGGGAAAGGCGATAAGGGGATATCTCAATACATATCCAATAGACTGGTATACAGAAGCAGGAAGCTATTCATCCATTGATGCAAAAACTGTCCAGGAATGGATATTGCTTGGAGACCCAAGTTTAAAAATAGGAGGATATCCATCATAGCCAGACAAAAATTTTTTATTGGATAACGGCGATACCTATTCCACTTTTTGAGGTGAGTAAAATGAAAAACGAAAGGTTAGAGCAAATCATTATGAATTTGAGGGAATTGCAAGATGATATTTCTGTGCCAAGGAATATAAGGAGGGGAGCTAAAGAGGCGATAGAAATTCTTCAGAAGGGTGAGGAGTCACTGGATGTTAGAGTGGCATCAGTGATATCCATGTTGGATGAGATTGTAAATGATCCAAATATCCCCATCCATGGAAGGACATCCATATGGAGTATCATGAGTCAATTGGAAAGTTTGACAGCAGGAAACTAAAAAATATGATAAAAGAAAGAGGAGAGAGAGGTAAGATTCTACTTCTTCTTAAGGAATGGTAAGCCTGTTCTCTTGTTCACTTTTACTTCATATCCAGATGGCTTATCCGTTGGTTTTCCGCTCTTTGGTTTCCTTGCACTGAAGAAATAAATTGTCTGTACTTTTCCTCCCTTAAGTTTTACATCCCTCGTATAAAGGGTGTATTCCTTTCCCTTACTTTTATATTTAAACGCCATTATTATCTCCTCCTATCCTGTATATCTTAAGAGAATTTAAATCCTTCGATATTTTTTGAGATTTTATCGGAAAAAGAAGAGCAAAATGAAAATTAGGATTCCAGCAATGACAAATATAATCCAAAGGATATATGCAATGGTTATGCGGTAAATCCACTTTGCCTTCTTTTCTGGTGTATCAAAAAATTGTCCTAAAATAGGGTCATCCTCAATCTTCATATGCCTCCATCAATGCCTTCATTCTTTTCCTTCTGAAAAAGTCTTCTCTCTCCCTCTCTTCCAGTTGCCTCTCTATATATTCAATTGTACCCTCTAACTTCGGAATGAAAATATGCTCCAATGCATTTACACGTCTTTTTGTTTTCTCTATTTCTTTTCCCAATCTTTGTATGCTGCCTTCTATTTCCGCTACCTCAATAACACTTTTTAATGCCTCCATACCTTTGCGCATTGCCTCATGGAGGCTTACCGGCATGTCTATTATCCCATAGGGATAAGAAACTTGCTCTTCTTCCAGTATAAGTTTTACAATAGGAACACCCATGATATTCGTTTTTGTGGTTGAAATGCTCCTCTCTCCATAAATTTGTTTTGCCATACTTCTAACATTTTTTTCTCCAATAAGCATCTCCGCTTCCATGAGTTTTCTGTAGGCAATGCCCAACCTTTCCTCCATCTCTGCCCTCTTGCTTTTTCTGTTTTTGATGACCTCAAAAAAGTTTGAAATGAGGGCATCTCTTTTTTGGGAAAGAAGTTCATGTCCTTTAGTAGCCAGCACCTTTCTTTTCCTTATTTGAAGTAATTCCATGCGCGTCGGCTTTACTCCTTCTATTTTTTCATGAGCCATTTTCAGCCTTTGTAATACTTCTCAATATACTTTTCATCAATTTTTTTCAGCTCACTCTTTGGAAAAACTGAAAGAAGCTCCCACCCTAAATCGAGGGTTTCTTCAAATGACCTATCCTCTTCTTTCCCTTGGGAAACAAATCTCTTTTCAAACATGTCCGCAAACTCGAGATATTTTTTATCTCTCTCCGTCAATGCTTCCTCACCAACAACAGCAACCAAGTCGCGCAAATCGCATCCTTCTGCATATGCAGCATATAGTTGGTTGGACAATTGATGGTGGTCTTCCCTTGTCCTTCCCTTGCCAATTCCTTCTGCCATCAGCCTAGATAAAGCAGGCAATACAGCTACTGGAGGATAAATTCCTTTATTTTGCAACTCTCTTGATAAAACAATCTGTCCCTCTGTAATGTAACCAGTCAAATCTGGTATAGGATGGGTGATATCATCATCTGGCATCGTTAATATTGGAATCTGGGTGATGGAGCCTTCTCTCCCCTGAATACGACCCGCCCTCTCATAAATCTGCGCCAAGTCTGTATACATATAGCCGGGATAACCTCTTCTGCCAGGAACTTCCTCACGTGCAGCAGCTATTTCTCTTAAAGCTTCAGCATAATTTGTCATGTCAGTAAGGATAATCAAAACATGCATGCCCTGGTCAAAGGCAAGATATTCTGCTGTCGTCAAAGCCATTTTTGGAGCTATAAGGCGTTCTATGGCAGGGTCATCAGCTAAATTTAGAAACAAAACACTTCTTTCTATAGCACCCGTCTCCTCAAAATCCTGCATAAAAAAATCTGCTTCCTCAGCAGTTATTCCCATGGCGCAAAAGATGACAGCAAATTTTTCTTGACCCTTTACCTTCGCCTGTCTAGCTATTTGAGCGGCAATTTCATTATGTGGCAAACCAGAGCCAGAAAAAATAGGCAATTTTTGACCCCTAACTAAAGTATTCATCCCATCTATGGTTGAGATACCTGTCTGTATTGGGTCTCGAGGATATTCCCTAGCAGATGGATTGATAGGTGAGCCGTTTACATCTCTCATTTCTTCTGGAATTGGTGGTGGCGAACCATCTATGGGATTGCCTATTCCATCAAAAATCCTGCCCATCATATCCTTTGTCACTCCAATTTCCATTGGCTTCCCAGTAAATTGAACTGATGTTCCTTTCGTATCCAAGCCACGGGTCCCTTCGAAGACTTGCACAACTGCAACATCTTCTCCCACTTCCAAAACCTGTCCCAATCGATGCTCGCCCTCGGAAGTCTTTATTTTAACAACCTCTCCATAACCAACGCCTTCGACACCTTCAACAATCATGAGTGGACCTGAAACTTCCCTCACCGTCGTATAGCTCATTCCTTTCATTTTCCTCACTCCTGATGTATTTTAAATTTATAAACTTTAACATTGCAGAAAAGTTTAAGTGTGGCACTGAATCTAACTTTTATGGGAAATTTGGATAAAAAAGTTATCATGTTGCTTGTTTTATCCATAACAGGAATTATATTTTCTAATCAGCTAGCAACAGCCGCACAACCAATATTGGCATATAATCCACCATCCTATGATTTTGGGGATAAAGAGGAGGGCATCAGCGATTCCACAACCTTTGAGATATGGAATGGTGGATGTAGCTGTGCTAAGCTAATCTATATATTAAATGAGAGTTGCAGTTGGGTTAATGTCACCCCGACTAGTGGTTCATCCCATCATGAACACGACACCATCACCGTCAGTATCAATACCACAGGTCTTTCTGCTGGTCTGCATATTTGTAATATCTCCATTGAATCAAATGCAGGAAAGAGGACTTTTACGGTGAGGGTAAACGTGGTAATCCCTCCCTTAATAGCATATGCAAATGCTCCCAATAACAGCACTACCGCCTCCCCAGTTCAATTCTTTGGCTCTGCTTCTGGCGGTGTGCCGCCATATACCTGGTTCTGGAATTTTGGAGATGGAAATATAAGCTATGAGCAGAATCCAATACATCAATATGCGGATGATGGAGTATATAATGTTACCCTAGCTGTAACAGATGACAATGGGGCAACGAACACAACATACAAACTTATTACCATATTAAATACTCCGCCAATAGCAGACTTTACTTACACTCCATCTTACCCAACCAATTTTGATATGATTAATTTTACTGATAAATCTTATGATTTAGATGGTAGCATCGTTAACTACACATGGAATTTTGGAGATGGAAATATAAGCTACTTACAGAATCCAACACATTTTTATGCATTAGATGGGATATATAAAGTAAATCTGACTGTAAAAGATGATGATGGGGAGACCAATACCATATTAAGGAATATAATAATTTCTCCAAATAATGTACCAAATACTCCAACCAAACCATCTGGTTCATCATCTGGCTATACAGGAACAAGATACACCTATTCAACTTCTGCGATAGATATTGATGGTGATAAAGTAAGATACTACTTTGACTGGGGAGATGGGACAGGAGCATGGACAAATTTTGTCGACTCAGGACAAGTTGTAGTAAAAAAGCATGAATGGAATGAGGCGGGAACATACAATGTAAAAGTAAGGGCACAGGATGAGCACGGTGCCCAAAGCAGCTGGTCGCAAATAAAAACAGTAACTATTGCTATAAGAAACAATCCTCCAAACTGCTCTTTATCCGCAATAACATCTGGAGATGCTCCTTTATCAGTCACATTCTCAATAAACTCAAGTGATAAAGATGGCTCAATTTCTTCGTGGCAACTTGACATAGATAATGATGGCATAGCAGAGTATTCTGGCTCAGGAAACCCTCCTTCGATAAAAAAGCATGTGTATCAAAATGCTGGCACATATACTGCAAAACTAACAGTATGGGATGATGCTGGAACAAGTGCCTATGATACAGTAATAATAATAGTAACTGAGGCACCAATAGCAAACTT
>CAZHBO010000118.1:0-4924 GCA_964530745.1 uncultured Thermoplasmatales archaeon | reverse complement strand
CTTTTTTCTAAAGAAGAGCGAATAATTTCCCTGAGACCAGAGAACCCCATGCTCCTGGGAATAACTTTTTTTGCTCCCGCTCTTATCATCTCCCTTGCCCATGAATTTGTAAATGCGGTGAAGCCATAAATGGTAGCATCGGGGTCAATTTTTTTTATTCTCTTTATTGCTTCTATCCCATTTATTCCTGGCAATTTTAAATCCATGATAACTGCATCAGGTCTTTTTCCTTGCGCAAGTAACGATTCATATAATTTTACACCATCTTCACCTGTATATGCAGGATATATATCCACATTTAGAGGAGAGAGATAAATAGCAATTAACTCTTGAATTGATTCTTCATCATCTATTACCAGGATTATTCTTTTCATTGCACCACCTAATGATAGCAAAACGCTATCAAACTATAATAGGAAAAAGGTTATTTAAACCTTTCTTTTTATTTCGCATTTTGCAAAAAACTATTCAAAAAGCCATTTCTCATCCGTCAAAGAATAATCAACAATTTCTTCCTTGCTAAACCATAATTTTATTTCATGCTGGGCTGTTTTTAATGAATCGCTTGCATGGACTATGTTCCTTCCTATTTCTTGGGCATAGTCACCTCTTATTGTTCCAGGCATTGCATCTTTTGGATCTGTTGCTCCTACCATTTTTCTTACCCTCTCAATGACATTATTTCCTTCTAAAACCATGGCAACAACTGGTCCAGATGTGATGTATTTGATAAGCCCGTCATAAAATGGCTTTCCTTTATGTATGGCATAATGCTTCTCTGCCATTTTTTTAGAAACCATCAAAAACTTCATTGCCACTATTTTTATTCCCGCCTTTTCAAATCTTGCAATGATGTTGCCCACCAATCTCCTTTGGATTCCATCAGGCTTTATCATCACAAAAGTTTTTTCCATGTTTTCACTCTCTCGAGTATTGGCTCCATCGAACCTTTCTTGGCTCTCTTTTTAAATGTAAAAGATTTTTTCTGCATTTGCTGGAGCAAAAATGATAGACTGTCCCATCTTTCTTTATATACATCATGCCCGTACCGGGCTCTATTTCTTCTCCGCAAAATGTGCATACTCTTTTTACTACCATATTATTTCACAGATAATTTCTTTGCTTCTCTCTCCGCTTCTCTCAGTAAAAGGATGTCTCCAAGGCGAACTGGACCCATTACATTGCGTGTAAGAACTCTATTCTTCTCGCTTCCTTCCAATATTTTTACTCTGACCTGTGTGACTTCTCCGCACATACCGGTCTTGCCAATCACTTCCACCACTTCTGCTGGTATTCCCTCGTTTTCAGCCATGATTATCCCTTAATCTCCTGAATTTTTTTAACTATTTCCTCAATAATGCTTTTTCCTTCTCCTTCCTCAACAATGGCAACAGATGCAGTAGCAACTTTAAGACCTGCAGCTCTTCCTAAGTCATCTCTAGATGGCACATAGGCATAAGGCACTCCTTTTTCTTCGCATAGGAGAGGCATATGGGCTAGTATTTCCTCTGGACTCACATCAGTAGCCATAACAACCAATTTTGCTGTGCCTCTCTCCACGTGCTTTGTCACTTCATTTGTACCTTTTCTTACTTTACCTGTATCCCTTGCTTTCTCAACAGCTTCGTATACCTTGCTTACCAATTCTTCTGGCATTTCAAATTTTACATATATTGGCATGTTATTGCCTCCTTCTGGTTTATTCCATCATTAATCATAGGCAAATCGGAATAAGGAAGGAATATATAAGCATGGTGGTGTTATTTTTGCTTTCTTTTTGCAATATCACACGCTATGGTAGATGCATCGATAACAGGAGAAACAGGTGGAGCATAGGCAGTTTCTGTTTTTGAAAAATCATCAAAGGTCATGCCAGTATGGATGGCGAGGGCAAAAGCATTTATCCTTTGCGATGCTCCCGGACCAATAATCTGCGCAGCACATATTCTTCCCTCTTCATCCCCCATTACTTTGACGACAATTTCCTTCCCTTTCATGTAATCAGGATGAGTGCTTCCTTTAAACTTACCAATTATTGGCTGAAATGGGAATTCTCTTTGGAGAGGACCAACCGCCGCTACTTCCAAACCAAAAATTTTTGTTGTTCTTGCATTCAGCAAGAGAGGCATTTTTTCATTTCCACCCACAGCATTCATTCCTGCAACCATTCCCTGTCTTACTGCAATGTTTCCCAAGCCAACAACAACTTCATTTCCAAAAATGTTTTTGTATTGAGTGCAGTCACCACATGCATATACATCGGGCATGGAAGTCATGCATTTTTCATCGACAACAATAGCTTTCTTTACCTCGCATTTCTTAGCTAGGGAAACATTTGGCTTATTTCCAGTTGCAATGACAACAAAATCTGCTTTAATGGCTCTGTTAGTAGTAACAACCTCCATTTTTTTTCCATCATTTATTTCTTTTACACCCTCATTTAAAAGAATATCTACTTCTCCTTCAATTTTTTTTCTTACCAAAGAAGCCATATCTTGGTCAATCATTGCAGGCAATATTTGAGGCATTAACTCAACTATGCTTACTTTCATTCCCAATTTTTTCAATGCTTCAGCAACCTCTAAGCCAATCAATCCAGCACCTACAACAACAGCCTCCTTTGCATGCTTTACCTCCCTTTTTATTGCCTCCACATCTTCTATAGTCCTAAAAAAATAGGTCTTGCCCTCCGTTTCTATTGGCGAATAAGGAATCGCTCCAGTGGCTATAATAAGGGCATCATACTCCTCACTTCCTTTATCTGTCTCCACGATTTTTCCTTCAAAATCTATGGAAAATACTTCTGTATCCAATTGCAAATCAATCTTTGCTTTTTTAAACCAATCTTCAGAAAATTCTATTATGGAATGAGCCTCAATTTCTCCACAAAGGACAAAGGGAAGGGCGCATTTGGAATATTGCGGATTTTTCCCTTTATCAAAAATTTTTATCTCAGCCTTTCTATTCATCTTTCTTGCGAATTGGGCAGATGTGCCACCCCCTGCTCCACATCCAATGACAATTACTTTCATGGCAGTGAAACGCTTTTTCAATTAAAATTTTACTGGCTGAGAATTTTTTTCAATCTATCTGCAAAGCCATCAAAGCCAACAGTGCGTGGAATTACATCCTTTGCTCCTGCCTTTCTTAACTCATCTGCCCAATTTGTATCAAAAAATGCAGTGAAGCCATAGATGGTAGCATTTTTATCCATTTTCATAATTTTTTTTGTTGCCTCCACTCCATCCATTCCTGGCAATTTTAAATCCATGATTACAATATCAGGCTTTTCTCCCTTCTCCATCAGTTCTTTATATGCCTTCACTCCCTCCTCGCCGGTATAAGCGGAATAGATTTTTACATCTAAATTTGCCTTTGCAATGTAAATTTTAATCAACTCCTGCATATCTGCCTCATCTTCTATGATCAATATTCTTTTACTCATGGATTTCACCTTTCCATACTATGTTGCGCACAACATTCTCTATTCTATGTATAGCATTTTCCAATTTTTCCAGCTTTTCTTGTATTTCTGGCGAGGATTCTTCATAAATGAGATAGAGATACCCCTTCGCTATCGTAATTGGGTTAAAAAAGTAATGGGATGTATCCTCTATAAATCTTTTCTCTTTTTCTTGCATCACTTTTACATCTGTAATGTCGTTCACATTCCCTAAAATTGCTACCCTTCCTTCATAATTAATGACAGAAGGTATGCCCTCTGCCCATCTGACTTCATCATTTTTCCTAACATATTTAAATTCTATTTTTTTGGGAATATCTGCAGTGTCTCCTTTTATAGCCTTTTCTGTAAATCTCCTTATTTCCTCCCTGTAGTCGGGATGAATTAAAGAAAAAGGATCCATTTCCATCAACTCTTCTTTTGTGTAGCCTGTAAGGGTCTCCATCTTTTTATTAACAAATTTAAATTTTCCACCTTGGAAAATGTATATACCATTTATTAAGTTCTCAGTTACCTCTCTATACTTTCCCTCACTCTCCTTCAATGCTTCCTCCATCCTCTTTCTTTCCGTGATATCCCTTGCAATTGCATGGAAACCAACCACCTTTCCTTCCTTTATCAAAGGGGCTGCCTTTGCCTCTATTATAAACTTTTTTCCAGTTTTACTTATTACAACATATTCCTGTGGATTTGCAAGCGCTCCACCATCCATAATCTGCCTTAACCTCTCTTCCAAAACAGAAATGTATTCTGGGTGAACTATATCATGTATTTTCATGGACAGCAATTCCTCTTTAGTATATCCAAGGGCTTTTGTTATTGCTTTATTTACAGATAGGAATTTTCCATCAAAATCGAACGAAAAGATGCCATCCAGACTTTGCTCAACAAGACTTCTGTATTTTTCCTCGCTTTCTGCAAGAGCCTTTTCCGTCAATTCTCTCTCCGTTATATCCCTCAAAATACCTATAACCCTTACATTCTCCTTTCCAATGTTAACTGTAGTAACTTCCACATTCCTTGTCTCTCCATTCTTCGTAAGAGCCTTAAACTCATATCTACTGGGAACATCTTTGCCTTCGCTTCGCAGACTTCCCCTTTCCCTTATCAGTTCTCTGCTTTCTGGAGCCACCAAACGCATAAAATCAAAATCCTCCCTGCAAATTTCCTCTTTTTTGTATCCAAAAAGTCTTTCAAAGGCAGGATTTACAAATTCAAAATGTGTGGAGATGATATAAATGGCATCGTTGGCATTTTCCACAACCGTTTGATACAATTGTTCATTAAATTCATCCTTTTTTGTTAAAATACCCGCAATTAATATTAAGAAGGATAAGATGGTCTGCCCCCACCGGTATGCTAGCATTCCAATTGCAATCAGGAGGTGGTATATAAAAACATCGAAATTTTTTTCCTATTCTTCCCATTTCTTTTCTATGATTTCCTTTATAATTTCTGCCT
>CAZHBO010000117.1:0-5044 GCA_964530745.1 uncultured Thermoplasmatales archaeon | reverse complement strand
TTGGAAAACTCTGAGATAAAATAAGCAAAGCATCTGAAGATGCAACAGTTATTACCGCAAAAAGAAATGATGATGCAAAATACAGTGGTTATTACAAAACAAAAGGGTGGAAAAAAGATTTGTTGAGGGATTCACATGGAATTTTCATTTCTTATGAAGATATGGAAATAAATGATAATGAAGGAGATGCATTGCTACACCATTTACAGAAATTGAAGGAGGTTGGAATAAAATTGGAAGAATTGACAGTTGATGGAAAGTATCCAACATATGAAAACATAGCAAAGAATGCTGTAGCTGAATCTGCTGGGTTAAAACCAGCTGAGAGAGTTGATGAGATGGTGGTAAAGGTGATGGAAGAGATTGGCATAGATATAAACAAGAAAAAGTCCCGCGTTATTATGCCAGAGGAGAATTAAAATTTCGATATCATCGTTACGATGGGTGCACGGATGGCTGTCCTCTAACGCTAAAAGAAATAATAGAGTGGAATATCCCAGACCCAAAGAAAAAGGATATCGAAGAATACAGAAAAGTTAGGGATGAGAGAAGAAAAAACGTGAAAGGCTACTGAAGCAGATACAATGAAGCAATTCCCACTATACTAAATGCAGCCTTGTTGGATTCAATTATAACCGAGGGCTGATTGTCTAAAAAGCATATCATAAGAAAACCCTTTTCTGACAATAAAAACATATAAAAATGCATATAGCTTATAACCAAGGTGCTGTGTCAGGTGAAAATATTATGAAAAAAAATATGTGGCTGCTTGTTGCGGTTATCGCTGTCCTCGTTCTCATATGTGTAGCATACTGGCAACTCTCTGCACCATCGCCAGAAGAGAAGGAAGAGAAGAAGGTCATCGACGATCGCATTAGCCCAATGGAAAACCAGGCACTGTTTGTGCAGGTGTTGCGCATCCGCAACAGAGGATTGATGGATAAAATGCTCAGCTATGGAAATAGTTGGAGGGAGACCCCATCCTTTTATTATACAATTGCTGTTGATGATGAATTTGGGAGCTCAAAAGGATATGTTGGTCAAACCGGGGTGTATACAACTTGGGACACCATGGGCTATGAAAGCACCATGACATTTGATGTGGATGAGGAGCTTGAATATTCCAAGGTGAGCATATCAATAATTGAGGAGCAGCCATCTGGTTTATTCGGAAAGAAAGTGGAAGAGGTGGAAAAAGAAAAGATTTCTTTGACTTATGACTACCGTACCGGCCGTTGGAATGGTGATGACTATTTCATGGATGATGATGGCATTGGGCATTTTCTCGGGAAAAATTATGAGGTATGGTTCCACATTTATCAGGCTGATTATGACCATGATGGCATTCCCTATTGGATGGAGAAGAACATCTTGGGAACAGATCCAACAGTTGATGACAGCAAAATGGATCCAGATAATGATGGTATCCCTACGGACTGGGAGTGGTGGTATGGATATGATGCATTTACATACAATGACCATGAGAATCTTGACCCAGATATAGATGGCATTGAAAATATTGAAGAATACCATATGAGAAAATATTTTTCCAACCCATTTCAGCCCGACATTTATATAGAAACAGATGGTATGGAAAAGAAGGGACTCATTGACATAGACCACATCTTTTATAAGGAATCACAGCAGATGATTATTGAAAGGTTTGCACGTCATGGAATAAATGTGTATATTGATGACGGATGGAAGGATGGTCCAGTTAATGGAGGAGGTGAGCTTTTACCATATCAAGAAAATTTGGACGATGTTCTCGGGAAGCAACTTCTCGCCTTTTATATCCACAATTTTGCTGATGAGAGGAAAGGAATTTTTAGATATGTTGTGGTTGGAGCAAGGGAAGACGGCGGAGGATTTATCACCCCAGTAATTTATAACAATTTTGATTCCATATATGTAAGCAACGATTTTAATTCAATTATCAAAAGGCTTGCTTTTACTCCAAGAGAAATAAGAGTTATGCTGGCAAAGGCGATTTTGCATGAACTGGGGCATTCCATAGGATTGATGCCTGTTACCTTCCCGGGCATAGATATAATGAGCAGGAGGGTTGTTGATAGGTATCCAAGTATGCCAGATGAGGATTATGATGGATATCTGGAAAACTATTACAGTGTGATGAATTATCAATACATATACAACAAGCCCTACTTCTTTTCAGATGAGACCCATACATATCTCTTTGATTATTCAGACGGAAGCAATGGGCGTTATGACCAAAATGATTGGGAGCATGTATATCTACCTACATTCCAAATAGATGTCATTTCATATGAAGAGCCATCAGATGGCAACTTTGAGGATTTCGAAATTGTCAATGACTATCCTGGAGTGGTGGTTGAGGGCTGGGAATTCGATGCCAATCTGACAGAAAAGCATGCAGAAAAACTTGCATCTCTCGCCCTTATAAAAAATGCAGGAGTTGATATTCAAGTCTTTGTGAAGCCAGAAGCAGGCGAGAACGAGTATAATTTAAGGGTATATGCAAAGCCAAATGTTGAACCTGTTTTTGCAGTATATTCGTTGGTTGCTGAAGGAAAGGTTTATGATGGCATGGTTGAATTTTATTCACAGCAGAACCTCATTGACTCTGTCAGAAAATAAATTGACAGAATAGTTCAAAAAATTTCGATAAATTTAAGTTAATAGAGGAGATAGGAAAGAGGAATTGAGGATCGGGGGTAGAGAGCTAAAAAATCTGCCTCTTTCCTCAATTCCTCATTATGTTTTTGCCTCTCTGCCCCCGCCTTATATTCCTAGGATAAATTGCCCATTGGTATTAAATCTTTTTCTTAGGGCTGCAAAAAAGATTTGCAGGCTTCGAATTTAAAATAAAGGAAGTGGAAAAACAGTATTTATGCAAAAATTGATTGTTCTTCCTCTTCCATTTTTGCAACAATATCTGCCAATTCAAAGTCGAATTTTAATATCGCTTTGACAATCTCATTTTCTGTGTTGAGTTTATACATCTTGGATTTTCCAACTTTTCTTGTTTCTATTAACAGCTTTTTTCTTACTAGCTCAGGAATAATTTTATAAAGAGTTGGTCTGCTAATCTCTGTGTATTCTGAAAGATCGCTAATGTTGTAATCATAGTCTGGATGATCTCCTAAGAAATCTAGGATTTTTGCAAGAGGATTATTCCCAAATATTGCTTTAAACATACCTGTCATTTGCTCACCACTTCATTTTTGTTACCGTAACGCAAACATAATATATAAATTTTTTTACAAAATTGTTAAATATGTTTACAATATTTCTATTAAATGAATCTCAACAATCTGGAGAGGGATATTCTGTGGAAGTTATGGAGAAATAGATGTTTTGGAAAGGGGCATATGCTGATAAACAATGTTCTTAGAGGATTTCCGAGAGATAGGCAAAAAGAATTCAAAAATGCTATAGATAGTTTAATAAAAAAAGGTATCCTATTAAAAAAGCCAACAAAACACGGAGATGCTGTCTATATTAATGCAAAATTACGTATTGAAATTCGTGAAATATTAAAAAAATACCACGATTTTCTTTAAAACTTTGTATATGCCATTTTTGGTAGCAAAGATAGCATCAGCGGCAATCTAAGGTTTTTTGAATTTTGGCTGTGGAAAAAACCGAGTATTTGCTAAATTTTAGTTCAACTAATATGAAGTGAAATATTTGAAAAATTTTTGTTTTTTCTGTTGATATTTAAACGGTGTTCTTAACGGATTGTAAAATTTCGAGTTTAAAGAGACGTGTATCACACAAATTTAAATATAAGAGGTTAATTTATTATTTTATGGAATCTGAAATATGGAGTGGGATGGGTAATCTGCTCGACAAATGCCTCCGTGAGGGGGATGCAAAAGCATGCCTCTTGTTATTTGCCCTTCACTCACATATAAAAGATGACATCTGCATCGATTACTATGGGAGAAATCGACCCTGGTTTCCAACGGAGGAGATAGCCATCCGAATGGGGAGGAGATGCCCAGCGGATTACATGCTCAAAACCTCACGGTGGCAACCCAACATTGTAATAAAATAAATAAGTCCTCTTCTCTGTAACATCTGTGGATGATAAGAAAGGACTGTAACATTTGGATGATGAGGAATTATTTTTTTAAAATACTGTATCTTCTCTAATTTTTTACTCATGCTATCTTTTCTAATATTTGATGCAAGTAAAAATTCTTCATGAGCGGTTGGATTACTCACTCAATCTCTCTAATTTTTCGCCAAATATTAATATCTTAACTTTTGATTCATATTAATGGCAAAGAGATATGGAGAAAAGGATATTAAAGAACCTGAAGAGGAGTGGAAAAGAGTTTGGGAGTATCACAAAAATGCGGATAATCTCTTTGTTTCTAGGTTTAACTTCTTTATTTTAGCAGAGTCTATGTTCATTGTGTCTTTTGCTACTATAGTAGCTTCCAAAAGCAGCGAAATGTTAATACCTATTAAAATTGCCATCGTTATCTTAGGGTTACTATTTACAATAGGATGGTATTGGGTCAATAAAAGGCTTTTGGAAAAGATATGGTATTTGAAATATCATTATTTAGAGAAGTTCGACCGGATATATTTGGATTATATGAGGGCAGAAGCTAACTCGAAAGAAAGAACAACAAGACATGTAGTACAGACTTATGTATTGCCATACTCTACAATGGTTTTTTGGTTATTCCTATTATTTTATGTCATTTTAATAGATGCACTGAGGGATGGAAATTCGTCTTTAGGGATACTCATTATTTGTTTTTTAGCAAGTATTGGTATTGTAATATTAATTGCAGAAGCGTTAAAATTGTTTCACTATAGGCTGATAAAGACCGGGAAGATTGAGGAGTACCTCAAAGATTGGTTTTTCAAAAAGGAAGATTATTAACAATAAAATTTATTTTAATGACTCTTCAATCACAAAATTTTTCCATCTTTACTTCCTCTCTCCACGCTTTTACCAGTTGATATTTAGGTTGCATTAGTTATTTGCATAAAAAATGGGCCCAGTGAGATTTGAACTCACGACCTCCCGGTTTCTGCCTGC
>CAZHBO010000116.1:0-5046 GCA_964530745.1 uncultured Thermoplasmatales archaeon | reverse complement strand
GCAGTTGTGAATTTTCTTCCTTTCAATTTTATTTTTCTGACTATTCTTTTATCATAATTCACTTCTGCTGGTGTAACCATTGCTGTAATGTCAACGCATGCTTCCATTGGGCTGCCCACAACTTTTTTGCCCAAAGTTTCCTCAACTTGAAAAATTCCAGAGGAATTTGACATTTCAATTATGATTTCTATTGGCTTTTCTTTTCCTTTGGCTATTAAAACCGTATCTATGGATAATGCTGATACAACATGAATGCTTGTGCTCCCCAGATCAAATGCCATCCTTCCTCTTCCTTTAGTCATGTCGGTTGCATCTGCTATGCCCACCAAAGCCGATTCCATTGTTATGTCTGGAACGTCAGCATCATGAGCATAAATGGCATTTAGTATGAAACCCCTTACCTCAGTTTTCTTTTCTACATCATCATAAATTTTAGGAAGTAATCTTTCTAGAATAGATATGGCAAGATAACTGCTGTGCAACGGATGATTCCCTCTGTATATTTGATTTCCAATGTCATGAAGTAAAGATGCGGAGAGTAAAATCAATGCATCATCATCATAATCTCCTCCTCCATATTCAATAAAATCAGGTTTAATGCCGCCCTCAAGCAAAAGTTGATACATTTTCAAAGCATTTGCTGCAACAATTTTTGCATGAACTTCTCCGTGATCATTATAATGCAGTTTTTTTACGGCAATGAAATTTGCAAGGTCCCAGTCAGCCCTTAATTCATCATCTTCAACCATCATTTCAAACATTTTCATGGCTTTTGGATACTTTGCCAAAACCTCCAGAATGGCATCTACAGCTTCTTTTTCCAATTCAGCATAACCCTCAGGCACTTCCACTTCTATTCCAACATTTTTTAAATCCTTTGCTGTAAAATTCCTTAAATTTTTCATGGAGGGCAATTTGTTAATCATATTAATAACCAGTGGTTAGTAAGACACAAAATAGCATGCCACTTTTTATTCCCAACACCTAAGATATTTCCACCAAAAACTTTATATATAACATCTACATTCGAGTGTCGCAAAGTTTAAAAACCTTGGGGATGAAAATGTCAAGAAATAAGAAAGTGGAGATAGAGGAAATTAAGAAATGTCCTGAATGTGGCTCAACTCATATCGTTCAGGACTATGAAAGGGGAGAACTTGTATGTAAAGATTGCGGTTTAGTTATTGACGACTCTTACATTGACCAAGGACCAGAATGGAGAGCATTTGATCCAGAACAGAGAGAGAAGAGGGCAAGGACTGGAGCGCCAATGAATTATACAGTTCATGATAAAGGGCTCTCCACCATGATTGGATGGAAAAATAAGGACAGCTACGGAAAATCCATTCCAACGAGAAATAGGGCACAATTGTATAGGCTAAGGAAATGGCAGCGCAGAATAAGAGTTGGAAGCGCTTCAGAAAGAAATCTTGCCTCAGCCTTATCAGAATTGGACAGAATATCTTCCGATATGGGATTGCCGAGAAATGTGAGAGAAGCGGCTGCAATGGTTTATAGAAGAGCTGTGGAGAAGAATTTGATAAGAGGAAGAAGCATAGAAGGAGTTACTGCTGCTGCTGTCTATGCAGCATGCAGGCAATGCGGCGTGCCCAGAACATTAGATGAAATAGCAGATTCTTCCAGAGTGGATAGAAAGGAAATAGGAAGGACATATCGCTTTATCGCCAGAGAGCTAACACTAAAACTTATGCCCACCTCACCACAGGATTACACAGCAAGATTTTGCAGCGAGCTGGGATTGAATGAAGACACAAAGTCAAAAGCTTTAGAAATTTTGCAGCAGGCTGAGGAAAAAGAGTTGACCAGCGGTCGTGGACCAACAGGTGTTGCTGCAGCAGCAATTTATATTGCTTCCATTCTTTGTGGGGAGAGAAAGACTCAGAGGGAAGTGGCAGATATTGCAGGAGTTACAGAAGTGACAATCAGGAATAGATATAAGGAGCTAGCGGAACAACTTGACCTTGATATTGTGTTGTAATGCCTACGAGATGGTACAGGGAAAGGAAGAAGGAGTATTATTACAAGGCTGCTAAAAAAGAAGGATATAGGGCTCGCTCTGCATACAAACTTCTCCAGATACAGAAAAGGTACAGGGTAATAAGGAAAGGAAACCTCGTTTTAGATTTAGGAGCAGCCCCAGGAGGATGGAGTCAGGTTGCCGCCCAGCATGAAGCAAAGGTTATAGCCGTCGATAAAGACTACATGGACCCCATAGAAGGGGTGCATTTCATCCAGGGAGATATAACAGAGCAAAGCACAATTCAAAAAATAAAGGAAAATGGTAAATTTGATGCGGTTATATCTGATATTTCTCCAAATATCAGCGGAAATTATACCATGGATCAGGCAAGAAGCATATGGTTAGCTGAGAATGCATTGAATATTGCAATGGATACCTTAAAGGAAAATGGCAGGTTTGTTTGCAAAGTTTTTGTTGGAGAAGATTATCCTAAGTTCTTAAAAAAAATAAAGGAGAATTTCCGCATGGTAAAAGCTTACTCACCTCAGGCATCTCGAAAAAGCAGCTCCGAAATATACGTAATTGCCATAGGATTCAAAGGGAGGAAAGAAGCCATCTAGCGGTCATTCTTATTGCTTCCTCACTTCCATAACCCGGCTTCCATCCAAGGCTCTTTAATTTATCTATGGAAAGCCTCATTATCTTAACATCGCCTTTCCAGCCTCTACCTCCGTCGACGCCGCCAGTAAATTCATATTTTGGCTGCAGATTCATTTCTTGGCTGACTATATCTGCTATTTTCTTTACATCCACCCAGTCCTCTGAGCCAATATTAAATATCTCCACCTTCTCTTTTGCTTTTTCTATGCCAAAGAGCATTGCGTCTATGCAATCCGAAATGTAAAGATATGATTTTTTTTGCGTTCCATCGCCAAGTATTTCCAGTCTGCTTCCATCTTTCTGCAGTTTCTTAATGAAGTCATAGGTAACACCATGTGTGGAGCGAGGACCAACAACGTTGGCAAACCTGAATATTACTGAAGACATGTCGAAAGTATGGCAATAGGCGCAAATGAAGCTTTCTGCGGCTAGCTTGGATGCTCCATATAATGAAATGGGTATGAGGGGTCCATAATCTTCGGGTGTAGGAATTACATCTGCTTCTCCATATACTGTGGAAGAGGAAGTAAAAGCAATTTTTTTTATTCCTTGCCTTCTCATTTCTTCCAAGATGGCATAGGTGGCAAGAACATTTTGCTGTAAATGGATATAGCTGTCTTCTGCACCAAGGCGCACATCTGGATTTGCTGCAAGATGGAAAATGACATCACATCCCTCCATTGCTTTCTGCAAATCCGTCTTATTCAATATGTCTCCTTTAATTAATTCCAAGCCTTTCTCCATAGCATTTTCAATAAATTCCATTTTTCCGGAAGAAAAATTATCAATGCACCTCACTTCATAGCCTTCCTCCAGCAATGAATCAATGAGGTGGCTGCCGATAAAACCTGCTCCCCCTGTTACCAAAGCTTTCATGAGTGGAAATTAAAATAGATATAAAAACTCTTTTGCATTATTCTCTTTCAAATCTTTGTAAATCTAGGTTGTCCCACTCGTCCCTGTCCATGAAACCATGGCTTCCATCCGAATAATCAACAATTTTGAAGTTATACCTATAATTCATACAACTTTTGTAATTCCAAGAAAGCCAGTAAAGAATTTGCCATGGAAAAACTCTCAGATGAGGCAATCCAAGCTGATGACCCAGTTCATGCATATAGGAACCGCCATGACCGATTATCATGCCCTCTTCCCAAGGTCGCCATTTCTGAATGTATGTGCTGCATACAACAAAAGCATCTTTTCTGAAATTAAACCCTCCGACGCCACGCCCAAATCCATTGAATTCATGGGCAATTACCGCATAATGGAAAACTCCTTTTCTGGGATTGTCTTGGTCATGATGAAGGAAGTAAGCCTCATATATATCATGAAAATCTTCCCACTCATTGTAGTCTGCATAAGGAATTTTTTCACTCCCGCCCATAATGCCATTGTCAATGAGCAGCATTATATTATGTTTTGTAAAAGCAGAGTACTGCATTTGAATTGATTCTGTTGGCATAACTGGAGTATACTTGCCATCACTTTCTACATAATCATTTTCAATGTATATGTCCTGCCTAAATGGATCAGCAAACCACTTCTCCATCATGTATTCCTCTGTATTCTGCAAGCCGTCTTTATCTGGATCCAGTGTTGTATGGTTGTCAGCAATGAAAGGGTCATAGCCCCAATGATCTTCCCACTCGATTGGAAGAAAATCGCCATCATCATCTCTGCCAATGTCGTTTATTTTTGGGTCTGTGCCATATATGTTAACCTCTTCCCAATAAGTGAGACCATCGCCATCATAATCATTGAATGAGATATCAAACCATAACTCGCAATCGCTATCATTAACGATTCCATCTTCATGTCCAGAAGCATGTCCATAACCAGATTGGTCAGCTATAAAATCATCGCCACTCCAATCTCCAGTTAGCACATTATAAATGATTTCAAGGTTTTTACCTTCCTTGCTAATATCTGCCTGCATTCCATTTTTTATGACATCTATTGTTATAGCTGCCTCTTCTTCATCATCAGGGATGTTAAAATGAGCAGTCCCAACATTCATGACATCAAAGCCTTGAATGGCTTCACTTTCCCATGTTTGGTCTCCAACACTAATTTTTACAACGAAGGTTGGAGGATTGTTAATTTCGATTTCTAATGTTCTCACACGTTCAATGGATACATTAATTGAAAGGTCAACCAGAGGATCAAAATCCGATGAGTGTGCAGGGCAAACAAAATTTGTATGGGAGATATAACTACCGCTGGTAGATAATGAAAGCAAAACTGTCACAATCCCAACGTATAATATTTTTCTCATATTTTCACCAAGTTCTTTATGAAGCTTTGACATTTAAATTTAACTAAACTGGTTTAAAACACTCCTTTCAAGAAATTCAAAAAACCTAGCCATGATAGTATGAACAAAGTTGTAGTTATTGTTGAGC
>CAZHBO010000115.1:0-5130 GCA_964530745.1 uncultured Thermoplasmatales archaeon | reverse complement strand
GAACTGGCGTCAAGGGATCCAGAGTCCCTTATGCTAGCCACTACACCACGGGGCTATGAGCATTTATCTCTCTACTATTCTAAATATTTTCGGTCATGCCTCTTTTACGACACTGAAGCAGGTGCATGTCATTGTTTTTCCTACTCCTTTTATTGCTCTTATGTTATCTACAATGAGGGAGCCGACTTCTTCCATGTTTTTCCCCCTAACTTTGAGCAACAGATCCCATTCTCCAGAGATGATGTATACTTCATAAACATTTTTCATTTTTGAGATTCTTTTTGCCAGCTCTCTTTGAGATATTTCTGGATTTGGGAGAAAGGAAACGAGGATGAATGCTGTTATTGGCAGTCCAATTTTTTCATAGTCAAGTGTAACTGTAAATTTTTTTATTATCCCTCTCTCAACCATCTTTTTTATTCTCTCACTTACTGTCGTCCTAGGTAATTTTATTGCCTTGGAAATATCTTTTGTTGTTTCTCTTGCGTTTTTTCTTAAAACAGAAATAATTGCCCTGTCTTTTTCATCAATCATAAAAACAAAATGACAAAAAATTATTTAAAATTTGTCTAAAATAAGTCATTTTGATGAAAAATATGGCAAAATTATTAAATTATTTGTAAAATTTATGAATATGAGCCAGCAAATATTTGAAGAAGATTATGTTGTAGAAAGATGTTATGAAAGGCTAACTTCACCGAAATTAATGCCAATAATATTAATAAAGAATAAAGTAAGGGAGGAGATGGCAAATTTTCTCCGCAAGCAAAAATTTATTGAAATTTCCCCTGTGATCATATCACCACTAACAGATCCATTGGCACACCCTATTTTTGAAGGAGGTATTTTATATTATGGTAATAAATATTACCTTACAAGGAGCATGATTTTTCACAAACAAATGGCTTTACTGGCTTTTAAAAAAATTTTTTGTTTTTCTCCAAATGTGAGATTAGAGTTAAAAGAGAAAGCAGGAAGTGGACGGCATTTAGTGGAGTTCACCCAATTAGATTTGGAGATTAGAGATGCGAGCAGGGAGGAAATAATGAAATTGGGAGAGAGATTGGTCATTCATGTTCTCACAAAGGTGAAAAAAGATTGCAAAAAGGAGTTAGAGTTATTGGGGCAAAGCTTACATATTCCATCGCCACCATTCAAAAGAATAAAATTTGAGGAAGCATATTCTAAATATGGAGAGAGATATGAAGATATTCTCAGCCGTAAAGAAAAAGAGCCTTTCTGGATCGTTGATTTCCCCATATGGAAGAGAGAGTTTTATGATAGAGAATATGAGGATAAAGAAGGCTTTCTTGCAGACATGGACTTAATATATCCAGAAGGATATGGAGAGGCTTTATCAGGAGGAGAAAGGGAGTATGAATATGAGAAAATCATTGAAAGGATGGAGAAGAGTGGGGTGGACATCAAAAAATTTTCATTTTATCTGGAAATGGTGAAGAAAGGTTTGCATCCCTCTGCTGGTTTTGGAATTGGCTTGGAAAGATTAGTTAAATTCATATGTGGGCTTAGTGATATACAATGCGCAATACTATTCCCAAAAATCCCGGGCGAGTGTTGCATCTGATAGGATGATTTCATGTATGACAATGCTAAAGAAAGGGTTATAAAGAATCCAAGCGATGACTTTTTTAAGGAAATTCTTAAGCCATATTACGTTGTAACAAAAGATGGACAGTATTTATTTGCTTGCATGCAAAAGGGTAGGAGACCAGATAGGGCTTTTTATATGGTTCCAGATGGGTACAAACTTGGAAAGGGGCAGAGAAAGTTTAACAAACAAATTGGAAAGAAATTGTATGAAGTCATTGATGATTATATCAAAAAAGCAAAAATAATTGTACAGGAAGGGGTGCAAGGTGAGAATGGATATGAAGTTGGCATAAAAATAACAACAAGCATAGAGAATCCTCACTCCGCATATATTGCATGGATGGGAAAACTCATGATTTTTCCCCCAAAAGGCATAAAGATTTCGTGCTTTAACACAATAATTCCAGAGAGATTGCCCGAGGAGTATGTGGTTAAAATAAAAAAATTTTGGTCAGATTTTGACCCAGATGAGCCTTTAACATTGTACGACTTCACAGAAATGGAGAGAGATGTAAGAAGGGTTTTGAATCTGCGCATTGATTATTTTGGAGGTGCTTTTAAAAAACCAAATTTGACAATGGTATGGAATAAGGCGGAAGAGGAGGGTCTCATATCTTACCATGCTGGATGCTCCGATGGAAGAATTTTGAAAGGACTTAGCGGCACTGGAAAAACTACATTGACTGTAGGCAAGGATATTGAGCAGGATGATGCTCTGGTTGGATTACCCATTTATGAAAATGAAAAGGTAAAGAAAGTAAAACTCATTGGTCTTGAGGCAGCGAGTTTTGCAAAGTCAGAAGGACTAAATGAAAAAAGTCCTGAATGGAAGGGACTTATGAGTTCAAAGAAAGGGGCAATAGTGCTGGCATTAAACATTGATTGTGAGGGAGTTGAATATGTTCATAGAAAAATAAATGGTTATGACGTTGTTATTCCATATGCAAGAGCAAAAGTTGGCTCTCTTGAATGCACAAGTTATGAAAAAAGTGGAACGACGAATGGCAGATTTATTTTTCAATTTAGAGAATTAAACAAAAATTGGGGCTCCCAGAAATATTTAAAAGCAGAGGGATTGAGTTTTAGAAGATATGATGTTCTTGAGCCCATTCTCCGTGTTACAGATGCCAGAATGGCTGTCGCTTTTGATAGTGCCTGCGAAAGTATAATTACATCTGCTGTTGCCGGGCGGAAAGCAGGGGAGAGGGTAAGGAGTTATGCTGCCACAGATTTCATGGCGAGAGAGCAGTCGCAGCAAGCCATTCTGAAGTTGAAAGTGTATAATGATCTTGATTTATCTTTGGAAGGAAAATTAATATTTTTTGTTGCTAACACAGGGTATGTTGGGGAATATGATATAAATGGATTGCCAATAAATGGAGGAGGGCATGGGGAAAAAATTACTATAGAGGATACAAAAAAATTGCTTTATTTGATGGAAAATAAAAAGATAAAAAATTGGATTGAGCACCCTGCATTTGGATACCTTTTGCCAGAGCCCAAGGAATTGGAAAAACATGGATTGCATAATTTTCGGAAAAGGTTCAATCTTTTGCGCTTTTATACAGCAGATGAAATAGCAAAATTTTATGAAAGAGATGCGGAGGAGAGGACAAAATTTTTGGAGGATTTGTTCAAAGGACAGGAAGGAGAGAATGAATTAAAGGAAGTAATAAACGTCTGGAAGAAGAAGATTCCATCATCAAGCCAGATAAAAAAATTTTTTGAATTGCATTACATGGAATGAAAATGATAAAGATATACGTTTTTGGATATGAATATAAAGACAAAGAATTTGTTCCGCCCAAGGTAGATAGAAAAATTTTTCTCCCTCCTGTGATAAAGGAAAAATGGAAAGGAAGTGAGGAAAATAAATTGTTCTCAATCATTATTTACAATGATGGAAAGGAAGAAAGAAATGCTGACATTATCATAGACTTCTCTCCAAGCATAATAAAGGGATGGAAAATATATGATTTTGTAAAGGTAAGGATTAAAGAAGGAGGGATGATAAATGAAAGAAAGGTAAGCCTGCAAATAAATAAAATAGAGCCAAAGGAAAAATTAAGAATCGATTTTTTGATAAAAATGCATTCTTTAAAATCATTAAATGCATTCTCCAACGGGAAAAAAATAGAGAGAATTTTTATGTATGGAGTTGATTAGATTTGCAAGCTGCCCTTCTAAGCCTGATGTAAAAATCTAACCTACGAGCCAATCTAATGAAAAAGAAATAGAGCAAAATTGCAATTCTCCACAAAATTGGTATTTTTTCATATTCTTTTATATCAATACTTTCCCACCCATGAGGTAGAATTTCGCATTCTATTGCCTCATCATCAATAGAAATCTCATAATTCTTATATTCACCATTCTTAAAATAAATTCTAGGATGGCAATGGAAAGGAGGGAAATTAAGGCGAGGAATAATTTCTTTAATTTTTGCACGCACATAACATGCCTTTTCCACATTCTCCAATTCTCGGCACATTTTTACGGCAACATCTGTTTTTGCCCAGCACATTCCTTCTTTTACCTTTAAAGTTCTTTTTGTGGAGATGAAAGGCACCAGTTGATATTTTATATTGTTTCTAACCCATTCCATTATTTTCTCCACATCCCCAAGCTCTCTCGCTTTCTGTTTGTAATTCATGAATAAATATTTTACATCTGTTTTTTAGTTTTTCCATGAAATCATCTGCCAGGTTGTGATGATAATGGCAAAAATAATAAATATATGGTATACCATAGTATATCAGAGGTGATATAATGGAAACTGTTCCCGCAAAGCTAACTCCAAAATTAATTGCGGAGTTGGATGAGTTGGTAAAAGAAGGATGGTATGCAAATCGATCTGAGGCAGTTAGAGATGCAGTAAGGGAGTTAATTGAGAAAATGCGCCTAGAAACTTTGCAAGAAGCAATTAAAAAAGATATTGAATGGGGCTTACATGGGTAAGCTTATTGCTGTTACAGATGCAGGACCCCTCATCCATTTGGCAGAGATAAAAAGGTTGGATGCTTTGAATATTTTTAATAAAATATTTGTTCCTCCAGAAGTAAATAAAGAGGCAAGAAGAATCTCAAAAACAGTTCCATTTTTAAGATTGCAAAAGTTGAGCATTAAAGAGAAGAATCTTGCTGCCTGGATAGCTGTAAGATATGAGCTGGATCTTGGTGAGGCAGAGGCTATATCACTTTGTAAAGCTAAAAAAATAAAGTTGCTGCTGACTGATGACTTAGATGCAAGAATTGCCGCTGAATTAGAGGGTTTAGAAGCCCATGGAAGCATTGGTATACTTCTGCGTGCATTCAGGGAAGGTGTATTGACCGATAACCAAACAATTAAATCACTTCAAAAACTGGAAAGCGAGTCCTCACTTTTCATAACTCACCCACCAATACAACAAGCGGTTAAAGCAGTTAAAAAATATGAGAATAAATAAAATGGGCTAGGCCGGATTTGAACCGGCGACCTTTGCCTCGTAAGGGCAACGTCATAACCCCTAGACCACTAGCC
>CAZHBO010000114.1:0-5137 GCA_964530745.1 uncultured Thermoplasmatales archaeon | reverse complement strand
TGCTGCGATGGCTGCTGCATATCATGGCTCTCCTGTTTTGAATATAGGAGAAGCTGCTGGTGCTTATGATATACTGGATAAAGCAATGGTCTGGAGAGAATATGGTGGCGATTATTACCATGGATGTCGTTCCCTTGGTCATTTACCGCAGATGAGTGAAGCGTTTGATTTGATGAATGCCATTAAAGAGTTCCTTACAGACCAAAAATTACCGCCCATTGGATTTGACTTAAAGCTAAGGTGGTTTGGAGGCGTGCATGATGGAATCTATGGAAATCTGACTGCCAAATATGGTTTGGATAGAGAGGGCAAAGAAGCTTATCTCTTTGTATCACCCAGGGATACAGACATAAGAGATCCAATATGCAGGGCAATGATGGGCAACGAGTCATATGCTGGGCAAATTCCGGTGGAAACAGCAGCATTCTCATCTGATTTGATTTGCAGGGACATATTGTATCCAGCAATCATCTTTGCCAATCCTGGAAGGAATGTTACTACATCACAAATCATGAATTATGAAGATGGAGGACAATGGACAGGCAACAACAGAGAGCGATATTCAAACTATGCAAGTCGTGAGTTAAAACGATCTTTTTCATCTCATGGACGGTTCTATGAAGGGCACTGCATATGGGATAATTTGCTCGAGCGATACAATGAGGGGGTGAGTATTAGTTACTACTCAGGTCATGGAACAGGTGGCTCTGGCATATCAGCCCAGTACAAGAATATTGCCAAGCAATTTCCATATGTAGAGCTCAGACATGAATGGCTTAAGGACTTCGACTGGTGGGATGCTTGGCGTGGTTACAGTGGATACGATGACCAGCAAACAAAAACAGCTAGATGGGGCGGGGCATCAAGCTATAGTGCTAGGGAGCCCAGTCTTTATGATATCATTCATTTCAAATGGGTGGACAAAGCATTTGATAATCTTCACAGCGAGCTTGAGTTCTGGAGTTCATGCACTACTGCAGCACATTTTGGTCCTATGGTGTATCTTGCACATGGCTCTGCATTTTGGGGTGGATGCCTTGGGTCATCATATGGTATCCAGGATGACTTACACAAAAACTGGATGTTTTATGATGTCTTGGTGAAAGGAGAGAGTTTTGGAGAAGCATTCTCCAAATACCTTTGGATATTCAACCGCGATTTTACAACCTGTGACCCAACAACATTGTATGGACCCTCAACTCTCTTCCAAGGAGGATTATCAAATGTTAATACATTCTTTGGTGACCCAACAATGGTATGCTACAGTCCAGAATGGACAGAGCCTGAGCCGGTAATGCCATAGTCCTCTTTCTCTATTTCTTTTGGTGCTCCAGCAAGCATTATTAATGCCTTTGCTTCCATAAAATGAAGTTTCCCAGGAACAACAATGCAGTGAGGAGGTTCTCCAAAATCCTTTTTCACCAAAATGCTGGGATAGTTCGCCATTACCAAAGGATTGGGCGAGGAAGCCCTCGCCACAGCAGCCACAATTGATTTGCTCAAAAATTTTTCCTCCCGCTCATTTTCTATTTTCAACAGCACTTCTATTCCCTCATTTGCTGTCATGCATTTACCATCCTCTATATCCAGAAGGACAAGGGTATGCAAACCCCTTTCCTTATTTTCCTTTATCACTTCATAGGGCGAATGAGGAAAAAAATTTTCTTTTGGAGTTACAATTGTAGTTGTCCTTCCGAATTTATATGTCTGGAGTCCAAGCAATCCTGCAGCAGCAGTCAAAATGCTTATACCGTGGATTACCCTTGTTTTTATATCCATTTCTATGGCACGCAGGCAGAGGGCAACATGAGTTGTCGCACTCATTGGGTCACCAGGTGTAAGAAAGCCCACTTTTTTCTTTCTTGCTTCATTGAGAATGATTTCTCCTTTTTCCACTTCCTCCCTATTCAAAATCCTTATTTCCTTTCCTAAAGCCTTTTCCAGTTTTTCTTTCTCAACGCCCAATATACTTGTGTAAAATTCTGCAAATAAACAATCACATTTTTTTGCTTCCTTTAATCCTTTAACAGTAATGTCATTCTCATCCCATAATCCAAGACCGATGAATATCAACTCACCCATAGTCATTTAACCATTAAGGATATATATATCCTTATCATGAAAATTCAATGAAATCATGGTGCCTCCCCGTCCCAAAAGAAAAAGCAGAGGAAATGAGGCAAAAAGTTTTGAAGGAAGGATTGCTTAGGAAAGATTTGAAAATAAAAGAGGGAAGAAAATATGTATATATTCCTATAAAAGAGAAAATTGCCAAAGATATCAAAAAAATGGAATTTGAGAAAAGGAAGGAAAAATTCCATTTTAAGGAGTATGCTCTCTCTATTATTCAAAAAAAGTATGGAGAACAGATATCATTACCTTCCTCCTTCGATATCATTGGAGATATTGCCATTATAAAAATTTCTGAGGATATAATGAAATACAAGGAGGAGATTGGAAATGCTTTGCTTTCTGCACATAAAAACATAAAAGTTGTATGTATGGATAGAGGAGTGAAGGATGAAAGAAGAATTCGCAACATTGAAGTCATAGCAGGAGAGAATAGGACTGAGACAATTCATAGAGAATATGGAATAAAAATTTTAGTCGACATAAAAAAAGTTTATTATTCCCCCCGCCTTGCAACAGAAAGGAAAAGAGTTGCAGATATGGTAAAGAAAGGGGAGGTTGTTATTGATATGTTTGCAGGGGTGGCGCCTTTCAGCCTTATCATTGCAAAATTTTCTAATCCATCTGTAGTATATGCCATTGATAAAAATCCAGATGCTGTATATTATGCAAAAAAGAATGTATGGATGAATAGATTGGATAAAATAAAAGTAATGCAGGGAGATGCAATGGAAATTGTGCCTCAACTTCCAAAAGCAGAACATATAATTATGAATTTACCCCACTCATCATTCAAATTTTTTACCACCGCTATTGATAAAGGGAAAATTATTCATTATTACGAGATAATGGAAAAAGAAAAAATTGAGGAAAGGATAAAAATGCTGGAAGAAGAATCCTTGAAAAGGAATAAAAAAATGGAGCTGTTAAATATAAAAAAAATTGGAACCTATTCGCCAAACATGGTCAAAATAGGAATGGACATACTCATAGAAAATAATCTTTGACCCTCTCCAAAGATTTCGCAATAAGAGCGGCACCATTTTTAACATCATTCATATCAATAACTTCCACACCAGAATGCATATAGCGAGTAGGTACGCTGATTACCCCACAAGGAATGCCAGCCCTGCTTATATGGATGGCAGCAGCATCTGTTGTCCCACTTTCAGAAACATCGAGTTGATAAGGTATGTTTTCTTCTTTCGCTGTTTCTGTAATCCATTTAAGGACAGGAGCAGGGGTTATTAAACCTCTCCCAGATGCATCTGCTACTGTGATACTCGGTCCCTTTCCAAGTTTTAGAGGGGACTGCTTGCTCTCTATGCCGGGATGGTCTCCAGCAATGGAAACCTCGCTAACAATAGCTATGCTAGGCTCTAAGCCAAAGGCAGATGTACGCGCACCTTTCAGCCCCACTTCTTCCTGAACCGTACCCACTGCATATATGGTTGCATCTGTTTTGCTCTGCCTTACCCCTTCTATCATCATCGCTATTCCTACTCTATCATCCAATGCCTTCCCAGTGACTCTTCCATTGAGTAAATTTTTAAAATTCCTATCCAGAGTTACTGGAGTACCTGGCAGGATACCTTTCTCTTCTACTTCCTCCCTATTCTTTGCCCCAATATCAATGAACATATCATCTGCCTTAACTACTTTTTTTCTTTCCTCATCTTTCATAACATGAGGTGGTTTTGAGCCAATAACGCCAAAAAATTTTCCCTCTGGCGTATGAAGAATGACTCTCTCATTTAGCAAAGTTTGGTCAAACCATCCACCACATTTTATAAAGCGTATAAATCCTTTCTCATCAACATACTTCACCATAAGTCCAATTTCATCCATATGGGCAGCAACCATAACAGATGGCTCAGAGCCATTTTTTATTGCAATGATATTTCCTAAATTATCCACTCTAATTTCATCAACGTGATTTTCCAGCTCCCCCCTTATTACCTCTCTTATCTCTCCTTCATTGCCAGAAATACCGTGGGCATTTGAAAGTTTTTTTAATATCTCCTCTATTTTTTCCATGCCAGCCTATTAAAAATTATTATTTAAATGTTGCATTTCATCCACCCCCAACAGGAGGGAAAAATGCGACTTCATCATCATCATTCAGAATTTCTTTAAATGATGCATACTTATTATTCACGGAAACAAATGTATAATCTTTTGTTTCCCTAAGCTTAGGAAATTTCTCGCACAATTTTTCAAAAAGATGCTCAACATCCTTTCCTTCTTCCATTTCCATTCTCATTCTTTCGATGCCAACAATTTTCTTGTGTTTCCCAAAAAATTTAACGGTTAACTTCATTTTCAATTAACTCCAAAATGTTTTGTGATAGGAGGAATTTGCAAAGACGGCATATTTCTTCTTTGGCTGGGGCACCATTGGCTATTCGTTGTGCTGATTCTTCAAAAATATCTTCATTGCCGGAGCAAAAATCCGCATTTCCCCTCTTTTTTGAAAGGTATTGAGAAACCGCTGCATCAGTTACACCTAGCAAATTAGCTGCCTCCTTTTGTGACATATGGTGATTTTTTACCAGCATAACTGCCAATTCCCTTCTAATGACTGGAAGAACATACCATGTTATAATTTCACAAGGAATTTTATCTTTCATTTATCATGATATAAAGCAAATTATATTTATTCTTAACCATTGTTAAGAAAATGCCAGCATTGCGTTTAACTACCTCTTCCTTGTGGTAAAGGTATTGAGAATAACGTTTTGGGTATATCTGAAGGTCAGCCGTAAATCTGGATTTGGGTGAAGGCATACGCCGAAGCCAGATACGCTCTGGTAAGTGAGGAGCGAAGCAAGGAAGCGCGGAGAGTTGTGGGCGAGAAAACAATTTAAGTCTTCCAGAAAAGAGCGAGCCTGTTCAGGTGGAAGCTTGGTGCATCATATTTTTCTCCTCTTGATTCCTCCAATTATCATTACGATTATTCCTACGATGAGAAATATTGTGCCAAGATCGCCCACTATCGTAATCCCTC
>CAZHBO010000113.1:0-5149 GCA_964530745.1 uncultured Thermoplasmatales archaeon | reverse complement strand
ATGCGAAATATACATCCCATAAGCACTGCTCACAGATGTAACGTTGAATATTGTTATGTCTTTGAATGAATTGTTGTTTGATTCATATGCATATATTCCATATGCTAGCGAGTCATTTCCTTCTATGCCATATATTGTTACATTTTCAAGGGTTGTATTGCTTGCATAGTTAATCATTATTCCATATGTGTATATTGTAATGCTATCATTTTGGATGGCAGTAATATTTGTTATGGTTACATTTCTTATTATACATCCATCTGCCCTAACCCATATACCTCTCACATTATCGTAATCTGCATGAGCATTCCTTATGGTAAATCCATCCAATATGCATGGATAATTCATCGTCACTACATTCTGTCCGCTTGCTTTTATTATAGTATTTGCTGGATTTCCCTGCGAAATAATACTCACCTGCTTATTGACTCCAATGCTTCCTTCATAAACTCCTTCATAAACTTTTACTGTGCCTCCTTCTTCAACAGCATATATTGCAGATTGCATACTGTCGAAATGATCATATTCCCACCCAGGCGTGGAGTTATTGTAATCATCATCTACATAAACAACAGATGGCTTTGGAATAGTTGTTGTAAAATGCCATGTATCGCTTTTATTCTCCCCAAAACCATCGTTTACAATAACATACCAGTAATAGGTTGTTCCTTGGGTCAAGTCACTCCATATAATGCTTGCTTTATTGCCAGATGAAACGCCATTATCAACACCTATCAACGAATTATCGGAAGCATTGTAGAAGTAAACGTCCATCGTATCGCCATCTGCATCGTGAACAATGACGCTTAAAGTTGGGTTTAATGAAACATCAACGCTTCCATTTGCCGGTGATGGATTGGTAACATGTGGTAAATTATTTGGCGCCATTGCCAGTGGAGCAAAAATGCTGAATGAAGTTATATTCACTCCAACAACATTTTTTGTTATATCAAAATAACGACTTCCATTCCATCCATCTTCATACCAGCCATAGTTGTATTTCCATATTTTCAGCGTATATTCAAGCAAGCCAGCAACGTCGCTGTCATCGTAATAAATTTTTATGAAAATCCATGCATTACTCATATTTCCTATTTCTAGGGACTTTCCTATGCTATGCCAGTGGGATGGCTCGGCAGCAGGCAATGAAGCATTTTTAATCCAAATATCGCCACTATATGAGAATGATATTTTGGTTGAATCAATTGTATTGTTTATGAATCTATTATTGGTTGAATTTTTAATATAAATATCATAAGTTGTTGTGTTTATTATATTGCCTGCAAATAATCCATTTCTACACCTCTCCAGATAGAATCCATTAATTGCTTCTATTGTGTTGTTTAAAATTCTATTGCCTATGAAATCTGGTGCATTCAATCCAATAAGAACGCCATATGGTCCACTCTTTATTTTATTTTTTTCTACTGTATTGTTAGAACAATCTACAGCAAAGTGTATTCCCTCCCCAGATACATTGATAACATTATTTCTTATTATGTTGTTATTTGACCCACCTAAAGCAATTCCAGCATATGAGCCCTCATGAATAGAATTATTTGTTATTTTGTTGTTATCACTGTACCATATTCCTATCCCATAATCATTATCTCCTTTTCCATATATTGTGTTATTTGCAACTACATTTCTATCTGAAAAATGTATAGAGACTCCTCTAAACGTATCTTCCAAAAATACAATATTATCCTCTATTATGTTATCATTTGCTTGTTCCAACATAATGGCATGTTCAACTTCCGTGACGTTTTTAATTGTTTTAATTGTGGAAGAAATCATACTGTTGTTATTTGAGTTTATCAAATATATGCCCTTTAATGAGCAATTATGTATATAGCTTGCATTGATTAAGCTTTCATCCGCATAATAAAGTTCAATTCCATATTGTGTGCAGTTGAAAATTGTGCAATTATGAATCGTAACATTGTGCAAGGTAAATGAATCATTATGGGCATATATTCCAACAGAGCAATTGAACACAGTAAAATTCTCCACAAGCGTATTATTTGCTTCTATTTTCATTCCATAGTCACCGTGTCCATCTATTATGGGGTCTCCAATTAACCTTATCTCTTTGTTTATTATGATTGGACCATCATATACCCCGGGATAAACTTTTATTGTCATTCCATTGCTCGCTGCATTGATGGCATCCTGTATATCTGTATAATTGCCCTCGCCACTTCCACCTACATATAAAATTTTTGATTTTTGTGCTGTTCCTGCCATATAAACATATCCCTTAACAATGCAATTTTCTGGAGGCATTATATCAAGAATGATGTCTTTATGCAATGTCTCTCCAGGTTCAATTATTCCATCGTAGCTTGCATTATAAAAATATCCATCAGCAGATGCTTCGACAACATCTATTTGGGAAATATTAATATAAACACCCGACCCTGGAAAAACTTCTTGAGTTGCAACAGCTGGAACTGAAACATTGTAGTAGCCCGTCGCATCTGTTGTTGTATTTCTTGTGAATGTTCCTGTCATGAACATGTTTATTTTTACATTTCCATACACATTAACCTCTACATTCTGGATTGGATTGCTCTCATTATCTCTAATGTACCCATCAATCCATGCAGCATCCATCGGAAAAGGAATTAACGAAATATTCAGCCATTCAATATCGCTTTCATTTATATGGCATAAGGTAGAATTGGTAAAATAATCTTTTGCACTTCCAGATACAGAGAAATTTCCTTCTGGGACGTTAAATTCGTAATAGCCAGATGAATTTGTTGAAGTGAAATTGAAATAACTCACATTCATTCCAAAAATATCAACACTTGCATTTTTTATTGGTTGGCTGTTGGCAGCATTCATCACATATCCTTTTAATATTGCTGTTGCTGGAGGAGCAAGAGGCATCGGCTCTAAGTAAATATCAATGGTTTTTGTTTCATTATCACCCATCACCATTTGAGTTCCATTTGGATAATAGCCATTGGCAGAGGCAAGTATTGTTACATTGGAAGGAGGTAAATTTATCTCATAGTATCCTGAACCATTTGTTTGTGTAGAATTTGCTCCAACAAAATAGCTGCCAGAAGACATGAAAAATGTAATGCTTATATTTGCATAAATTGGATTTTTTGTTTCATTATCATATACATGCCCTTTTATTTTTGTGTCATCATCTGGAAAACCGGGCAGTGTGATATTTTTCCATACAATGCCAGAAATGCTAAAATTTCCAGTGTAATTATTAACCCATATTATTTTATTACCAGATATATTGGCAAATGAGGCGGTTACGTTTATTTCTCCTTCTGCAACATTCATTTCATAATAGCCAATGGAATTTGTGAAAGTTGCATTGTTATAACTATGGTCTACATCTCTCCATTCCAAGGCAACATATGCACCTTCAACAGGATTTAATGTCTTATCACCAGATACATTACTGATGACTTCCATTAGCAAAAAGCTAGACAGTAATGCCACTATCATCAAAATACCTATTCCTGCATTAAATTTCTTATTCATAAAAAACCGAATAATAGAAGATAATTAAATTTTTCTCTCTATTAAACTTTTTCCCGTCATTTCCTTTGGCTTTTTTATGCCAAGTAAATCAAGCATTGTCGGTGCTATATCCCCAAGATTCCCTTTCCTTAATTTTGCTTCTTTACCCACTAAAATGAATGGCACTGGATTTGTTGTATGTGCTGTCTTTGGATTCCCATCTTCCAGCATTTCTTCAGCATTTCCATGGTCAGCAGTAATTATTGCAATTCCTTTCTGTTCCAAAACAGCATCAATAACCTTTCCAATACATTCATCTACAACCTCTACAGCTTTAACTGCTGCTTCCCATACGCCTGTGTGACCAACCATGTCTGGGTTTGCATAGTTTAAAACAATGACATCATATTTTTTTTCCCTTATTTTCTTTATTACTTCCCTGGTAACCTCATATGCACTCATCTCTGGTTTCATGTCATAAGTTGCTACTTTGGGTGAGGGAATTAAACATCTCTCCTCACCATCAAATGGCTTCTCTCTGCCTCCATTGAAAAAGAATGTGACATGAGCATATTTCTCGGTCTCTGCAATGCGAAGTTGCATCATTCCATTCTTTGATATTACCTCACCAAAAGTGTTTTTCAACATTACTTTATCAAATGCGATCTCTACCTCCAATCCATCCATGTATCTTGTCATAGTAACAAAATGCAAATTTAATTTCTTTCTTTCAAATTCTTTGAATTTGCTGTCAACAAAAGCTTGTGTAAGTTGCCTGGTTCTATCAGGACGGAAATTGAAAAAGATTACAACATCACCATCTTTAATACTTGTTTTTTTAACCACTGTTGGCTGTATAAATTCATCTGTCTCTCCCTTTTCATATGCTTCTTTTACCGCCTCTTCTGCATTTTCTGCCTTTCTCCCTTTTCCCTGGGTAAGCATTTCATATGCTTTCTTTGTGCGCTCCCATCTCTTATCTCTGTCCATTGCATAATATCTGCCAACTATTGTTGCTATTTCTCCAATCCCAATTTCATCTATCTTTCTTTGTATCTGCCGGACATATTCCAGAGCGCTTTTTGGAGGTGTATCCCTCCCATCTGTAAAGCAATGAATAGCTACATTTTTTAACCCATTTTCCTTCGCCATTTTTAATAGGGCGAATAAATGCTCTGGTAAGGCATGCACACCTCCTGGACCTATCAAACCAATTAAATGAAGCTTAGTTTTCTTTGCTTTTTCCATTGCTTTTTTTAATACCCTATTCTCAAAAAAACTTCCATCTTCTATCGCCTTTAATATGCGAAGAGAATCTTGGTAAACTATTCTACCTGCCCCTATATTGATATGCCCCACCTCAGAATTTCCCATCTGCCCTTCTGGAAGTCCAACAGCAGTTCCTCCTGCCTGAAGAACAGTAAAAGGATATTTTTTAATAAATGAGTTCATGTTTGGAGTATGGGCATACGCTATTGCATTTCCATATCTCTCTTCCCTGTAACCCCAGCCGTCTAGGATGGCAAGTAAAAGCATGAGATGTAATGAAAAAGGGATATGTAATGTTGTTGATTGTTCTACATTTGTCCTATATCCTTCGATGTTTGTCAGATATACTTTATAAAGGATGATTAATTCCTCTAGCGTAGGGAAGAAA
>CAZHBO010000112.1:0-5151 GCA_964530745.1 uncultured Thermoplasmatales archaeon | reverse complement strand
CTACCCAAGGAAGAGATGATGCTGAGAAGGTGAAATATTTCATTAAAAATGCCATAGAGCAGTGGGGAATAAAATATGTTTTGCTGGTTGGAGGAAGAAAACCTGGAATAAAGGAGGAATGGTTTTTGCCAGTTAGATATGCATATCTTAATGATAGGAGTTCTTCATGGGAGTATGAAAGGCGATTCATCAGCGATTTGTATTTCGCAGACATCTATGATGCAAATGGAAATTTTAGCACATGGGATAGTAACAATAATGGCTATTATGGAGAGTATGATCATGAAACAAATGAAGGAAAAAAAACAGATGACATAGATCTTTATCCTGATGTTGCAATAGGACGGCTTCCTTGCAGAAATAGAGGAGAGGTTAAGAGAGTGGTGGATAAAATTTGTATGTACGAAGAGACACCAAAGGATGAATGGTTTAACAATCTTATTCTTTGTGGAGGAGATTCATATCCAAATGACCCATGTGGCAATATCGCTGAAGGGGAATATTTAGAGGAAGAAATAATAAAGCAGATGCCCGATTTTCATCCCATTACACTTTACCCATCAACTGGATTAAACATGAAAACAATATCAGATGCAATAAATGAAGGAGCAGGTTTTGCCGTATTTGAAGGAGCAGGAGCCCATCATTTATGGGCGACTCACCCATATGATGATGAAAAATGGATTTACTATTATAACTGGAATATCCGCCTTTTGAATAATAAACAAAAACTTCCAATCGTCCTTACTTCTGGTGCCCGTCTCGCTCAGTTTAATCAAACTAAAGAATGCTTTAACTGGATGTTTGTCAAAGCAAGGTATGGGGCAATTGCTTCCATTGGCTCAACTGGTTTGTGTTGGACAGGACATGGAAAAAATGTTACTTCCTTCTATCTTGGAAATCTTCATGTCCGTCTTTTTAAAGAATACAGCAAAACAAAGGTCTTGGGAGAGATATGGAGAAATGCTATTACGGGATACTTAAATGCATTTGAGTGGCACCATGGCGTTGGTGAGAGTTTTCATATAAAGGCTGCAGAAGAGCTTATACTCTTTGGAGACCCTACTCTTTATGCTGGAAATTTTGCCGCTACCAGCCAGAATGATGGAAGGGTATTGCATGTTGGTGGCTCTGGACCAGGAAATTATACCAGCATTCAAATGGCAATTAGTGACTCCCTTCCTGGAGACACCATTTTTGTATATTCTGGCGTTTATGGAGGGGATATCATTATTCCCAAAACAATTTCTCTACTTGGGGAAAGGAAGGAGGATACTATAATACAAAGCAATGGAGATGGAATAACTATTTTTGCTCCCAGTGTAAAAATAGAGAATTTTACAATACAATCTACCTATAAAAAACAAAATGTAGGTATAAAAGGCTTGGCATATAAAGAAAAAATTGTGAATGTGAGCATATCTTCATATGCATGGGGAATATGGCTGATAAATGCATCGGAAAGTAATTTGAAAGATGCTGTTTTTTCAAAAAATGAATATGCGCTACTGATAAATAATTGTGAGGGCATGCACATAATTCATAACATCTTTGATGATAACTGGTATGGAGTGTGGAGCGAAAACTCGCCAAATTTAAGCATTCGTAAAAATTTATTTTATAGAAATAGATGGTATTCCCTATGGCTGGATGCATCTGGAGGGAGTAATATTATCAATAATTCCTTTGAGGGAAATTGGTACAGCATATATCTATACAACTGCCATGAAAATTTCATTGCTAGAAATGAATTCTTAAGGAATGAGCATGGTCCACAGTTTGTCAATGCTGATGATAATATTTTCATAAGAAATAATGTGGAAGGGAATGAGCATTACGGCATTTATATTGGTTGGAGGTCTGAAGGAAATAGAATAACAAAAAATAATTTTATAGAAAATGCGCAAAATGCGAGGGATGATTATGGAAGCACATGGGATGCAAATTATTGGAGTGACTATATTGGCATTAAATGGAGAATCTTTGCAATAATTGGCTTACCATATCATATTCCTGGGCGTTTTAATCAATGGGACTGGCATCCTCAACTTACACCCTATTAATACTCTCTCCATTTATGACCGCATTTTGTGCAGGTATAGATTCTCGTCTCCGGCTCATCAGATGCTCTTGTTTGTCTTAAAATCCAGTAGGCTTCGTTATTCCCGCATTTAGGGCATCTCACTTTCGTTTTTGGTAAAAGAGAGACATCCTTTTCTATGATGGTAAGGTCCTTTTCCTCTCTCTTGGAAACAATAACTCTCTCCTGTTTTTTTCTCTTATACCCGCACTTTCTGCATTCCATCTCATCTCCTTTTGGGTATAAAAGGGAGCCACATTTAGGACATAGCATGAGAAGTGTAACAAAGAGGGGATAAAAAATTTGCCCATGCTGATGAAAAATTTATTATACCCTCCTCGGATAAATGAACATGATGTCAGTAAAGATTCTCCCATTACTTGCCATTCTCCTGTTTTTTATTCCAATAGCAAATGCCTGTTTTGTTTCATCAGAATTGAGTGTGGAAGTAGAAGATGTACCCCCACTAAAACCCCTGAAAACGGAGACTATAGATGCCAACATTACTTTTACATGGGGATTTGGTGCAATTTTTTTATTTCCACTGAATATCTACATCGAAATAAAAGATGTTCCCGATTGGATTTATATTACGCCATCTGAGTCTTCATTCAGTATTGCACCTGAAAAAATTTTTGAAGGATTTTTTGGAGGAGAAAAATCGAGGACGATTCCCATCACACTAACCCCTCATAAAGAGGTGGAAGCATATGTTGATTCTTCATTCAAAATACATGTATACACCAATGGAAGCTTTTTAATCAAAGGAAGCGAGGATGAAAAAAGTGTGAGTATACGACAAGATTTTCAGGATAAAGGAGTTATTGCTTCACTTTCTCCTTCCACCATAAAATTAAAGGAAGGGGAGAGCAAAAGATGTTATCTCAACCTTACAAATGCATGCAATGGAGATATCACAGTCAATTTTGAAGTGGAAAATATAACAGATAACTGGAAGATTTCTTTCTCACCTCAACAGGTAATCATACCTTCCTCTTACTCCGGCGATAATGAAAAAACAGTTACAGTGACATTTCAAGGAAAAGGAAGTGAGGAAGGCATCTTAAGGATAAAATATTTCCCAACTGCAAATCCAGATTGGGGCGAAAAGGAAATAACAGTGCCTCTCATTCTTAAAAGCACAGAGAAAGGAGGTGCTGGAGGTTTAGTAGCAGTTGTTGCATTCATAATATTTCTCATTATCATCGCATTTTTATGGAAAAAGAAGAAGTCTTGAATGTATTTAAACACATTTTCCATTTCTATTTATGATTGCATCCATTATTAAAAAGCATGAGAATTATCGTCTCTCCAGCTTAAATTTAATTGCATCAGAAAATAGGATATCTGCAGATGCCTTAAACGCATTGGCAAGCGATTTGGCTGGTAGATATGGCGATAAGTGGTATGGTGGCTCCCTCCATGCCAACGAAATTTTTTTAGAAGTAGAAAGATTAGCAAAGAAATTGTTTCATGCCAAATATGCATTCATTACTCCCATCTCAGGCAATATCTGCGACCTTGCCGTCCTTTTTTCCTTTACCAAGTGTGGGGATAAAGTTGCAGGAATACCAAAGGAAGAAGGGGGTTATCCATTTGGTTATGAAAAGTTTGAAAGGGAATTCATATCCCTGCCAGCAAGAAATTATGAAATAAAAGTCAAAGAAGCATTAGATGTAATTGAAAAGGAAAAGCCCTTGCTAACTCTCCTGGGTGCATCTGTCTTTCCCTTTCCTCATCCCGTCAAAGAATTAAAAAAAGCGAGGGAATATGGAACTTTGGCATATGATGCATCTCATGTCTTGGGATTAATAGCAGGAGGAAAATTTCAGCAGCCTTTGAAAGAGGGGGCAGATGTGATGATTGGCTCTACCCATAAATCATTTCCTGGACCTCAGGGAGGTGTGGTTGTAACAAATTCTGAAGAAAAAGCAGAAAGTTTGGAAAAAATGCTGTGTTTTAGTTTTGAAGAAGGTATTGGCTTAGTAGATAACCCTCACCCAAACAGAATTGCTGCCCTGGGAATTGTTCTTGAAGAAATGCTTTTTAATGGCAAAAAATATGCAAGCCAAGTAATCAAAAATGCAAAGAGTCTTGCCTCCCGCCTTTATGAGAACAATATCCCCGTAAAATTTGCACAGAAAGGTTTTACAGAGTCGCATCAAATTCTGCTGGATATAAAAGATTCTCAATCATTTTGCAGAATGCTGGAAAAGCAAAATATTTTTATTGATATTTCTGGACGCATAGGTGTTGCTGAAGTCACACATATTGGAATGAAAGAAAGAGAGATGGAAGAAATTGCAGATTTGATAAAAGATGCTTATGAAGGAAAAAATGTTAAGGAAAGAGTAAAGAAACTTGTAAAGGAATTTTATTGAGAGGTTAAAAATTTAAAAAGAAATAGGGTTTAATAATATGGGAAGATATAAATCTGATTTTGCAGAGCCACCATGGGTTTATTCGCCAACAGAAGTAATGAAGTGGATAAATGCTACACCACCCATCCATAAAGTAAAAAAATTTCATGTTGAGAAAGAGGAAAAATTCCTTAAAAATATTGAGCTATCTTTAGATATAAATGTGGAAAAGAGTGTTGTCCCTTCCAATTTTTTTCTTAAAAAGATTGAAGATTTGACCGGTTACAAAAAAATTGAGGAAAATTTTGAAATTATTCCAACTGCTGAGTTAATGGCGAGGGCACTGGCAAAGGCGAAGTTTAAGAATATGATGAAGATAGTTTTAGATGGAAAAGTAATATACGAGCATCCTGAAAAAGGAAATGATATAAGAAAGACCATAGAAATGTTGGCAGATATGGCTTACCATACAAAGAAAGGGAAAACAATTGAGTTACAAGCAATGGATAATAAAAGCATTGCTGAAATAATAGTTAAAAAAGTTCATCCAAAGAAAAAGCATGCCGTTGACATAAAAATCAAGGGAAGAATAAAAGAAGAACTTTTTCATAGATTTTTAAACTATCTTAAAGAGCATTTGCCAGTTGAAGTAATAAAGTGAGGGAAGCAATCTCGAGTCAATATTTATAAAGTCATGTGCAATTTTTATAA
>CAZHBO010000111.1:0-5155 GCA_964530745.1 uncultured Thermoplasmatales archaeon | reverse complement strand
GCTGTTTTCTGTAGTTAATAGCTAAAATATCTCTGCCAATTTTTTATAGTATTCCCATCTTTCCTGCAGTTCTTTCTCTATTTCCTTCATATCCTTATCTGTCAGGTGGCGGAAACGACCTTGCATTTTCAGCCAATCTTCTATCGGCTTCGGCTCCCTTTTTCCTTCCATTATCGCCTTTGTAACTCCATTGAATTTTAATTTTTCATTTTCAAATTCATACAAAAGCCATGAGCCCGTTTCTACTGCCAAACGTGATATCTCAATTGTTTTGCTCATATCAAATCTCCAGCCAGGTGGGCATGGGCAGAGAATTTCAAGATAGCGAGGACCCTTTATCTCTTTAGCCTTTAGCACCTTTTTATACAAATCTTCTGGATATGCGATTGTTGCCATCGCGACATAAGGAATGTGATGTGCCATTGCTATCTCCCCTAGATTCTTCTGTCGCTCTTTTTTTCCACTCCATGTTGTTGTTGTCCATGCTCCATAGGGCGTTGCCCCACTCCTCTGTATGCCTGTATTGGAATACATCTGATTGTTGTAGCAAATATAAATAAAATTCGTTCCTCGCTCAAATGCCCCGCTCATTGCCTGTAAGCCAATGTCATAACTACCTCCATCTCCTGCCCACGCTAGGGATATTACATCTTCCTTCCCCAATGCTTTCAATGCTGCTGTTATGCCAGAGGCGGATGCAGCCGCTGCCTCAAATGCAATATTCATTGTTGGAATTGCAAAGGATGATTTTGGGTACAAAGATTGAATGACTGCACTACAACATGCCGGAACAGATATAATGGTTTTTTTGCCCAATGCTTTAAGGACTATTCTGAGGGCTACAGTTGCAGGGCATCCTGGACAAGCAGCATTTCCCTGCAGGACATATTCTTCTTTAGGCAAATCTTTTATTGCCATTATTTCACCTCAATGGAATACCATCCATCCTTTTTTTCCTTAGCAAGTTCATACATCCTTTCAATATCTTTATAGGTAACGTCTCTGCCACCCAAGCCTGCTATGAAACTATAAACTTCTCCTTCCACATTTGCTTTTATCTCTGAAAATACAGCACCACCCATTCCTATAGATATGTCCCTATCAATGACTATCAGCCCTGCATTTTCCGCAATTTTTTGTAGCTCCTCTTTAGGGAAAGGACGGAAAACGCGCAGGCGAGCAAGACCAACTCTCTCTCCTTTGTTACGAAGCCTATCAACAGCCTCCCTTGCCTCTGCTCCTATGGCGGCCATTGCCACGAAAATATAATCTGCATCATCACATTTGTATTTTTCAATGAGTCCATATTCCCTTCCAAAATTCTGCTTCCATTTTTTGTCTACCTGCTCAATTACTTTTTTCGCTTTTTCCATTGATTGATGCATGTCATATCTCACTTCCATGTAATAATCTGGTCCAATTATATTTCCATGAGTCATTGGATTTTCTACATCCAATTTCCAAGGAGGCTCATAAGGGGGCAGAATTTTATCTACCTCCTCCTGCGAAGGAACATCAACTGGCATTGATGTATGGGAAAGAATGAAGCCATCGTAGTTTATCATTACAGGAAGATATACATCTTTATGCTCGCCCACCATATATGCCTGTATGACTGTGTCTAAAACTTCTTGATTGCTTGAACAATAAAATTGAAGCCAACCTGTGTCACGTTGGGACATTGAATCATTGCAGTCACTCCATATGCTCCATCCTGGACCAATAGCACGATTAACATTCACCATAACAATTGGCAGTCTAGCCAGTCCTGCCCAGTGCAACATTTCATGCATTAATAACAATCCATGGGCAGATGTGGCAGTAAATGTCCTTGCTCCAGTGGCAGAGGCAGATATACATGCCGTCATTGCAGAATGCTCCGACTCAACACGAATATATTCCGCCTTTAGCTCTCCTTGCTCAACATATTCGGCAAGGCGCTCGACAATCGTTGTCTGGGGAGTTATTGGATAAGCAGCTATGACTTGCGGTCGAGAAAGTTTTGCAGCCAGTGCAGCTATATGGTTTGCAGTATCTATAATTATCATTTTTCCTCCCTCCTCATTTTTATTGCTTTTGTAGGGCATTCATTGGCGCATACGCCGCACCCTTTGCAATACTCGTAATCAATTAATGGAAATTCATTCCTTGCTATTGCCGCCTCAGGGCAAAAAATCCAGCATCTCCAGCATTTAATGCATTTTTCTTTGTCAAAAATCGGACGGAAAACTCTCCAGCTACCTGTCTTTCCCATCGCCCCCTTTTTTGGTATTGATAAAGTCGTTTTCATTTTATCCTCACCGTTTTATATGCATCTTCTGCTGCAAGTGCATTTTTCTTGCCAGCATCTCCTTTCCACCTCTCCATTATTGCTTCCTTTACCTTCTCAATACTCAAATTTTTCATCACCCTTGGCAAAGTTCCAACTATGGGTGTATTAACTACAGGAATCCCACCAACTTTAATGCCTCTTTCTATTGCAATGGAAGTTGCATCAACAGTTGCTATGGTAAAGGGCATGTCAATTTCCTCAGGAGAGCGAGGAGTGTTGAGAATAATGATGCCATCTTTTTTTAAGCCAGCAGTTACATCAACGCTATCCATTATGCCTGTATCGAGGACAACAACTATGTCAGGCTCATAAATTTGACTCCTTACATAAATTTCCTCATCGGAAATGCGAGCAAATGCTTTTACTGGTGCCCCCCTCCGCTCAGCACCAAATAATGGAAATGTTTGCACACCTTTATTTCCTGATTTTATGGCAGATGATGCTAGAATGTTTGCAGCAGTTACAGCTCCCTGCCCACCGCGACCATGAAAAATGATTTCTGTGAGAGCCATGGAAATGCAATGCAGTTTCCTTTTTAAACTTTAACTTGGTAAAGCATGCCACGCTTAATTTTTATACTTCCTTTGTATAACATTTTATGGCAATTCATATTCCCCTCTGGCTGATATTCATCGTAATTATTTTTCTTGCCATCATTGGATGGAAAGTCATAAAGTTTGCAGTCACAATTCTTTTAATCCTTATAATCATATTTGGCATAGGAATATTCCTTAACTTACTTCATTTATTCTAAAAATTAAAGGGAGGCAGGGGAATGAGGGCAAAAGGAGGAGAAAAGTCAATTCCACTCATTCCCCCTTATATATTACGGCGTAATAATTGCATTATGATTTATAAAACTTTTCAAACAAACATCGAAATAGATTGAGGTAGAATGAAAGATTGGCAGTGTTGAGATATCTTTGAGGGTGCAATTCCTTGCATCTCTGTTATATTTTTTAGCCCTCCATTTTATCCTCACCTCCTACAAAATACGTTAGATAAAAATTATATATGCATCATCATTTCTCTCCAAGAGAAAATGGAAATGGAAATAGTTTTTGGTGGCAACAAAAAAGTTAACGCAGTTTATGACAATTTTGTAATTAAAACTGACCAGCCCAGATATGCTGGAGGTGATAACTCAGCTCCACAACCTTTTGATTTATTCCTGGCTTCCATTGGAACATGCTCTGGCATATATGTCCTTTCTTTTTGCCAGGAAAGAAATATAGATACAGATGGAATAAAATTAATTTTGAAGGCCGAAAGAGGCAGAAAAAAAATAATTGATAAAATAAAGATTGAAATTTGCCTTCCTCCAGAGTTTCCAGAGCAGTATAAAGATGCCGTCGTAAGGGCAGCTGAATTGTGTGCTGTAAAGAGATGCATCCAAAATCCTCCATCTTTTGAAATCTATGTAAAATGAAAAATGTTTATATTCAATCTTAATATAGCAATGTGAAGAAATTATGTATCATCGCTTTAATTCTCATTTTCATTTCATTCATTCCAGTTTCTAAAGCGGAGGAGAAAAAAGTATATGTTGCAGAAATAGAGGGAATGATTGCTGGGGGAACTGAAAATCAATTTGAAAAAGCAATTGATATGGCAAATAAAGAAAAAGCAGAGGCTTTGATAATAATGCTTGATACGCCAGGAGGAATATCCACCTCAATGGAGAATATCATCAAAAAAATATACAGTGCAAAAATTCCCATCATAATCTATGTTGCCCCTCAAGGCGCCAATGCATTTTCAGCAGGCACATTCATTCTTTTAGCATCTCATCTAGCGGCAATGGCTCCATCAACAGCTATCGGAGCTTGCCAGCCAAGGATAATAAATCCAGCAACTGGTATGCCTGAGGAAGCACCACAAAAAGAAATAAATGCATATACTGCAAAAATAAAAGCAATTGCCAACAAAACAGCTAGAAATGAAACTGCAGCAATGAAATTTGTGACAGAGAATCTTGCTTTAACTCCAGAAAAAGCCTTGCAGATGGGAATCATTGAAATTGTTGCTGAGAATGTTACATCATTGCTGGAAAAAGCTCAGGGGATGCAGATAAATATAAATGGAAAAAATGTTACACTTGATTTTGAAGGGGCAAAGATAGTTAAAATAAAATGGAATTTAAGAGATAAATTTGTAAATTACTTAACTGACCCTCAAATTGCTTCCCTTCTTTTTACCATAGGCATCATAGGCTTAATTTTTGGCTTCCTTTCACCAGGATTTCATTTGCCAGAAGTAATGGGCGCAATTTGCTTAATCCTCGCCTTGTATGGTCTTTCCTATATCGGCGTTAATGCTGCTGGGATTTTGTTACTCATCATTGCCTTCATTTTTATGATAATTGAGGCTCATACTCCCACTTTTGGCTTCTGGATAACAGCAGCAATAATAACATTCATCTTTGGAATTGTTCTCCTTCCAGCAACAGATGCATTGTACCAAATGCCAAAGAACTGGTATGTTTCATTTCGCATAGGAAGCATTATTGTTGCTGTAGCATTGAGCATTTTTTTTGCATATGCCATCACTGCCTCTTTGAGAATAAGAAGGGCAAAACCAAGGATAGGAGAGGAGGAATTGATCGGTATGGAAGGAATTGCTATAACCAATATACATCCAAAGGGGCAGATAAAAATAAGAGGGGAGATATGGCAGGCTGAGAGTGAGGAGGAAATAAAGGAAGGGGAAGAGGTTTTAGTTATTGACAAAAAAGGACTGACTTTAAAGGTCAAAAGAAAAGATTAGCTATTTCAAAAAAATTTGAAATGGAAAATTTTATATAATTCTTTTCTATACTGTTTC
>CAZHBO010000110.1:0-5184 GCA_964530745.1 uncultured Thermoplasmatales archaeon | reverse complement strand
ACAATAAATGAGTGTGCCGTGTTGTCATTCATCAAGTAATACATTTAAGGAAAATGTGCATTTATGCCATGATGGATTTCACAAAATTATACTCGAATAATGCAAAAATGCTTAAAGCCTCTGAAATCAGAGAATTGCTGGAGATTTCTCAACAGCCAGGGGTTATATCACTAGCTGGTGGGTTGCCAAATCCGAAGGCATTTCCTATTAAGGAAGTGCAAGAAATTATCACTACAATACTTGAAAAAGATGGAGCTCGTGCCCTTCAATATGGTCCCACACCTGGAATAAGGGAATTTAGAGAAGAAGTGGCATCAATGGTTAGAAAAGATGATATTAAAGCATCCGTCGAGAATGTGTTCATTACTGTAGGCTCTCAGCAGGCTTTAGATCTAGCTGGACGTGTTTTTTTAAATGTAGGGGATGTGGTTTTCCTTGGCTTGCCTACTTATTTAGGGGGTATAAATGCATTCCGTGCATATGGGGCAAAATTTGTTGGAGTTCCATTGGATGAGAATGGAATGGATGTAGAAATATTAGAGGAAAAAATTAAAGAAAGCAAAAAGAAGGGGGAGAGTTCAAAAATTATCTATACTGTTCCTACCTTCCAGAATCCTGCTGGAGTGGTAATGTCTGAGGATAGAAGAAAGCGAATTGTTGAGATTGCGAAAGAAAATGATCTCATAATCATTGAAGATGATCCTTATGGCAAGCTTCGTTTCGAAGGTAAACCATTGAAGCCTATAAAAGCATATGATGAAAATGTCATTTATATGGCAACATTTTCAAAAATACTCGCTCCCGGCTTCCGCCTTGCTTATGTTGTCGCTCCACAGGATATAGCAAGAAAGATGGTGATTGCAAAGCAATCCATTGATTTATGCACTCCCACCTTCACCCAATTAATTGCATACCATTTCATAAAAAATGGTTTCATAGAGAAGCATATACCAAAAATAATTGAAATGTATAGGAGAAAGAGGGACGTCATGCTTGAATCCTTGGAGGAGTATTTCCCGGATGGCTGCACATGGACACACCCTCATGGAGGAATGTTCTTATGGGCTACACTTCCAGAGCATATTGATACAGCGGAGATGGTGAATGAAGCAATACAAAAAGGAGTTGCCTATGTCCATGGAAGGGCATTTTACACAGATGAAGGGGGAAGGAATGCAATGAGACTCAATTTTTCAAATCCGTCGGATGAGGAGATAAGGGAAGGAATAAAAAGATTAGCGGAAGTTATCAAAAAGAGATTATAGCTACTCAACCCTCATTATCTTTTTTTCCTTATAGCCGGTTATAACTTCAATGTATCCATGCAATGATTCATCCAATTCTGCATCGCCTGTATCAACTTTAAGAGATGGAAGAGATGCCAATTTCTCTGGAGATGAGATGACCATAATATTTTCCTTGCCAACTTTTTTTATTATTTCCGCACTTATCTGCTCGTTTCCTCTGCCGAAAATAAAGCCATGACCGCCCAATGGGCTTATTAAGATTTTATTTTTAACTCCCAACGCTTTTTTTATTTCTTCCTCAGAGGCATCCTTGCAGATAAGCTTTTTCCCCTTCACAACATCAATTCCCAAAAATGTTCCCTCGATATTAAGCAATTTTTTTACTTCATATGTAGTGCTCCCACTTCCAATTATGTATACTGTATCATCATCCATGGACTCAACAACATATTCTGCTATTATTCTCTTTGATTCGCTTTCCTCACTGTACATCTTCGAGGCTTGCACGCTTTTATGTACAGGCACAATCATGTATCCTTTAATGGAAAGAACCAAATTTCCTTTTCTGAATGCTTCCTCATCAACATCAACAACCTCCCTCTCTTCTAAAGGCAGTTCATCAGCAAATTCATCAACAATCTCTGCTGCATGCCTTGGTGTGTATGCAAAAACTGCTGAATACATTTTCACTCCTGCAGGAACACCTAAAACAGGCATTTTTTTCCCAACAGCATTTAAAACATCGGCGGCTGTACCATCCCCTCCAACGAAAACAAGAATATCGCATTCCTCCATATTTCTTGCAGCATTCATGGTGTCTTGAGCAGTTGTGGGAGAAGATGGCTCATATACAATTCTTAAATCATGAAAATATTTTTTGGCAACATCTGCACCCATTGGTGGAGAGCATGTCCATATTTCAAATTTTTTTTTGATGTTGCATAAAAATTCCTTTGCTCTTTCTGCCGCAACAGGTTTTGCTCCTCTTTCTATTGCTTCCTTTACCACTCCATCTGTTCCCTTTAGCCCAACGCGCCCACCCATGCCAGCAATGGGATTGACAATGAAACCTATTCGCTTCACATTAACCTATTCTTTCTATTCTATCCTGTAAAATTTCTTGTGCCTTTGCCAAATGCTGCTTTATTTTGTTTATCTTTGCCCTTTCCTCTACGGGAATGGGTTTTCCTTTACTGTGATATTTGTAATCCAATGCATCCAGATATCCCTTTATTGAAATGATTGTATTAAGCAAATCATAAGAATTTTCCTTTATTGATTTTATTTCTATATCTCCCGCTCTTTGTGTAATAAATTGAGTTTCTATCTTATCCAACTTTTTCCTTTCTGACTTGGTATTTAGCTCTAAATATAATTGCAGTGCTTTCATTAATTCATTTCCCAAAACGGTATGCTTTTTCCCATATTTTTTCCCTACAAATTCTTTAAAAGTATTCCAAACTTTCTCCTGTTTTTCATCTATCCTTACGCCTATAGGCTTACTCATATTATCGTTTTGCTAACAATTTGCTAAATTTAAATCTTGCGTTTTTATTAAAAAAATATTCTTATGCCAGCGAGCATAGCTGTTGTAACAATAACTCCTGCAATCAAAACTCCAGTGATAATGCATAGCAAAGAACGCCTAAATTCAAGGTTGAACAAATAGGCAGCAAGCGAACCTGTCCACGCTCCCGTAACTGGCAAAGGAGTGGCAACAAAAAGAATTAAACCTATTGACTCCCATTTTTTTATTTTTTCCTCTGTCCTTTTGCGGGTATGCTCAAAAAGCCATGAAAAAAAGGCATCCCATTTCTTCCATTTCCTTAAAAATTTTTCTACCGGATAAAGAAGTTTTAGAATGAATGGCACTGGCAAAATATTTCCTATGACGGCAATGATATAAACTTCCCACCACTGCATTCCATTGATTAGCCCAAGGGGAATTGCTCCCCTCAACTCTGAAATGGGAATCATTGAAACAATAAAAACCTGAAGCCATTCTGGAATATTTGGTATGCTCATGGAATCATCTTACCCATGCTTTTAAAGCCTGTAAACTCTCCTTCCTCTATAATTCTTTCTCCTCTAAGCCAGAAGTGGGAGGGATAGACCCCTTTCCATCCTTCATAGCAACTCCATCCGCATTTGGAATGGGAAACTACTTCTTTCTCTTTAAAATTAATAGCTAGAATATCTGCATCCCTCCCAACTTCTATTTTTCCTTTTTTTATGCCAAAGATGCGTGCGGGGTTGCTGCACATCAAAGAATGAACAAGGGAAAGGGAAATTTTTCCTTTCTTTACCATGAATAAAAGAATGGGAAGCATAGCATCAACTCCCGGCATTCCAGGGGGAGCATCCTGGAATCTCTCCTTTTCTTGCAATAAATGAGGAGCATGATCCGATTCAATTATACTTATCATACCATTTTTCATTGCATTCCACAACTTTTTTCTCTCTTCATCGTTCCTCAAAGGTGGATTTACTTTTCCCATTGCTGGAAGAGAGAAGGATGATGAGGAGGATAAAAGCATGTGGTGAGGTGTGATGCCAATGCTTGCTTTTTTATGTGCAATTTCAATCCCCTGCAAAGAAGAAATATGGCAAATGTGGATGGGCGCGCCAATCTCTTCATTGCTTTTTATGATTTGGTGAAGGGCTGAAATCTCGCATTTAATCGGTCTCCTTTTTTCATACTCTGCTAAATCGGAAGCTTTATCCTTTATCAAGCATTTTTCATCTTCTGCATGTATTGCAAGAATTTTCCCCGTCTTTTTAACCCTTTTTAATATATCCCTTAATTTTTCCAGGGGAACAAAAATCTCATTTGATTTGCATAAGTATATTTTGAAAGCCTTACATATTTTTGCAAGGGCTTCAACATTACTTCCCTTTCCAATGCCGCCATAAAAGGCAAAATCAACACACGCTTTATTTCTTGCAACTCTCACTTTCTTTTCCAAATATTCCTTTCTTATGGTTGGAGGGGAATTATTTGGCATGTCAAAAATGCAGGAGATGCCTCCATATGCTGCCGCCCTTGTCCCCGTAAAAAAGTCTTCCTTTTCGGTCATACCTGGGTCACGGAAATGAACATGGACATCGATGGCAGCAGGAAATAGTAGAGCATCTCCGCAATCATAATGCTTTTTTCCATGCAAAATTTTTTTTATGGAAACAATTTTTCCTTCTTCAATACCAATGCAACATTTTTTTATCTCTCCATTAATGAAAGCTTTTCCTTCAATGACAACATCCATTGAAAGTGAATTATTTCCTAATATAACTCACTTTTCATTTTAATCCTGCATTTCCCCTTATTCATTAATTAAGCAAGACTTTTATATATGCTAGTATTTATTTTAATCATGGAAAAAGATACCATAGAAATCCCGAAAGAAATACTTGATGAAATGTATCAAGCACACTATGAGATTACTCGTATTCTGGAAACGTTGGAAATTCTTATGGATAAAGAAACTCTGAGAAGAATCAAGCACAGCATAGGGGAGATAAATCGGGGGGAATACGTTGATGCCAACGTAGATGAAATCGATGAGCTGTTAATATGAGTTACACAGCCCGCCTATCAAAGAGTTTTATTAAGAGTGTAAAAGTTTTTCCAAAAGATGTAAAAGAGAGAATTGCAGAAAGTGTGAAAGAAATCCTTAGTAATCCCTATTCCGGCGTTCAGTTGGTTGGAGGGCTAAAAGGTTTCTGGAAGAAAAGAATTGGTAAGTATAGAATTGTATATGAAATTGATGAAGATAACAAACTAGTCTTGTTTCTTGATGTAGGGCTGAGAAGTAAAATTTATAGTAGAATGAAAAGATAGATGTATATGGCTTATATTTTATTACCGAGCCATAAAAATCTTCAGAAATATTTATGAAACAACCATTCACTCTATATTCAGTGAGAAAAATGAGGGAGG
>CAZHBO010000109.1:0-5209 GCA_964530745.1 uncultured Thermoplasmatales archaeon | reverse complement strand
TTTTATTCCCTCCAGCTCATCTTTTAGAAAATTGTCTACAACGCTTCTGTCCAGCATGATGATATAATCAGCAATTCAATTAAAATTTTATTCATATTGTATAGACATTAAATTTAGCATTGTACAGATGAATTTTTCCATGTTTTTCAATAATCTGTCCGCTTCTATTAAGGCGAACAAGTCAGCAGGAATATCATAAAAATTTTTATAAACGAAGAATTGTTGCATATCTTAGGGCTGGTCAGGAAGGTAAACAATATGGATGAAGAAAAGGAAGAAACAATTATTATGGAATGCCCCTTGAATTATTATTTAGGTGACGAAAATGGACGAGAGATAGCATCTGGGGATGCTCAAGTTCGACTTGGAGAAGAAAATATCTCTATTCTCCCAAAGTTTGGTGAAGTGCTATTTATTTCATATCGAGATATCTTCGAGGTTTCTGATAAAGACTACAAGATTTATCTGGCTTTATCCTCTGGAGAAAAACTCATCCTTTCCAACCTTGGATATAAATATGAGGATTTTCTGAGGTATCTATCAAAGTTGCGAAATGAAATGCTTTTGAAGGATATGCTCATGCAGGAAACACTAAAAAAATCCGGTGTAGAAGCAGAATTCATTTACTATGATGAAAATGAAGCGGAATTGCAAAAAGGGAAATGCGAGCCACGCCTGTATGAAACGGCGATGGTAATAATACCTGAGAGAGGAGAAATCTTCAGGATTCCTTACAGCAGCCTCTCCAAAATTAATGAAGAAGATTATGCGCTTTCCCTCGAAATGGAATCTGGAAGAAAGCTCATTATTTCAAGGATGGGGGCGCAATTTACCTCATTTACTACAACTCTCTCCCGCCTGATTAATGAACTCTCCGTCAAAGTTCAGTCATCTCTCAAGGAATTGCTGCCTCATGCAGATCCCCTGGTACTGAGGCAGGCCGCAAGATTTATGAAAGAAGGAAGGGCAGCCAGAAGAAGTGATATAGAGTCAATTTCTCCAGAACTGTGGAAGGAAATGGAAAATAAGTTGGATGTCATGGGATTAAAGGAGGAATATAACTTCCTGAAATCCCTCTCCCAAAAGGAGAAGATATGTATAGGGTTGAAACGAGGGCTTTTGGGTGATTTAACGGGCGAATACATTTGGTTCTTAATTCCCATTTACGACACGGATGCAAAAAAGCCCGGAAATGCCATCGCGCTGGAAGCAGCATCCGGTGAAGACGGTGGAAAAGCAACCTATTTCTTCAGGTTAGTGAGCAGGAAAGAATATCCCAATTTCGAAAATATGGAAGATTTGCATCATGAAGCAGATAATTTCATAAAAAAGGTGAATCGATGCATGCTTGCCATTAACTTCAGACGTGAGCCGATTTATTTGCCCGATGAGAAATTGGATGATTCGCGCTATCAAAAGTATAAGTTTGCCATTGCCAAAATACCAGAGCTTAAACTTCTGCGGGAACTATTCATCGGGAGAGTGATTCATTCTTCCTATGAGCAATGGAAAAATGATGTGATGGATTTGCTGGAGTTTAATGTGAAAGCTCAGGACGATAATGCAAAGTGGAAGAAAGGTGAAATTAATGGGTGAAAACATTGTTTATTGAATCAGTTTCCTTAACCAATAGTATTTCCAAGAGGAAAAATAAAAAGGTAAGAAATGCAAAGGTGTATAATATGTATAGAAGAGGCGAGTAAATGCCAGGATATATGCATCCCTGCCGCTACTGCAACGAGATTATTCCACCTGACTCGAATGTCTGCCCCATATGCGGCAAAGTAAATCCACTTGGACCTTTGAGATGTCCAAAATGCAGAAGCCCTATACAGAAAAAATATAAGGTTTGCCCCAGCTGTGGATTGAGCCTGGAAATAACATGCCCTCATTGTGGGGAAAGGACATTCTTTGGCGATTATTGCGAACGCTGTGGAAAGAGGCTGGTAATCATCTGTCCGAAATGCAAAACTGAGCAACCTCCTATAGCAGGGAAATGTATAAAATGTGGTAAGCCATTAAAAATAGGTGATAAAAATGTCTAATGGAAAATTTATTGCCTTTACCGATAATTATGCCGACAATAGTACCGAGGCGGGTTTTCAGTTTACGTTCTTCTGCGATAATTGTCATGAAGGATATAAAACTAGGTTTATTGAATCAAAAAGTCATAAAAAGAGCGGATTGCTGCGAGGATTGGGAAAGTTTGCAAGTACAGCAGCCTCGATGACTGGCGAATATGGGTTTGGATATGGGGTGGAAAGAGGCACAGATATAATTTCTGAAAGATATCGAGGTATGTCTCCTAAATGGCATAAGGAGCATGACGCAGCTTTTGAAAAAGCTCAAAACGAGGCTAAAGGACATTTTCACCGTTGCCCTAAATGCACAAAATGGGTATGTGAGAATTGCTGGAACGAGCAGACAAATCTTTGTGTAGAATGTGCTCCAAGAGAGGCAGTTGAAGTAGCTGCAGCAAGAGCAGAAAAAATGGTTCAGGATATAAAAAAGAAGGCAGCTGAAACTCAAGTATTTACTGGCGAAATAGAAGAAAAAATAACAATTTGTCCTGTCTGTGGAAAACCAGCAGGGAGCGGAAAATTTTGTGTAAATTGTGGTGCGCCACTCAAGTTTGTGGTATGTGAGAGATGCGGTGCAAAAAACCCTCCAGGAACCAGATTTTGTGGCGAATGCGGTATGAAGCTTGTTGAGTAATTATATCTGGGCTTATTTAAAATGCAATGGTTTGAGATAATATACAAAATCTTATTGAAATTTTCTAAGTTAATGCATCTATCACAAGCATAAGCCTTATAAACAATGCCCTATTATCGGCTGAGATGAAAAAGAGCAATCCATACATTGCAGAGACAATCGAATTTCTGCTTGATGCTGCGGAGAAGCATAATGCCAATATATGGAAGGACATTGCAAAAAGGCTGGAAAAGCCGCTTCGCCATTGGGCTGAAGTTAATGTTGAGAAAATCATGAAGCATTTAAGAGAGGGAGAGATTGCACTGGTTCCTGGAAAAGTTTTGGGGGATGGTGAAGCTGGGAAAATGGAAGTGGCAGCATGGAAATTTTCGAAGCAGGCAAGGGAAAAAATTGAAAAGGCAGGGGGAAAATGTTATTCGCTAAGGGAAATTGTTGAGAAAAATCCCTCCGGCAAAAATATACGTATCATAGGTGGTTAAATGGCTATTATAGATGCAACCGGCGCACCCTTAGGAAGGCTTGCTTCCGTTGTTGCAAAGAGATTGTTGAATGGAGAAGAAATCATTGTTGTTAATGCTGAGAAGGCAATTATTGTGGGCGATAAAAAAGAAATAAAGAATAGATATGAGGCAAGAAGGGAAATAGGAGGAACGAAGAGGAAAGGACCTTATTTCCCGCGCATGCCTGACAGGATTTTAAAAAGAACGGTTAGAGGAATGCTTCCTTACCAACAGCCAAAAGGAAGAAATGCTTATAAAAAATTGAAAGCATACATTGGTGTGCCAGAAGAGTTTGAAAAGGAAAAAATTGAGAAGTTTAAGTATAAAACAACTTCAAATCATGTAACGCTTGAGGAATTATCTCATCACTTGGGGGTAACATGGTAGATGTGGTTGTCCAATCTGGGAAAAGGAGAAGCTCAATTGCAAGGGCTGTAGCACGCAAGGGAAAAGGAAGGATAAGAATCAATAAAATGTTGCTGGATGTTTATCAGCCAGAATTTATGAGAAATTTGATAGAAGAGCCCATTCGCCTTGCCGAAAAGCATGTTAAAAAAATGGATATAGAGGTAAAGGTGAAAGGTGGTGGAGTGATGAGCCAAACGGAGGCTGCTCGCACTGCCATAGCAAAGGCAATTGTTGCCTTTACAAATGATGAGGAATTAAAGCAAATGTTCATTGAATATGATAGAACCCTCCTTGTGAGTGATACACGAAGAAAAGAGCCGAAGAAACAGTTGGGAAGAGGGGCAAGAAAGAAAAGGCAAAAGTCTTACAGATAATATGATAATACCAGTAAGATGTTTCACGTGTGGAAAAGTCATTGGCTCCATCTTTGAAGAGTACAAAAGGAGAGTATACATTGAGGGAGAGGAGCCAAAAAAGGTGCTGGATGAGCTTGGTGTGCACCGCTACTGTTGCAGAAGGAGTATCATTTCCCATCCCGTAATAATAAAAGAAGATAAAGTAGAAGAACTCATTGATGAGGCGGCACGCTACGAATAATTTTAAAAGAGGTTTTAAAAACATCTCTTTTATTCATATTAAGGGCGTGTGGCCTAGCTAGGATAGGGCACTGGCCTTCTAAGCCAGGAGTCGCGGGTTCGAATCCCGCCACGTCCGCTCATTCTTTTATTAATTCCATAGCACCAACTGAGTAGCCCATACAAAAGAAAGGAGTTAATTCCTCTCTTCCCTCTTTTGGTGGAATAAATATGTTTATTATCACTCCAATAAAACCTAAGAGGATGCCCATGGTTGTCTCATTTTTAGGTTGAAAATAATTAGTCCCTTTTAATCCAACAGTGGTTATATTCCCCTCACTTAGACCAAACAAGGTGAGAGGCATTATGAATCTGAATGGGATTAAATGAGAGGTGAATAGCCAAATTATACTGTAGAAAAATACCAGCAAAATTCCCAATGGCATCCATCCCAAAACAGCAACAATCAAAAAAATCATTAAAAGATCCAGAGGATACACAAAAATGCCCTTTCCATAGCCGACTATAAAGCACATAAGATTAGTGAGGTTTGCATCATAACTATTTTGATTCATGTAGTCGTCTTTGACAAATTTTTTTATGAATTCGTATACTTCGTCATTGAAAATCCCATCTTTTTTTAGATTGGATATTATTTCTAAAGCAGTTTTTTTGTCATTATTTTCTATTGAATTCCTTAACTCTCCCAAATCATGTTTTATTTCCTCCGCTTTCTTTAAACTCACTTCTATCTTCATTTCTTTTATTCCATTTGCCCCATAAAGATGTGTTGTTATCCCCACAAACTCTTCCTTGCCATAGACTTGAGAATAGGTTAATGATAAAGTTAAAAAAACAATCCAAATGCTAATCAGTTTCTTCATCTATTTTGCACCAAGATATCATTTCAATTCGATATTTAATAATTTCTTATATCCTAATGCATAAGCACCCTTCTTTTTTCTAAAGAAGAGCGAATAATTTCCCTGAGACCAGAGAACCCCATGCTCC
>CAZHBO010000108.1:0-5310 GCA_964530745.1 uncultured Thermoplasmatales archaeon | reverse complement strand
GTTAAACAATTTTTCATTCATTTTATGCCATTGAAATTCCTATTACGTAATATTCACTTTGCAATTTTATAAGTCGTTGATCATGCAAAAAATTTTTTATTTTATCATATTCCTTAGACGTTATTTTTACGCTTTCCCCAGTTTCTATTGCCTCTTTCAAATAAGGGAATTTTTTTAGATCATTTTCGCTTACATTGAGAGGGAATTTAAATATATGCCATACTTTTACTTGTGTAGGATGTAAAAATATATTATAACATCGGGAGTTGTAAATGATATATCGGCTCAGATGTCCTCTGGAATCATTTAAAAAATTTCTTAATTCATTGTATTCTTGTTGTTCTATAGTGATGTTTTTTCCTTCATTTTTTACTGCAATTTTCAACGAAGGAAATCTATTTATTACATCATCTGCATTTAATGCATGCTCTGCATGCAACCATTTCGCATTCACATGAGAATAGCCTGCATAATATAAAGACATAAAAAATCCCACAATAACGAAAAGAATAGCAAATAAAATATACAAAATAATTTTTCTCATTTTAAGTATGCTAAAGTTGTTGAAGCATGGGGAGATAAAATTATTTTTGCATCTTTGCCGTGCCTTTTATATATTTCTTTCAGGATTTCATCACCATCTATCTTTTCCATTCTGAAATGGCTTACCATTTCTTCATTCATGTCCGTAGTCATAAAAATTTTTGCTTTTTCAGTTGCATTGAGCATATAATAAACTTTATGCTTCCCCATGATGAATTTTTTCATTAAATCTTTCTTTATCTGACTGCTGTTCTCATATTTCTCCATTTCATTATAAAACTTCTCGCTCCCATGCCCTTCCTTACATTCCGCAATAAGCACTATCGTTCCATTTTCCTTTACAACATCTATAACTGTCTGAATTGCCTTCATCGCCTGATATAAATTAATATCGTGGGGATAGCCGTCAGCGGCGACAATGACAGCATCTGCTTTTTGTTTCACAACACACTTAAACATCTCATCAATCATTTTTGCACCCCGGCGCAAAACTTTTTTATGCTCTCCCGCAAAAGCACCAACTATTTCATGCTCACTATTCTGCACTACATTTAAGCAAAAGTCTACTTTAGCCAGTGATGCAGCTTCTTCCATATCTTCATGGACAGGATTTCCATCCAAAATTCCAAATCTGGCATTTTCATGAAACATCATCTGATGGTTATGTTCCACCGTGCTTTCTGCAGCCGTGCCAGGCAATACACTCTTCCTTCCCCCTCCATAGCCTGCGAAGTAATGCAATTCAACATCCCCAACCAAAATTTTTATGTCAGCATTCATAAAGGCTTTATTTAAAAAAATTGGGGTGCCAAAGGAAGATGTTCCAAGCTCAACAAACTCTGCATTTTTTGCATCATGCGTCACCCATTCATAATTTTCTGCAATTTCTTTTCCCAGAACAGCATATGCATCTTTTTTTTTCATAGGAGCATGGGTGCCAGTAGCAAATAGTATAGTAATATTCTTGTCTTCATTAATTTCATTGAAAATATGGGGAAGAATTTTTTTTGTCGGTAACGGGCGAGTTTTATCATCAACAACAACTACAACATTTTTTCCATTCATTTCAGAAATTTTTTTTGTTCCAAGAGGATGGGAAAGGGCATTTTTAAGCAAATCATCTAAAGGCATAGATGGCTTTATCTCTTTTCCTTTTACCATACCAACAACGTTTTCTTTCGGTATGCTCAATGAAATCTCCTTTTTTCCGTAGGGAAACTTAATTTCCATGTGATGAAAAAAGAAATGAGTCTATTAAGTTTTTCATTGAATATATTCATTCATTGCCTTTACCACTTCTTTGCTTGTTTCTGCCTTTCTATAGTCCTCTAAAGGCTCTCTATTCAATTCTAAAAAATGCAGACCCCACTTGAATTTATTTAGTATTTTCCTTGCTTCCTCTTCCTCACCAAATATATAAAGTGCTGATGCCAATGCTTCAGCAGTGCTTAGCTTAAATGGCTTTCCATAATTTACGGGATTGGCAGCAAGCAAATAAGGCAATGCTCTGCTTGTCATTTTTTTTATTTTTTGAAATACTTCATCAGCCCTTTCCCATGAGCAATCAACTGCAACAATGTTTTTTATTTGACTGTCTTCTCTGGACAAAGCTTTTTTTGCTCCAGGATTTAATAAAATTGAACCCATTGGCAATGCTCTTAAACTTTTTACAATCCTTACCATACCAAATTTTGCAAGCTTTTTTGCAGTGCATTTTTTTGCATCATCCTGGGCTAAATGGTAAACAATGAGGTTATACTTCATATCCCATCTCTGCAAGTTTTTCCGGCAAATAAACGTCTGTAACATAATCTAAGCCATATTTAGCCAACGCTTGCTGCTCAGATTTCTTTCCCATCTTAAGTTGCAACTTTATCTCTCCCTCCCAGAAGTCATCTTGGAATCTGGGATCCGAGAGCTCAGATTGAAGGGCAGAGATGTCTTCATTTGTTAAATCATCAGATGGCAACTCGTAGTTTACTATGTCTGAGGGAGTAACGCCAAGAAATTGAGCAGAGGGAGTGGCAAGATATTCTGAAATGTGAGCAGTTTTTATCGCCCCATATGCTATGGATGCAAAGATGCGATATGACCATGGGTCTCCATCCGTAAAAACAATTACAGGTATGTTCTTCTCCTCGCTCAGCCTTTTAATGAACCTCCTCGTAGAGCGAGCAGGCTGACCTTTTAGATGTACAAGTATGGCATTCCTTTTCTCATCAAATTCATTCTCCACAAGCCTATCAAACATACCACCTGTTTCTATGGCGATAACAAGTTTTGCATTCACATCCTTTATCTTAATTTTCTCCTTCTCCACATTGTAGGGAATGGAATAACCGCTATCGCCAACGTCATCCTGGCAATGAATTTTCCTTTTCTCTCCCTTTCTTGTTATTTCCTCGATGACGATGTCACCGATTACGCGCGCTCCATCCTCCTCCGGACGCAGTTTCATATCTTCTCTCATCTTTTTTGTTAGTATCTCCAAGTCTTCTGCCAGTTTATCGGAGTCGCTTTGTGAAGAAAACTTTGCCTCGCCCCATCCTTCAGAAATGTAATATAGCTCTCTTAGCGTAGAAGATTTATTCTGTTCCACCATATTCTTTATGAAGTTGATGGTGTAGATGGTGCGAAGGAGCATATATGCTCCTGATAATGAAGCGGCAGAGCGAGTGGTATTGTAATCTCCATACTTCCATACCCTATACCTTTCATCGAATATTATATTTGATTTTGTCCTAGAAGGAATATTTAGCGAGGGTATTCTTGCTTTTTCAATATCCCTATATATCCTTTCTGTTATTTTCAGCAATTCCTCTACAGTGGCTTTTTTCCTATCCATCATTCTCCCTCCCATTTTTCAGCTCCTATTACATATAACGGATTTATGCCGCTTACATACAAATTGTTTTCATCAAAATCACCTTTCTCTGTTCCTAACAGGGTAAATGAAAAATCTTTTTTCTCGGCAGGTTTAATATTTACCTTCCATTTAATATATCTCTCATTCACTTCTTCTGGAGAGGGCTTTATTTCTCCTAGCAAGCAGTCAGCTGGCAGTGCTGCATATAATGAAAAATTTTGACTGCCCTTTTTATAATTCATTATGCTTATTTTGCTTATCGTCTTCTTATCCACGAATTCAATTGAATCATCTATCCATACAATATCCATTATCTGTGCAATTATCTCCTCAATTGGCGGAACAGGCTTATTCAATGTCTCCGCCGATTTCCTGGCAATCTCTGGCAAAATTTTGGAAATGAGGATGAATTTATTCTTCGCTTTAATTTTCTTCTCTTTTTTTGCTAAATGGCTCTTCATTTTACGGGCGCATTGCTGTAAGGACAGGCGTATTTCCTTCTCTATCTCCTCTATATGGGCAATTGCCTCTTTAGATTCAGAAGTAAATGGGATGTTAACGGAAGCAACATGAACTAAAATTATTGCTGGACCATAGGGAATCCCTTTTCCCCCTCTTTGCTGCAAGCCATATCGGCGCCAGTCTATCTTTTTAATGCTCTCTGTTATTACGCAACTTCCTTCCTGATAAAGCAATGGGACCCTATTGGCAAACCTCAGTATCTCAACTCTCTCATCAGATGGCAAGTTTCCACCGTAAACAATTCCCGTCTCTACCATAAAAGGTGTTCCTGAAAAAACGGTAGGGCTCCTCTGGTCTGTTGATATAAACTCTGGGGAAAGCATTTGTGTCTCTTTTTTCAAACCCCTCTTTATTAAAATTTCTCCCAAGGGAGATAAGCAGTCCGTCGGGGGAGCCATTAACTTCACTTTTTGAAAGGCATTTATTATTTTCTTTGCATCATCTAATGATATTTTAGAAGGAGGTAGGGAAGCATCAATTCCTGCTTTTTCAATAATTGTCTTTGCCTTTTGTAAACTCACGGAAGAGAAAGAATTGGAAAGGAAGGAAGAAATTTTTCGCTCTTTTGCTTCCTTTGCCATTTTTACAAATGTCCCAAGCTCGATACCATATGGATGAGGCTTTATCTCTCTGGGCTTTGGAGGGATTTTTTCTGTTACCCTCTCAAAAATAGTTTCTCCTCCATCTGGCTCTATGAAGGTTATATTTGCATGTGGATTCATTATAGCTGTACTTCTAAGATATTCATAAATTGATTGTTTCCTATTTTTCACATAAGAACCTTTTACAACCAACTCAACTCTTGTGCCGCTCTTCTTCTCCCAATGAACCATTTCATCAGAAATTATTTCAGGTCTATTTCTTTTGGTATCTATAACCAAGTGGTAGGCATGCGCAGGAAATCCCTCTCCAATTTTCGATGTGACTATGGTGGGTCTTCCAGTCGTGAGTTGGGAATATAATACAACGGCAGATATCCCTATCCCCTGTTGCCCTCTAGATTGTTTCAAAGAATGGAATCGAGACCCATACAAAAGGCGTGCAAAAACATGAGGTATCTGCTTTTTTACTATGCCCGGACCATTATCTTCAACAACAACTTTGTATTCGCTATTGCTTGTCTCAAATTCACTTACCTCTACAATTATGTCAGGAAGGATTCCTGCATCTTCGCAAGCATCTAAGGAATTATCGACTGCCTCTTTAACAGATGTTAGTAAAGCCCTGGTAGAGGTATCAAAGCCTAGAATCTGCTTGTTTCTCTCAAAAAACTCCGCTATGGAAATTTGCCTCTGCTTCCTAGCTAACTCTTCTGCTATTGAGTGCATCCAATATTATAACATATGCATTTATAAAACATTTGCTAATCTCAGAGGTCT
>CAZHBO010000107.1:0-5460 GCA_964530745.1 uncultured Thermoplasmatales archaeon | reverse complement strand
CTACCCAAGGAAGAGATGATGCTGAGAAGGTGAAATATTTCATTAAAAATGCCATTGAGCAGTGGGGAATAAAATATGTTTTGCTTGTAGGCGGAGAAAAAAAATTGCCTGTGAGGTATGCATATGTTATAGATCATATTGGTCCCTATACAGAGGGAGGTTACATCAGTGACCTTTACTATGTTGATATTTACGATGCAAATGGAAATTTTTCCTCTTGGGACACCAACAATAATGGCTATTATGGGGAGTATAATAGAGAAGGAATGTATGATACCGTTGACTTATATCCAGATGCCTATATTGGAAGGTTAGCATGCAGAAATGTTGCTGAAGTAAGAATCATGGTAAAAAAGATTATTGAGTATGAAAGCGCATCTTCAAAAAATTGGTTCAAAAGATTGATTCTTTGTGGGGGTGATACAGATCCGTTTGATCACGAAAATATTAATGAAGGCGAATACACGAATGAGAGGGTTGCTGAAAATATGAGCGACTTCGATCCAATAAGATTATGGGTATCGAATAATCAACTTTCCTCACTCTCAATATGGAAAGAAATAATGAAGGGAGCCGGCTTTATTGACTTCTCAGGTCATGGGAGTCCAAACAGTTGGGCAACGCATCCTCATAATGACACAAAAACATGGATTGGATGCGACATCTTCGATATTCCTTTTTACTTCAATGGGAATAAACTGCCAGTCATATTTGCCAATGCATGCCATACAGCACAATTTAATTTAACATATGAATGCTTTGGCTGGCACTTTACACGCAAAATAGGAGGAGGATCAATTGCATTCATTGGCGCAACCGGGCTGGGATATGGATACAGCGGGAGGGCGAGCGCTTCCTCCCTATCTGGCTATCTGGAAATAAAATTTTTTGCAGGATATAGAAAAAATGTACACCTAGGGGAGATGTTTTTTGATGCCATTATCAGTTATCTCAACAACGTGCCCATGGATGACTGGCAGGATTATAAGAGTGTAGAGGAATATCTTATCCTAGGGGACCCATCATTGATGGTGGGATTCTAAATATCAAAATTGTTCTCGCAAAGCAAAATTGTTGAAAATAAGCAATATATATAGCTTGTGTATTAATGATTGTAAATTGCTATCAAAGTGGGTAAAATGGTGCAGTTGGCCGATACGAACTACATATTCAACGAAAACAATGGAAGAGATGGCGTCTTCCTCCTTAGTGCCAAGGGGGATGTGATATATGCAAATGAAAACGCGAATACATTTTTTGCTTTTAAGATAGGGTCACCATTTTTGTCTGTTATTCCCAAAAAAGATAGAGAGAAAATTTATTCATTCTATGAAAAACTTTCCAGAGGAGAGAGCATTTCATATGTAAGCAGTTCAATAAAAAATGTAGAGGTATCCATTTATCCCATTACAAAAGAAAAAAATGTGGTAATGTTTGTTGGAGTGATAAAGGACATCACAAGAATAAAAGAAATGGAATTGTGCACAAAAAAAATATTAAAAAAGGAGGAGATATTTCGGGAAAATGTCTCCCATTATTTTTTCAACCCTCTTGTGATTGCAAAAGGATATTTGCAGCTCCTCTTGAATGAGGATGTTGGAAAAAAAGAAAGAAAAAAACTGGAAGCGATCAAAACAGCAGTAGAGAGAATAGAGTCTGTTGTAAAAAATACTGTCACAAGAGGTAAGATAGAGGAATAAAATTAAGTTTTAAGTCCTCCACCTGATATTTTACATGATACATATCCAAGTAAGCCAAACAGAAGCCTCATTAATCCCCAAAATGTAAATTGAGTTTGAAACATTTTTTTTGCAGAATATTGCTTCCAAAGTTTTCCATGCTTTAAGGTAAGCTGCTTCCTTCCATATCCGTTCCAAAATGCTTGCCTTATAAAGTCCCTGAAGGTGCTCCTTATCCTATGGTATACTATTGCTTTTTCATTATAAGCGATTCTTGCTCCCGCATCTATCGCCCTCAAATTTAAATCTATATCCTCCCCAGTAATAAACCTGTCGTCGAAGCCCCCAATTTTTTTAAACAAGCTTTTCGTATAAGCTAAATTGCATGAAGGATAGGTAGTATCGTATCCTTTGTATTCCAGCTCCACTCTCTGTAAATCTTTAAAGTGTTTATATCCGAGGTTTACTGTTTTTCCGGCAACAACTTCATACCCTTCATTAATTTTTTTTCTTATTTCCTTTAGCCAGAAAGGATTGGCGATACAATCTCCATCTATAAATGCAATTATATCTCCTCTGGCATTCTCTACCCCAAAATTTCTCGACTCGCCTCTTGTACCTTCATGCACAATAAGCTTTATCTCCTCATGTTTCTTTTCATACTCTTTAACAATTTCTTGTGTGCCATCATCACTATTTGCATCTATTACCAAAATCTCAAAAGGTTTTTCCTGCACCACAAGACTGTCTAGCAAATCCGCTATATTTTCAGCCTCATTTTTTACAGTAATGACAATGCTTATGAACACGAGGGTGAATGAAAAAGGGAATAATATACTTTTTTAATTGAAAAAAGTTAAAATAGGCTGATGGGCATTTCCCTCGATGAAAAATGTTGTGCTGATAACCATAGATTGTCTTAGGGCTGACCACATGAGTTGCTATGGCTATAAAAGAAAAACCACTCCTTTTCTTGATGGGCTTGCCAAAAAAGGGCTATTTTGCAAAAATGCTTTTGCAAATGGTCCCAACACTCGCCATTCTGTTCCCTCTTTTTTAACATCCACATATCCTCTCCTTTTCTTACAAGAAGCAAAAACAGGAAAATTTCATGAGGGGAGGAAGAGCATAGCAGAAATATTAAGGAGACATAGATATATGACTGGAGCAATTCATTCAAATCCCTACATATCCAAATTTTATGGATATGACAGAGGTTTTGACTATTTCAATGACTTTTTAGTGGGGCAAGTTGAAGATGAAATAGAGAGAAATAAAATCATCAGAGCGATGCATGAAGGATTAAAAGGATTTAAAGCAGTCATTATGAAAAGACTCCCACATGAAGATGGGCAGAAAATAAATGATATAGCTTTTAAGCTGGCTGAAGACATGGAACAGCCTTTCTTTCTATGGCTTCATTATATGGATGTTCACATGCCATATGTGCCTCCAAATCAATTTTTAAGTGAGCTGGGTCTTAAAAAATATAGCCACGCCAAAAAAGTATGGATGGGAAAGAAAATAGACGATGCAGAAATGAGAAAACAAATAAAGGAGGAGGAGATAGAGGATTACATTAATTTGTATGATGGATGTATAAGATATACAGATTGGGTAATAAAGGAATTAATATCGAAATTTGAGAGAGATTATGATAATATCTTTTTCGCTATCACCGCTGACCATGGAGAGGAATTCAGGGAACATGGAGACCTAAGCCATCTGGAGAAATTGTACGATGAATTACTTCATGTTCCTTTAATTTTTTATGGAAAGGATATAGATGCAGGAGTAATTGGCAAGCCAGTTTCACTGCTGTCTTTAGCTCCAACGATTCTTCATTTTTTAGGAATAGAAAAAGATGAACAGATGCAGGGAAAAAATGTTTTTGAAGCAAATAATTTTATAATAGCAGAGGCATGGAAAGATGAAAGAATAACGGCATATAGGGACGATGAATGGAAATTTATAATAAAAGGAAGTAAAGTAGAGTTATATAACCTCAAAGAAGATGCCGAGGAACATCACAATCTTCATGAAAACGGAAAATATAAGGAAAAAATAAAAGATTTCAAAAAAATAATAAGCAAACATGTTAAAGAACAGGAAGAAGAGAGAATGAAAAGAGAAACATGGCTGCAGAAAGAAAAAGTAAAGAAAGCAATGAAGAAGATAGGAAGGATTTAGTGAATATTGAAAATCTTCATGCAAAATAATTTCGTTGGATTTATATAATAAAATCAGATTAAGCAGAAAAGGAGGCATCCATAAAGAGAGGAAAAGCATGGATGAAGAAAAAATAACCTTCCCAGAGCCTGATGCTGTTTTAATGGAAAAGCCATCCATAAAAAAATATATTAAATACATCTCTTTTTTTGGACCTGGTGCAATAGTTGCATCTGCAACCATTGGTCAAGGGCAGCTCATACTCGGTCCTCAAATAGGAGCGTGGGCAGGCTACAAATTGCTGTGGCTTATTACGCTGAGTGTGGCATCGTATATTGTAGCATATGTTAGCTGCAGGTTCATGCTTTTATCTGGCATTAATATGACAGACATTTTTGCAATAAAAACAAAAAAGGGATTCCTCAATTGGATTTTCATAGCCATCATTTTCATATTTGTTCCTTTGTTTGCTGCTGCCATTGTTACTACCCTTGGTCAATCTTTGGCATGGATTGCTGGTGAGGGGCATTACCTGCTATGGGGGATTTCTTTTTGTTTATTGGCAGCTATATTGGCAGTTGCTGGCAGATATAAGCTGGTGGAATATACGCAGGCTTTTTTTGTGGCAGTACTTGGAATAGGAGCAATTGCTTCTTTGTTCATAATAAAGCCTGACATATTGAAAATGTTACCAAATTTCTTTTTGGTGGGAAATGTTCCAGCATATCCAGCATGGGTGAATGAGCAGTTTCCTTCAGTGGCTCAAAAGCCTGTATCCCTTATCATGCTTGGTTACATAGGCACATTAACCTTTACCATCGTTACTCTAGTAGGCTATTCAGGATGGGTAAAGGTAAAAAGATGGGGAATTTTTAAGGGCAAAAAAAATGCAGATGAATTTTCACAAAATTTGTTTAACAAATTTAAGGAAGAGGGGAAAATAAATTATTTGCCAGATGATAGTCATGAAATAAAAAAATCAAGAATTTTGCTTAAACCAATGCTAATCGATATATCCATTGCCTTTGTTATAGTGGCGATTGTATCATCTGCTTACATGATAGCAGGAGAACATTATCTTGGTCCTCAGGATGGGAGCTATAAACTTCCAACAGATATAAATTTGTTAAAGGAGCAGGCGATAATATTCTCTGATATTGCGCCTTGGTTAAAACCTCTTTATCAAATAAGTGTATTCTTTGCTTTATTTGGTACAGTATATGCCGGTTTTGAGGCAGCATCTAGAATGGTGTATGAAACATCAAAAAATGTGGTGAGCAGGATAATGAACATACCTTACAAAAAATTCATGCTTTACTTTTTAATATACATACTTGTAACAGGCATACCCCTTGCAATAATAGGCTCTATGACTTCAATAATTTTAATGCTGAGCATTACCCTGCTTTTCATAGGAGTTATTGGCGTCATTATATACGGAATAGGAGCAATTTACATGAGCCAGAAGTTTTTGCCGGAGAAATACAAGCTGGGTAATATAGCGCTCGCAGTAACAATAATGGCAGTTATACTCCTGATTGTTCCAATGTTTTTCCTATTCATATAGCACAAGAAAGAAATAGCATTGTTTCATTCAAAAACATGAAAGAAA
>CAZHBO010000106.1:0-5493 GCA_964530745.1 uncultured Thermoplasmatales archaeon | reverse complement strand
GCTGTATTTTTTTGTTTAATTGCCTTGTTATTATTTCTCCTGTTTTTACCTCTATATCCTTAATCTTCGTTCCAAAAGGAAATGTAATTACTTTTGTTTTGTATGGCAAAACAGGAAATCTTGGCAAAAATGAAAAATCATAGCCTTCTATGCTTACCTTTGAATAAGAAGATGTGGTTACTTCTGGAAAAGGAAAATGAATTTTTATCTGCTTTTCTAGAGATGCGCTTCTTTCGCTCAAATTAATTGAGTGAGTAAAACCAACTGAACTACAGGAAATAAAGGCAACTATGAGTATGGCAAGAATTTTATGCATATATAAAAAAATAAAGAGGGTTATAAAATTTTGTCCTCAACTATCCATTATTGACTGGTTGATAGGGATTGAATGCAGGGTCACCGAATAACAAATATTCCAAGAAGGTATTATACTTCTTTGAGAGAACCTTTGTTCCTTTTGATGATGGTTTTAGGGCAGAATAGAGAGTGCTTCCACCTTCATCCAATGGAGGCACCCACAGAAATGTGCTGTTCGCATCTTTTTTAAAGTAAGAATTTCGGGCATCTCTAAATGCTTTTCCAATATCAGAGTTATTCTCTATTAAGTCTTTGATAGTATCTGTATGAATTATAACTCCAAAGTTATCCCTTGGGTATTCTCCCTTTGTAATCACGTCATACCATGCTTTTATATACGCTATTATACCAAAACTATTCTGGAAAGGACGTGGATTTAAATAACCTGCAACATTGGTGAATGTTGAGGCTGCAATAAGGGCATTTGCTCCAGCATGCAGATATGACTGACCGATGTTATTTGGCGGATACATCCCATCAATTTTCCCAACGACACAACTTTCTATGAAAACCGTAGATGGTCCAAGATTCATATGCTCCACTCCCCTCGGCGAGTAAGTTCCAAGAGCCCCCAGAGGGCTTGCAAATAGGGATATGCGGGTAAGATATTCCATCACCAGTGGACCAAAGAAGTAGCCCAATCCTAGGCCCCACATGAAAACGTCGCCAAATTCATACAAATGCATACTTCCATGACCATTTTCATAGACAATATTGCTCTCCTCTTGGTATTGCCCCCCTTTAACAACTTTCTCCCCGCTAACCATTTTTATTTCAAATTTGGGGAAGAGGAGCATATTGAGGATGCCCGCCGTCTTTATTTTATTAAGAGCCTCCTTACTGTATCCTACTCTTTGTGATGCAGTGAAATAAGTTCTTGTAACATCATAGCCTCCTGTTTTAATCTCTGCTGCAACAGAATCTCCAGAAAAGCGAGTTGCTCCTGATGGAAACTTCATTGGCTCGCCTGCATGCCCCCCCAGGAGTGGTCCGATAATATTTTTTATCTGCTCTAGTATGGGGATTTTCTGGAAATCTGTTCCGCATCCTGTTTGGACAGTTGCTTTATTTTTCCATTCCCCAAGTTTTTGAATTAATTCGTCATAGAAGATTGTCCTTGCAACTAAAGCAGATGCATCTTGCACATCCCATCCAGTTATTCTTCCAACAATATTTTCTTGATAAGGCCAGTAGGAATATGTATCATTTTTTATATCACTTAGTTTTGGGTCAATGTCTCCATAAATAAAATCGCTTGGTGTTCCATAGCCAAAGTAATAAATCCCCATGGGATCATCTAAAGGAGTATCTGGATTTTCATAGATGTACTGAGGGATCATTGTTGCATCGCCGACCAATGCTATATAAACTGGATTTTCCTTGTAATATTCTCTCAATTCCTTCAAATTATCTACAGATATATTTGATAAATTTGCAAGCAAATTATTCAACATATCATGAATCTTCAATACATGCTCATTTGATGCTTCCGCTAACATCGGATTTTTCCTTGGTACATAAAATCCAGGACATGTTTTCCCATTGACAGTAACATTATCATTTGCTGCAAAAGCAAATTCAGGCTTTGCGAAGATAATACCTTTGCGGTAAGCGGTCAAATAAGGAGCTATGGCAGAGAGTTTTTTCATTGAAGGCACAAATGGGCTATCAAGACTATCTACTGTAACATCTAAGGAGTATTTCCCTGATTTCTGAGCCAGCCATGTTCCCATTACATACAAATCGAAAGTAACGCCATCTCTGTCATATAAAACTGTTTCATAATGAACTCTGTCCTCAACGATGCGACCATTGCTATCTCTCTCAGGTATCCCTGCCATTGTCGTAATTTGTACCAACTCATACATTTGTTGCTGAGCCGGCAGATCATCAATGCGAGGTCCTCCATAAAGAGTGAGATAATCCCCAAGGTCCTCAACATCCTTAGAATTCAAATTCACCAAGTCTATTTTTACATGTGCATATTTGTATCCCTCTGGGATTGTAAAATTATGGTGACCAGGGGATAAAAATCCTTTTGCTGTTGATAGAATTGTGGATGGCAAAATCGCGACTGAATCAACCTCTCCATCAAAATGGAAATGAGTTGTATTCAATACTTTGGGCATTGATGCATCTAAAGGATTTGTTAGCGTTATATACTTAACTTCTCCAAATTTTGCTCTCACAAGGTCTATTAAAAAATTTGTTATATCCTGGCTATTTAAAAATTTCCATGTTCTCTCATGCCCCTCAATGTCTCCACATACAAATGTATATTTCACACCAAGTTTTTTTAACATGCCTCTTACATTATCTGTATTATTTGTTACAAATACTGGAATATTAAGATAGGAGGCAATTGGAGTTGCTACTACCCCAAGATTATAACCTCTCTGAGTATCCTCTATTACCAAAGCAGCATCACTTTTTTTCCATATTTTTTCTGCAATTTCAAGAGAAACATTTTCAGGAGAGCCGCCCATTATTTTTATGGAGGATGATAAAGGAAAATCACTTTCAAATCTAGTTACTGGACGAGAAGGATTTGTGAAATTTTCTACAAGCAAGGGCGTGACATGTACCTCATCATCATAATATTCTGCGACAGGAGTGGCTATAAGGCTATAAAAGGGATTTTCATCAGAAGCTATTACAGGAGTTGCATCCATCTTCCTTTCCGAAGAAATTTTTTTTATGGTACCCATGTCAAATCCTCTTACTTCTTCAAACTTTGGACCACCTATACAGCCGCTAAATGCTGCTCCCACTAAGCTGACTATTGCGAGGAACGCCAAGATTTTTACATCCTTTTTATCCATTATTATCCCTCTGGCTCTTATATTGAATATTCTTCCCCCCTATAATAATTTCGATACCCTCATCAAAAGTTATATATTCAAATCTTATTCGCTACTAAAATAGCCCCGTGGTGTAGAGGTCAATCATACCGGGCTTTGGACCCGGCGACGGTGGTTCGAATCCACCCGGGGCTATGGGAACGCTCCCGTGGTGTAGTCCGGTCAATCATTCCGGCCTTTCGAGGAGCCCTTTCTTAAAAAGAAAGTGCTTCACCCCAAAGAAGTGCTTTCCGAAGAAGGCTCCAAAGAAAGCCGGCCACCCGGGTTCAAATCCCGGCGGGAGCATTACCTACCGCTATCAAATCTCGCAATGTTTATAAATCAAATACAGATATATTTTGGAGGCGAAATATGAAAAACATAAGGGGAAAGGCGGTTTTCATTGCTCTGATAATCATTGCACTTTCTCTGATGCCATCTTTTACCAATGGGGTTACGGAGAAGGAACAGATGCAGAGGGTAACCTGCTACGTAATAGAAAATGGAAAACAAATAAAAAATGAAAATGATATCTCCGTTAGAGAGGCAGAGAAGATACTGGAGAAAGTGGGTGAGGTAGCAGATTTATTCAAATCAATGAAAGGAAATGAAAAGGCTGATTTCACAGAAGAAGCAGAATCCATGCTTAACGACCTTTTTACTGCCCTCCATAATGCAGGCATTATTCCAGAAGGAATAACTCCCTCTTCAATAGGTCTTTTGCCTGACGCTGGTATAGCTTTCCTTCATCCCATAATAAGCTTTGGTGCTGGTTGCAGCTACATACCTCTTTATCCAGGAGAAGCTTTCCTTGGAGTGATGCTACGACCAATATTCTTGCAATACTTCTTTATGGGCTACACAGGTTGTTTCAATGTTAAATTGGCTCCACCGAGGATAGAATACTGGGATTGGGTTGGAACACAAACTGTTATGATATTTGGTTTCGTTGGCTTATACATAGACTTTGGAAGCATTGGAATTGGAATACCACCTGCCCAAGTCCTTTTAGGAGAGAGTTTATTCACCGCCGGCATTGATTGGTTCTGAACCTCTTCCTCTTTTTATTTTGCTTATTGAAACAAGTAAATATGAATTTTTGTTATTGATTAATGCCTTTACGCCTGCTGGAAGTATATCATGATGGCAGGAAAGATGATATTGAAAATGCAGTAGAAAAAATACCAATTATTGATATAAGGCATGAGAAACTATCGAGCAAGGAATATCTGACCAAAATAATAATTCCAACAGAAGAAGTGGAGGCGGTTATCGATAAACTCCAAAAACATTTTGCAAAATCTGAGGGTTTTAGAATAAATATAATACCGGTAGAAGCTTTCATCCCTCGCTCTGAAGAAGAAAAAGAAAAAAAGAAAGAGGCAGAGGAGAGAGTAAGCACTGAGAAAATTTATCAAGATTTAACAGAGGTTGCTAAAATTTCAAAGACATATTTAATTTTGGTTATCCCTGCAGCAATTGTTGCTTCCATTGGACTCATAAAAAGTGATGTTGCAGTAATAATAGGTTCAATGGTGATAGCTCCTTTATTCAGTCCAAACATGGCTTTAGCCTTGGCAACCACATTGGCAGACTCACGCCTTGCAAAAAAGGCTGTTCTAACAAGTTTAGCTGGTTATGCAACTGCTTTGCTCATCGGAATAATCTTTGGGATGGTAATGAAAGTAGATTTATCATCTCCTGAAATTGCATCTAGAGTGGATATAAGTTTAATGTATGTTTTGCTTGCTTTATCAGCAGGGATAGCGGGCTCTCTTTCGATAACAAAAGGTGTGGCACAGGCTTTGGTCGGTGTCATGGTAGCAGTGGCTTTGCTTCCTCCAATTGTAACTGCAGGGCTTTTAATTGGCTCTATGTATTTGAGAGATGCTGTAAGCGCCTTTCTCCTTTTTTCAATTAATGTTGTATGCATTAATTTGGCAGGAGTCATTACATTTATAACCCAGGGAATAAGTCCCAAAACTTGGTGGGAGAAGAAAAAGGCTCGTAAGATGGTATGGAAAGCAATTTTAATATGGTTTCTCCTATTGCTTTCTCTAGCATTAATGATTATGTTCTATCCAGAAATAAAATAATTATACAGCCCCGACCAGATTCGAACTGGTGTCAAGGGATCCAAAGTCCCTTATGCTAGCCACTACACCACGGGGCTATAATAATGTAAATCCCTTTCATTTAAATCTTTTATGATGGATTTTGGCAATATTTTCATAACGACTTCAGTATTTCCGAAAGTTAGCTAAAAATCATTGTTAGCATAGCTTGTTTGGCTAAC
>CAZHBO010000105.1:0-5572 GCA_964530745.1 uncultured Thermoplasmatales archaeon | reverse complement strand
TGAAAACTGGTGAGCCTTATCTGGCAAAATATTTTAAAAAATTATTGGAAAGCAAAGGTTATAAAAAATTAAAAGATGAAGGGGCAAAAACAATTGTTGGTGGGCCTGGAACATGGCAGTTTAGATACAAGCCTGAATTTTTAGGACAGTATGGCATAGACTGTGTTTTTAATGGCGAAGGCGAGATGGCAGTCAGTTTGATAAAGGAGGCTCTAAATGGTAAGAAACTGCCAAGATTTCATGACGAATGTAGTGTGCCGAGCTTGGAAGAAATTTCCACAATAAGGAAATCTTCTGTAAATGGGTTGATAGAAATAGGTAGAGGCTGCCCACGCGGATGTAAATTTTGTTCTGTTACCCTCCGCCCATTGAGGTGGTATCCATATGAAAAAATTGAGAAAGAATTACAAGTAAATGAAAGATATGGTGTAAAATCGACGATTTTGCACGCTGAGGACGTCATGCTATATGGAGTCAAAGGGGTGATTCCGCACGAGGAAAAAGTAGTTAGAATAAATGAATTGGCAAAGAAATATATGCCATACATTTCATGGAGTCATGCCTCTTTTGCTGCCGTTGCAGCAAAGCCAAAAATAATTGAAAAATGCTCGGAAATAATATGCGATGAAAAACAAAAATGGTGGGGGGCGGAGATGGGAATAGAGACGGGCTCTGCAGAGTTAATAAAGAAGTCAATGCCAGCAAAAGCGAAGCCATTTGATGCAGAAAAATATCCAGAAATTGTTAAACAGGCTGCTGGCATAATGACTGACAACAATCTCATTCCAGCATGCACTTTAATAACAGGGCTGCCAGAAGAAACGGATGATGATGTAATAAAGACTATAGAGCTGATAGACGACTTAAAAGATTTTAAAAGTCTGATTGTCCCACTATTTTTTGTTCCAATGGGAAAATTAAAGGAAAAAGATTGGTTTAAAAAGGAAGAGATGAGTGAGCTGCATAAAGAATTGCTTATCCAATGTATGCGCCATGATTTGAAATGGGTAAAAGAAATTGCAAATATGTATTTTCAGGAAAAGAAAAGAGATGTTCTGATTAAACCATTCTACCTCCTTTTTACTAAAATCATAGAGTGGCAAGGAAAAAAGAGAGGAGTGCTTTAATGAAAAAGTATGAGATAATAAAAAGATTGACTCGCCTTGGAAGAAAAATTATGGATTACATTGTATTCAATTCCATTGCACGAAATATGTTTTCAAGTTCTTTTTTCCGGTTTTTGTTTAAAAGGATTGAAGAAATTAGAGTAAAAAAGTCAATAAATGATATAAGGAAGAGACACCTCCCTCAACATGTTGCAATAATAATGGATGGGAACAGGAGATTTGCAAAAGAAATGAAAATGGATATTTTGGAAGGGTACAGGAGAGGAAGAGATAAATTGGAGGAAATACTGGATCTATGCAGAAAGACGGGAATTAAAATACTCACCGTATATGCTTTTTCGACGGAAAACTTTCAAAGAGATGAAAAAGAAGTAAATGAAATCATGGAATTATTTTTTGAAACATTTAACAGAATGTTAAACGATGAAAGGATACGCAAACACAAAATAAAGGTTAACGTGATTGGCAACCTATATCTTTTACCAGAGAATGTTAGAAAAATGGCAGGAAAAGTTATGAATGCAACAAAAAATTATGATAATTGCATCCTTAACATCGCAGTTGCTTATGGTGGAAGGGGTGAGATAGTCGAAGCGACCAGAAAAATAATGAAGAAAGTCCAAATAGGAGAAATTAAGCCCGAAGAAATAGGTTATGAAACAATATCTTCCCACCTCTATACTGCTGACCTGCCAGATCCCGATATTGTAATAAGGACATCTGGAGAAGAGAGAATATCAAATTTTTTATTGTGGCAAGTGGCAGATTCAATGATTTTCTTTTATGATGTATTCTGGCCAAGTTTTCGTAAAATAGATTTTTTGAAAATAATAAAGATGTATCAGGTGAAGCAGAATGGAATACTATGAAAAAATAATAATCGTTGTGTTCCTAATCAGTTTTATTATGGCAGCATGTTGTTTTCTTCAGGGGAAGATAGATGAAAAAAAACTTTTGGGAATAATCACCTCATTACTTCTCTTGCTTATCATATTTACAGAAATTGGAGTAGAAAAATGAAGGGGAAATGCTTCTTAGCTTGGATAATGGCTTTGCCATTTCTTGCTGTAACAAATGCTATAAATTTATCAGATATACTTTGGATAATCGGTATAATATCCTTTAGTGGAGGTGTTCTATCTATACTTTCATTAATTCAGATAAGACTAAGATATAAAAAAATAAATTATTTTCCTTCCCATACCCAAAAGGCTTCGATAATTATCCCTTGTAAGGGGAAAGATGAAAATTTTGAAGAAAACATAAAATCCTTTCTTAATCAAAACTATGAAAATTATGAGGTTATCTGTGTTGTTGACTCCCCTTCCGATCCATCTTTTGCAGAATTGGAAAGGATTGCAATGAAAAATCAAAAGATGCGTGTAGAAATATCAGATTTGCTGGAGAGTTGCAGTGGAAAAAATTCTGCTTTATTAAAGGGTGTAAAGAAATCAAAAGATGCCGATGTATTTGTATTCGCGGATGCAGATATAAGACCGCATAAAGACTGGCTCTCTGATCTTCTTGCTCCGTTGGATGATGAAAAAATAGGGGCAACAACAGGATATAGATGGTATTTCGCCCATGATATCACATCTTTACTGCTTTCTGTATGGAATGCTGCCATTTCATCCGTCTTATTTTATGACATTCTAAATTTTACTTGGGGTGGGTCAACAGCAATAAAGAAAAGGATTTTCGAGGAGTTAAAAATAGCGGAGATATGGAAAAAATCTCTGGTAGATGACCTTTCTCTCACAGGAGTATTGAAGAAAAATGGGTATAAAATTAAATTAGTTCCTTCATGTATCGTGGAGTCATATGAGCAGGCTGGCTTTACATCTCTTTTAAAATGGACAACGAAACAAATATGCTGGGTGAGGTTTTATTTTCCCTCGTTATGGAAAATGGCAGTAATCTTAAACGTAGGTTTAAAACTTACAAACGTTTTTGGTCTTTTTATAATTTTTATTGGATATCCAATTCCAGGAATATTGATGTTTTCTCCCGTAATATTTGATGTATTTAGGGGATGGTTAGAATTCAACGCTTTCAAAAGTTTAATGAAGTACCCACGAAATAAATTTGGACCTGCAATTCCTCATGCATTTATTAGACCATTTGCCTCTTTCCTGATCACATATAATTTAATTTCTTCAATTTTTGTTAGAAAAATTGAATGGGCGGGAAGAAAATACAGCCTCAGATAAATTTTAGGAATATGGGCAAGAAAACAAGGCTTACAATGGACATGAGTTTTATTAAAATATTAAGGGATGGTCCAGAGGTATCTTTACATGGGTCGCCAACGGTATCGCCAACAATAGCTGCTTTATGGGCATCACTTCCTTTCCCTCCAAGATTCCCAGCTTCAATGTATTTCTTTGCATTGTCCCATGCTCCACCTGCATTTGCAAGAAATATTGCCAACAAAAAGCCGGATGCTGTTGCCCCTGCAAGTAAACCAACAAGAGCAGATAGATTCCATATACCAACGATTAATGGAGCCAGAACTGCAATGATTACAGGAAGTATCATCTCCCTCAATGCACCTTTCGTTGCAATTTTTATGCACCTTTCATAATCTGGCTTTCCCTTCCCTTTTAATATCCCAAGCTGTTTAAATTGCCTTCTGACCTCATCCACCATCTTCTCAGCAGCCCTTCCAACAGCACCCATGGTTAATGAGGAAAAAAGGAAGGGAAGCATTGCTCCTATGAACAAACCTGCCATCACTTCAGGCTTTGTAAGAGATATATTTATGGCTATTCCTTCATTCTCTATAGATTTTACAAAGGTGAATACCAGTGCGAGGGCTGTTATCGCAGCGGAGCCAATGGCAAATCCTTTTCCCATGGCTGCAGTTGTATTGCCGACAGCATCTAAACTCTCTGTTTTCTTCCTTACCTCCTCTCCCATCTCGGCCATCTCCGCTATACCTGCAGCATTGTCAGCAACTGGTCCATAACAGTCAGTGGCGAGAGAAATACCAAGCGTTGAAAGCATGCCAACGGCAGCAAGAGCCACACCATAAACTCCAAAATAATTATATGCAATAATCATGGCAATGGCTGTAGATATTATCGGAATGAAAACGCTCATCATGCCTATGGAAAGTCCCTGGATGAGGTCTGTTGCTGCGCCTGTTGTTGCCGCCTCCGCTATCTTTTTTGCTGGGAGGCGCTGGTCAGATGTGAAGTATTCTGTAGCCAGTCCTATTATTATTCCATCAATTAAACCAACGAAAATTGCATAGAATGGTGAGAGAGAAGGCATCGTATAATAGGTGACAATAAAAGCGAGTATGGAAAATATGATGGCTGATCCGAACAAGCCGTTTCTCATAGCTGTATACGCATTTTTTTCACTCCTAACAAATAATAATGCTATGATAGATGAAAATATGCCTATAGATGCGATAAGTAGGGGATACATTGTTTCAGTAGCACTTGCAGAATAGCCGACGAGTATGGCAAGTGTTATTGATGCTATAATGGAATCCACGTATGATTCAAACAAATCTGCACCCATACCAGCAACATCACCAACATTGTCGCCCACATTATCTGCAATAACAGCAGGATTTCTTGGGTCATCCTCTGGAATACCTGCCTCTACTTTACCAACCATATCTGCTCCAACATCAGCAGATTTTGTATAAATGCCTCCTCCCACACGGGCAAATAATGCAATACTGCTCGCTCCAAAACCGAAGCCAAATAGAATGCTTGAAAGAGATTCGTGATTTATGAATGCCTGATAGAAAATGAAAACTCCAATTACTCCAAGACCAACGACAGATAAACCCATGACTGCTCCAGAGGAAAAAGCAATGCGTAATCCATGACCAAAGCTTTTCTTAACTCCCTCTGCAGTCCTCGCATTTGACTTGGTTGCAATCCTCATTCCTATGTTTCCAGCAAGTGCAGAAAAAATGGCGCCTACAAGGAAGGACAAAGCAGTCTGCCATGGCATGTCTGTATAGAAGGACGATGCAAGAAGCGCAATTATAACAATAACAACAAATATGGATATGGTTTTGTATTCCTCATTCAGAAATGTCATTGCTCCACGGTGTATGCTTTCCGACAATTCCTTCATTTTTTTGTTGCCAGTAGGTTTAGATAAAACGAAATGTGCGAGATATGCAGCAACGAGAATGGCAATGACTCCTGCTATAGGAGGAATGCTTATCTCAATCATGTGGCATGGAATGGGATAATTCTATTTAAAACTGATTGATTTTTGATATTCCTCAAAATGTATGATATGCATCCTATATGATCCTAAAATGCAATAATTCCGAACTCAAATTATTGCATAGGATAGAAGAACAAAAAATATAAGATTCAACAACCTGTTTCTGCCTAGGTCAAGATTCAATCCAGCCTTCTCAGCAGGTGTTCTTTTAATTCCCTGATGTGTTCTCACAAAATTGTAAGTTA
>CAZHBO010000104.1:0-5623 GCA_964530745.1 uncultured Thermoplasmatales archaeon | reverse complement strand
CATGAAAAAATCTATTTATGCTGGCATGCCATGTTTATTCCTGCAATTGGAAATCACACGCTAAAAATAATTGCAACGCCAGAAAGACCATTTGTGTATGTAATAGAATAATCAGTTCAAATACATCTCTCCCTTGTATTTATCATTATTTTCCATTTTTTTAAAATAGCCACAACTATTAATGTTGTAGTTTTCACAATTTCAAAATATTTTTTGTTACTTAATTTTTTCCTATTTCAAATATATATGCCCCACATCTCTCTTCCATATCCAGAGGTCTTCTGTTTCTGCCTCTTCTTTCAAGCGGATAGTGTAATCAACCTTGGCATCTATCTCATCGGCAAAGTAAATTGCATACGCTTCTGGAAATTGAGGAGTCTTTGGCGAGCCATATTCCAATCTTCCATGATGGCTCAATATTATATGAATTAATTTTAATTTTATTCTCTCTGGAAATTCCCCCAGCACTTTTATTTTTTCAATGAGCATCTCAACCCCACTAACAATGTGACCGAGGAGCATCCCCTCTTCGGATACATCAATGGATGTGCTCACCTTCATTTCTTTGACTTTGCCAATATCATGCAAAATTGCACCTGTCATAAGTAAATTGTAATCTAAGCTGGGATGAATATCATATATTCTCTGGCAAATTTTTGTGACATTTAGGGTATGCTCTAATAACCCTCCCAAATAATTTTGATGGCGGTGCATTGCTGCAGGGGCATCTTTGAATTCTTCCAAAAAGCTTTCATCATCAAAAAAAGAGTGGAGAAGGCTTTTGTACGGCTCTTCTATGCTTTCAATAATCTCCATTAACTCTGCCACCATTTCTTCCCTATCTTTCTTCGTCACATCAACAAAGTCCCTGATGTCATATTCCTCAGGGCTACATTTCCTTATCTTGCCAGGGTCAATCAAAATCTCTATTCCATTCCCATAGGCATTTACTTTACCTCTAATAAAAATTATGTCATCTTTATCAAAACTTTTGTATATTTTGTGGGTGAATGCTGCATCATCTCCCCAATATTTTGCTGTTATCTCCCCTGTTTTATCAGAAACACGTATCTCAAACCATTCCCCTTCCCTACTCTTACTTTTATACTCACGGGGAGGTTTTTTATATTTCACAGCAAACATGCTGTTAACAATATCTCCTTCCTTTAAATTTCCTATAAACTGATTTTTCATTTCATCCCTCAGTAATTTTTTTAATCTCAACTTCCGCCTTCTCCAATTTTTCTTTACATTTTTTGAAAAGCATCATTCCTTCTTTAAATTTCTCCAGCGATTTTTCCAAGGTAAGGTCTCCTTCTTCCATTTCATTTACTATTTCTTCCAGTTTTTTTAACGCTTCTTCAAATGTCAAATCTTCCATTTTTTCTCCTCTCTTTCACATCTGCTTTTGCTTCCCCATCTTTAAATATGACTTTCATAGTCTCATCCACATCAACCATATCAACGCTTGTGATAACTTCATCATTTTCTTTCATACAAATTGTATATCCTCTCTGGAGCACAGATGCAGGACTAAGCGTTTTCAAAATACTGAATATGGAATTCATATATTCCTTTTTCCTTTTCAAATAATTATCCATTCCCTTCCTCAATTTTTCTTCCAGCTCATTCAATTTCTCGTAACTTCTCTCCACCATCTCCAATGGCAAAGTCATTGCCCTTCTTTCTTCGAGCGCAGAGACAATGCTCCTATAAAAATTTATTTTATTTTCCATTGCAGTCACCATCCGCCTTCTTATTACTTCCAGCCTCTCCATTAATTCCCACCTATCTGGCACAGCAATTTCGGCAGCAGCAGAAGGCGTCGGCGCCCTTTTATCGGCAACAAAATCAGCAATGGTATAGTCGCTCTCGTGACCGATTGCAGATATAATTGGAATGTTGGATGAAAATATTGCCCTTGCCACTTTTTCTTCATTAAATGCCCAAAGGTCTTCGAGGGAGCCGCCTCCCCTTGCAAGGATGATGAGGTCTACATCCTGCTCATTCAAAACTTCTATTGCATTTTTTATTTCCTCTGCAGCATATAAGCCTTGCACATGGACAGGGGCAAGAATAATTTTCACAGGATATCTCCTTTTTATTACTTTTATTACATCATGTATAACGGCTCCTGTGGGAGATGTTATTAATCCTATCTTTTCTGGAATTTTTGGCAACTCCTTCTTATATTTTTCATCAAACAATCCCTCTTTCTTTAACTTTTCTTTTAACTTGAGGAAGGCAATGTATAACTCCCCCACTCCTCCTGCCCTCATTTCATAAGCATAGAGTTGATAATAACCCTTTTTTTCATAAACACGTATATCTCCTTTTACAACCACCTTCATGCCATCTGAAGGAGTGAATTTTAAATTTCTGGCATTTTCTTTGAACATGACACATCTTAAGATAGCATCCCCATCTTTCATGCTGAAATAAATATGCCCAGATGAATGAAGTTTAAAGTTAGAAATTTCTCCTTGAACCCATAGATTAGATAGCTCATCTCTTTCAAGCAGGCTTTTTATATACCTGCTTAACTCTCCCACGCTCAGTATTTTATTTTTATTCAACATGTGCCTTTTTTAACAAATGGTGGCTTTACAACCTGTGCTTTCATTTTCCTTTTGTTATCAACAATGTCAAGTGTAATCCCTATTTCCCCATATCCTGGTTTCAAATAAGCCATTGCTATACCTTTTTTCAGGCAGGGAGAAAATGTGCCAGATGTTACTTTGCCAACCTCTTTCCCATCCTTCTCAACTTTATATCCATGCCTCGGTACGCCTGCATCAATGCATTCTAGGAAAGAAAGCCTTTCATATTCCCCTTCCTTCTGCTTCAACAATGCCTCCTTCCCAATAAAATCATGTTCCCAGTGAATGAGCCATTGCAATCCTGCTTCTAAAGGGGTTCTTCCTCCTTCAAATTCATTGCCAGCAAGGGCAAAGCATTTTTCAAGGCGGAGGGTGTCCCTAGCTCCTAGCCCAATAGGCTTTATTCCATATTCTTTGCCCACTTCCAAAACTTTTTTAAATAATTTAATTCCTTCCTCACCTGGAGTTATATAAAATTCATAACCCCTCTCTCCAGTATATCCTGTTCTGGAAATAATGCACCTTGCATCCATGTCTTCAATCTCATCTTTTTTCAATTCCTTACAGGCAAAAAGCGAAAGACTATCCAAATCAATGCTTATTACTCTCTGCAAACAATCTTTAGATAGAGGTCCTTGAACGGCAATTATTGCAAATTTTTGAGATACATCTTCTATTTCAACATCCATTCCTTGTGCATTTTTCTTAAACCATTCCTCTATAGTTCCACTTCTCCCTGCATTTGGAATAAACAAATATTCATTCTCAAGATGTAAAAAAACTTCATCATCAATGATTGTTCCGTCATCATTTAATATCGTCGTATACTGTCCCATCCCAATGCCAGCTTTACTTACATCTCCAACAGTTACCTTACTGATAAAATCCTCTGCATCTTTACCCCTTACAAAGAGATTGCCCATATGAGAGACATCAAAAATGCCAACTTTCCTTCTAACATTCAAATGCTCATCCTGAATGGATGTATATTTCAATGGCATTTCATAGCCCATAAAATTTGTAAAGGTAGCCCCCAATTCTTCATGCAGGGAATGCAATGGCGACTTCATGAAAATGTATCGTTGCCATGCCTTAAAATTTTATTGGTATGGATTGGCAGTTATGGAGTGACTCTCTTCAGGCGAATAAAATCAATTTTATCCCCAACACAAGCAAAAACCATTTGCTTTCTTACAGAATGGGCAAGGCGAATTGCTCTGCTTATCTCTGTCCAAGTGGAAACGTAATCGATGGGTAAGACATGAACAAGATAAGGAGCATGCCCTTTATCTGGATTTTCCCTATAAACTCTGAAATGGGAGCCAAATTTGTATCCTGTTTTTGGAATCAATCCTCTCTGCCACAAATGCTTGTAAACATTAAATCTCATTTCTATATCTGGTTGTATTTTCTTTGCATGCCTGAAAAATGCTTTAATAGAAATTTTTCTTCCATTTTTTAATATAGTTGCACCTTTCTCAGCTAGATATGCTGCCTCTGTCAAGGAAATTTGGATGCTTCCTTCTCCAAATGCCCTTCCAATAAAATTTTTCTGGATTTTCTCCGCCAGCGATGAATCCCATACCATGCACCTATCATGCAATAATGTTATTTTTCCGTCATAAGACTCTTCTTCCTTCATCTTTCCCCTCAGGCGGAAAAATTTTGCGGAATAATATGTCAAATCACCTTCTTCATCTCCAATCCCAATGAGGAGGGGATTTTTTGTTTCCTCGATCCATTTTAAAAGCTTCGATAGATAAAAGGGAGTGCGCTCCGAAATAGCTTTCACCAAATAAGCTGGAGGCGAGGAATGTGGTGCCTCACCCCTGGGATATAAATCGAAGCCTTTATCACATATCTTAGCCACATATCCTCTCTGCCTTAAATCCCTGAAAACTAGATAATCGATTTCAAAATTTTTGTGAGTTGAGGTGGCATAATTCATTAAATCCTGTAAAGATAGAGACTTCCCTTCTTTTTCCACTTCTATCCTTCTCATTTCAAGCAAAAAAGATGCTTCTATAAGATGGAGATGCAGTTTGTTACCCTTCATAATTCCAAAATATCCTTTATTGTAATTTTTGGTTGCTTCAGATTGGTTTTCTATGACCACCTCATCATCCAAAAGTTTCCCTGCCATGTTACACCTGCTTTATGTATTCAACAATAGATTCAAAAATTGCTTTCCCATCCCCCTTCCCCCAATAAATTTGTTGCCATGGATGGAAAGCACGCTCGGGATGAGGCATCATGCCCAATACATTTCCTTCTGGATTGCACATTCCAGCTATATTGGATATTGAGCCATTTGGATTCCATGGATATCCTGCTATCCTGCCATTTTTATCTACATATCTAAATACAATTTGTCCATTTTCTTCCATTTTCTGTAAAAATTCATCTTCCTTTTCCTGAGGGAAAACAACCTTTCCTTCCATATGTGCAGACGGAATGAGCAACACTTCCCCTTTTTTAATTTTGGAGGTAAGCAGGCAAACATTTTCGTGGCGTAGCAAAGTTGGTCTGCATTCAAAGCGGCATGAATCATTGACTGCTAGACAAGCCTCAGGTTTTTCGCTAATTCCATTGATGCCGGGCAACAATCCCATTTCAATTAAAACTTGAAAGCCATTGCAAATTCCAACCATTGCATAGCCATTCCTAACATACTCCCTAACATCCTTCATCAATGCCTTCATACGTGCCGCAAATATAGCTCCAGCCCTTACATAGTCGCCAGAAGAAAATCCCCCTGGTATGAAAATGCATTGATAATCAAACAAATCTTTCTTTTCAAAATCAATTCCCAAAAATTGCTTAAGGTGGACATATTCTGCTTTCACACCTAAACGGCGGAAAGCCAGTAAGGATTCTTCTTCGCAATTCGTTCCTTCAATGCGCAATATAGCAACCTTCCTTTCCTTCACAGGAAGTAATATAAGCAGATATATAAGAAATTAGTCATTTTCATTTGCCCATATTTTCTGCCTGATGTGATAGATGTTTTCCATATATTTTAT
>CAZHBO010000103.1:0-5714 GCA_964530745.1 uncultured Thermoplasmatales archaeon | reverse complement strand
AAAATTTGCTATTTTTAACGGATAATCATCAACCTTTCTCCTGATATATTTTTTTCATGGTTAGTAAGGTGATATTACAACCAACACCAATAAAATTTGCAACAATTATGGATAAGTCCTTTCTCATTATGCCATAAAAAAGCCACAAACTCATTCCAATGATTAAAACCAAGGGCATGTAGTATGAAACATCATCCAATTTTTTAGTCCTAAATCCTCTAACCAATTGTGGAATAAATCCCATCGATGTTATTGCTCCGGCCAAAAGTCCCAATATCGTCCAGTTCATGAATAGTCATTTAATATGCTCCTTTAAATCTTTGTCTCCAAAAAAAGCAATAACAATTAAAAGGCATATGCCATTATTGTTTGGGAATATGCTCAGCGAGAATGCTTTGAAGGTTCTGGAAAAAAGATATCTTCGCAAAGACAAAAATGGGAAGGTCATAGAAACGCCTGAAGAGATGTTCAGAAGGGTTGCACACGATATTGCAGAGGCAGATAAAAAATATGGGGAGGATGCAAAAAAAACTGAGGAGGAGTTTTATGAAATTATGTCCTCTCTCTTATTTCTCCCAAATTCTCCTACTCTCATGAATGCTGGCACACCCATTCAACAGCTCTCAGCATGCTTCGTTCTTCCAATAGAGGATTCAATGGAAGGGATATTTGAGGCAATAAAACATACTGCCCTCATTCATCAATCTGGTGGCGGAACAGGCTTTTCATTTTCCCGCATAAGACCGAAAGGGGATATTGTTCGCTCCACCGGCGGAGTCGCATCTGGACCAATCTCTTTCATGAAAGTATTCAATGCTTCAACAGATGTCATAAAGCAGGGAGGCAGGAGGAGAGGAGCAAACATGGGGATTTTGAGGGTTGACCATCCCGACATATTGGATTTTATTACTTGTAAGGAAGATACACGTGAGTTGACAAATTTCAATATTTCTGTTGCTGTCACAGATAAATTCATGAAGGCGGTCAAGCAGAAAAAAAATTATCCATTAATAAATCCAAGGACTGGTAAGAAAGTAAAAGAGCTTGATGCAGAAAGCGTTTTCAATAAAATTGTTGAAATGGCATGGAGGAACGGAGAGCCAGGAATCATTTTTCTGGATAGAATAAACAGAGATAATCCAACACCTCACGTTGGGGAAATAGAGGCAACCAACCCCTGCGGGGAGCAGCCCTTGCTTCCATATGAATCATGCAATCTTGGCTCCATTAATCTATCCAAAATGGTAAAAAACGGAAAAATAGATTTTGAGAAGTTGAAGGATGTTGTATGGAAATCAGTTCATTTTTTGGATAATGTCATTGATAAAAATAAGTATCCACTGAAGGAAATAAAAAAGATGACACTTGCAAATAGAAAAATTGGTCTGGGCGTTATGGGATTTGCTGATATGCTTATACAAATGGGTATTCCATATAATAGCGAGGAGGCATTGAAAGTGGCGGAAGAAGTAATGAAGTTTATTCAGGCTGAGGGGAGGAAGGCATCTGTTGAATTGGGGAAAAAGAGGGGTTCATTCCCGAATTTTAAAGGGAGTATATGGGATGGAAAATATGAGGCAATGAGGAATGCAACTGTTACTACCATAGCCCCAACAGGAAGCATTTCAATAATTGCAGGATGCTCTTCAGGCATAGAGCCTTTATTTGCCATAACTTTCATTAGAAATGTTTTGGATAAAGATGATAGACTTTTTGAGACAAATCCTTATTTCGAAAAATTGGCTAAGGAGAAGGGATTTTACAGTGACGAATTAATGAAAAAGATTGCACATAATAAAGGCTCTGTCCAGGGATTGGATGAAATTCCTGCAGAGGTGAAAAAAGTTTTCGTTACAGCTTTGGACATTTCTCCAGAATGGCATGTGAGAATGCAGGCATCCTTCCAGAAATATACTGACAATGCAACTTCAAAGACAGTTAATTTTAGAGAAGATGCTACCATTGAAGATGTAAGAAAGGTTTATTTACTTGCCTACGAACTGGGATGCAAAGGAATAACCGTCTACCGCTATGGGAGCAGGGAAGAGCAAGTTTTGGTTACAGAAGAAGAGAAACCTCTCAAACCAAAGCCTCGCCCTATAGTTGTTCATGGAGTGACTAGGAAAATGGCAACAGGATGTGGGAATTTGTATGTTACGATGAATGAGGATGAAGAGGGTCTGTTCGAAGTTTTTGTACGCCTCGGAAAGGCAGGAGGATGCGCTGATGCACAACTGGAAGCAATCGGGCGCCTCATTTCCCTTCAACTTCGCTCTGGCATTAAAGTAGAGGCGATAATAAAACAGCTAAAGGGAATAAGATGCCCATCTCCATTGCTTGCTAGAGGAGGACCCATACTTTCATGTCCTGATGCAGTTGCAAAAGCTCTGGAAAGTCATGTAAAGGGAGAGGGAATTCCAAAGGCGGCAAGGCTTGATTATTTTGAAGGAAAAGAGACAACAAAAAAAGCGCCTGTTGGCGTCTGCCCAGATTGCGGGAATCCATTGGTTTATGAAGAAGGATGCAGAGTATGCAAACAATGTGGATATTCTACTTGCGGTTAGACAACTCTGGATGAAATATCCTCTGGCTCTCTCTCGCAATAAAAGCATTGGATTCGTAGCGGCTTTCTGCTCTTCACCACAAATTTTGGCTGTATGGGCTCTTTTGTATTGGAAATGCAATTTGGATTTGCACATTTAACTATGCCTATTATTTCATCTGGGACAACGACCTTATGCTTTTCCACCACTTCATAATTTCTTATTATATTTATGGTAGCATTTGGTGCAATAAGGGCAATCTTATCTACTTCATGTGGATCCAGCTCTCTATTCTCTATCTTCACAATATCCTTTTTACCCCTCTTGCCCTTTACATTCATTACAGCACTGACTATTGAATGACTCCTCTCTTCAGGAATTTTCAAAATTTTGAGTACCTTAAGGGCGCATCCTGGAGTAATATGATCAATGACAGTCCCATTCTTTATTGGCTGAATCTTTAACTCCTTCATTTTCTCACCCCCATTACCAATGCAAGTAATGCCATTCTCACAGGCACTCCATTAAAAGCTTGTCTGAAATAAGCGGCATGTTTTGTTTTATCCACATCTGACTCAATTTCATAAACCCTTGGTAAAGGATGAAGGATGACCATATCTTCCTTTGCCTTCTTGAGCAATTTTGTATCAACCTTGTATATGCCAACTACCTTATTATATTCCTCAGGGTCTGGAAATCTCTCCCTCTGTATCCTTGTTACATATAAAACATCTATATCCTCTATAGCTTTTTCTAAATCTACTTCAAATGAAATCTCCGCTCCCATTGATTGGCATTCCTCCACAACTTCCTTAGGCATTTGAAGCTGTTCCGGTGCAATGAAAATCATTTTTGCTTTGAAGAGGGAAAGGGCATATGCCAAGGAATGAACAGTTCTTCCATACTTTAAGTCTCCGAGCAAAGCAATGACATTTCCATTAATCTTACCCTTTTCCTTTCTTATGGTAAATAAGTCAAGCAAGCATTGTGTTGGATGATGCCCAGCACCATCCCCCCCATTGATGATAGGCACGGATGCAAAATCGGCAGCCATCCTGGCGGAGCCCTCATGAGGATGGCGCATTACAATGACATCGCAATAACTCTCCGCCGTCCTTATTGTATCTGCCAAAGTTTCTCCTTTTTGTAATGACGTTGCACCAGGTTGGGCAAATCCTATAACTTCTCCTCCCAGCCTTTTCATTGCCGTTTCAAATGAAAGCCTCGTCCTTGTGGAGGGCTCAAAGAAAAGGGATGCCATTATTTTTCCTTCCAGCAGATTACTTTTTTCCTTTCCTTTAGCAATTGGAACCATTTCTTCCCCAACATCCAAAATATGCAATATTTCCTTTTTTTTCAAATCCTTTATAGAAACAATATCCCTGCCCTTGAAGCTCATCACAGATATATGCCAATGGGATTAATAAATATAGTGATGTTTTGTGGAGGTATGCAACGTTGTATGAAGAATAATTTAGATGTAAATTATTTGCAATTTATGCATACAATATAAACTCCATGAATAAAAAGTTTTTTATTATTGCTTTACATTACATATGGGGGAGAAAGATAATGAGAAGAGAAGGCAGGCATAGGGGAGTGACATTTGTTTCATTTATCTTAATAATCAGCTTTGCGATATTCAGCATTTCGATAGATATAAATTCTACAATTAATGCCAATCCCATACCCACAGGTACCGATCCAATTTTATATGTTGGGGGCTCAGGTCCGAATAATTATTCGAAAATTCAGTATGCTATCGACAATGCAAGCAACGGTGATACAATCTTTGTTTACAATGGCACTTATTATGAAAATGTGGTAATTAATAAATCAATAAGTCTTGTTGGTCAGGATAAAGATGGCGTAATATTAAATGCAAGCGGGAGCGGAGACGGTATCTATATTAATGAAACCAACTGGGTGAATGTAAGTAATATTACTGTGACCGACAGTGGGAGTGCTGTTGGAGATGGTGGAATTGATATATATCATTCCAGATACGTAACTATTGAAAATGTGAACGCTTCAGGAAATGGGGTGGGCATTTATATCCAGTATTCTTCTTCTGGTATAATACATGCCAATGTTATAGAGGATGCAAAGGAAAAAGGAATTTTAGTAGTAAGCGCAGATATACCAGGGTATTATAGCGATAACAATCATATCTATGGGAATACAATTTCAGATAATCCAGGTGGGGGAATTGATATTGAACTTTACTCCGAAAATAATTTTATTTATGATAACCTCTGTAGCAATAATGGATATGATGGAATTTATATTAAAGGTAATAATAATTTGATTAATAATAACACATATTCCAACAACGACCGCCATGGCATCTATTTGCTATCTGACAGCAATAATATCACCAATAACACTTGTAACTGGAATGGAATACGTGGCGTATATCTTGAGGGTGCAGATTATAACTACATTTACAATAATACATGTCTTCACAATCAATATGGGATTTATATCAACTTAGCCAGTAGTAATAACAACATTTCTAGCAATACATGCAATGATAATTCTGAAGCGGGCATCTATACCAAAGAGGCTAACAATAATATTATATGGGGCGGTATATGCCAATCAAATAAATATGGTATTTTGCTAGATAGTGCCTCTGGTATACAAATTTTGTACTCTACCATAACATCAAATAAGGACGGCATCAAGGTCACAGGCACTTTTTCTACAATAGATATTCATTACAACAACATCTCAAGCAATACAAAATATGGTGTTAATAATACTGTTACAACCACTGTAAACGCAGAACACAACTGGTGGGGTAATATCACAGGACCTTATGATCCATCAAATGATACCTCAACTGGGGGACTGTATAATCCGAGCGGTTTAGGCGATAATGTTACTGATTATGTAGATTACTATCCGTGGTGGGATTCCCCAACAGGAAGCATTCTCCCAGAAATAGTTGATAACACCTCTCCTTCTGCAACAACAGGTGATCCCTTCACTTTTAATGCTAGTGTTACTGACAATTTTGGCGTAAGCAATGTTTATGTTAAATACTGGTACAATGGAGGCAGCTATACAAATGTAAGCATGAATAACGTTGCTGGAAATTACTGGGAACATAGCATCACAATTGCAGATACTTTGGATACATTGCATTATATCATATCTGCCGTTGAT
>CAZHBO010000102.1:0-5721 GCA_964530745.1 uncultured Thermoplasmatales archaeon | reverse complement strand
GTTTGTCTATTGCGGAATCTACACAGAACCTTGCTTTATTGGTGGCTTAAGTCTATTTAGGAAAAATTGATAAAATGAAGAGAATTTCCTCTTGTGCTCTATATCATCATAGTCACGCCAAAATGCAATTTAAAATGCAGGTATTGTGGTGGAAGTTTAACAAATATGCCTGAGGAGATAGAATACGACATTGCTACATTCGTCAATTTTATAAAGAAGGATGAAAATGCAATTATTGCTTTTTATGGGGGAGAACCTCTTTTATACCCTGATATAATAAAAAGTTTCATTCATTCTCTCCCTGCAAAAAAATTTGTATTGCAGACGAATGGATTTTTTATAGAAAAAATTGGTGACTTTGTAAATAAATTTGATTCCATCCTACTTTCTATAGATGGGAGGAAAGAAGTTACAGATTTTTACCGCTGCCCGAGATGTTATGAAAAAGTTATGAATGCTTTGAATTTTTTGAAAAAGAAGGGTTATAGAGGCGATATCATTGCAAGGATGACTGCCTCCTGCTGCACTGATATCTATAAAGATGTAACACATTTATTAAAATTCTTTCCACATGTACATTGGCAATTGGATGTGGTATGGTCTAATTTATGGAATGTTGAAGAATTTGAAAAATGGGCTGAAAGGAGTTACATTCCAGGCATAGAAAAGTTGATAAAATTGTGGCTAAAAAAAATGGAGAAGGGAATATTACTTGGTATTGTACCATTTTTGGGCATTATAAAAAGAATGATATGGGGTGGGGAAGGATTGCATTGTGGTGCTGGTAAGGATGCTGTTGCAATTACTACAGATGGGAGAATATTGGCTTGCCCAATTGCAGGAGAATTTGCATGGAATGAAATTGGGGATTTTAACTCTTTCAAAAAAATAGAGATAGGGGAGCCATGTAAATCATGCGATGTCTATACTATTTGTGGAGGGAGATGTTTATTTTTCCATATGGAAAAGTTGTGGGGGGAGAGAGGTTTTCATTCTGTTTGCAGAATAACAAAGCACCTCATTTATAATCTTGAGAATGTGAAAGATATTGTTATTTCCCATCTACCAAAAATCGAGAAAGAATTAAAATATCCTCCTTTTAACAACACAACTGAAATTATTCCATAACATTAGAAATGTATATTAACGCAAAAAAGATACACAAAACCTGTGATAAGAATAGGACCTGCTGGTATACCTCTTTCCTGTAAAGATAGAACCAATAGGGATGGAGTTATTTATACGAGAAATTTGGGATTATCTGCCATGGAAATTCAATTTGCTAGAGGCTTTATTTCTGAAGAGGAGGCAAGAGAAATAAAGGATGTTGCTAAGAAATGCGACATCGAATTACATGTTCATGCACCTTATTACATCAATTTGGCGGGGGATAAACGAAATGTAGATATAGGGATGGAAAAGATAAGAAAATCTGCCCACCTCGCCCATATAATGGGCGCGAAGACAGTTGCAACCCATACAGGATTTTATGGCTCATTATCAAAAAAAGAGACCATGAGGAGAATTGTAAAAAATATACGTGCTTTAAGAAATGAATTAAAAAAGAAAGGCGTGGAAGTGCCCATTGGCATTGAAACAATGGGGAAAAAGGCAGTTTTTGGCAGCTTGGATGAAGTTGTGGAAGTATGCAAAAGGGTGAGAGGGGTAGTCCCTGTTTTGGATATTGCCCATATTCATGCAAGAGGAAATGGATGTTTGAAAGAAAAAGGAGATTTCCAGAAAATTTTTGATAGAGTTGCAGATTTGGGTCTCGACCATTACCTTGTCCATATTACAGGAGTAGCATATAATAAAGAAGGAGAGATATACCATGTTCCAATAAGAAAGGGGGATATACCCTTCATTAAATTTATGGAATGCATAATTGAAAATGGGTATCATGTTACCCTCATTTCGGAATCCCCTATTGTAGAACATGATGCAGTTTATTCTCAAATCTTATTGGACAGGGCTTTGGAAATGATAAAATGAATGCTTTTCAAAAATCAATTGAACATATAAATGCAGAGGTACAAAAAATTTTGGAAAAGGTAGAAAAGGAGAGAGTGGAGAAGGCGATCCATCTTTTCATGACTGCAAAAAGAATTTTTATATATGGAACGGGTAGAAGTGGTTTGGTCGGAAAAGCATTTGCTATAAGACTTGTTCACCTTGGCTTTCAAACTTTTGTTATTGGGGAAACAATTACTGCTCCTGTTCAAAAAGGTGACTTGGTTGTACTCATCTCAGGCTCTGGAAAGACTATTCCAGTCGCCATGACTGCAGAGATTGCAAAAAGGCTTGGAGCCAAAATTATATCTGTTACAGCAGATCCTGAGTCGCACATTGCAAGATTTGCAGATGCTTTAATTCTTTTAATTCCAGAAGGGAAAGATGCAACCCTTGCTCCTTTAGGGACGTTGTTTGAGGCCAGTGCTTGGATTTTTTTGGATGGAGTAGTTGCAGAATTAATGGCACGTAAAGGGGAAAGCGAAGAAAAGATGAAGAAAAGGCATGCAACATTAGAATAAATTTTTATATGCAATACTATTCAAGACTGATGGAAGAATATGACTATGAAAAATTGCTGAAGAGGGCACTAAATTCTTTACCTCAAAAAGTAGTCACAAAGGAAAGATTTGAAATTCCCAAAGGAATAATTTTTTATGAAGGAAATACAACTATTCTGAAAAATTTTCTGGAAATAGCAGATATTGTGAATAGGGAGCCGCAGCAGATACTTTCATATCTCTTAAAAGAGGTAGGGACAGCAGGAGAGTTAGATGGGGAGCGCCTCATCTTCCAAGGGAGAATACCGGATAAGAAAATACAATCAAGGATAGAAAGCTATGTTGAGAGATATGTCCTTTGCAGGGAATGCGGAAGACCAGATACCAAATTAATCAAAAAGAACAGAACACTTCTGCTGAAATGTGAGGCATGCGGAGCAATTCATCCTGTAAAAGCAAAAAAAATAAAGAGGGACTAGGTGATTTCTTCAAACAAAAAAATATTTTTTCTCGTCATCATCATTCTTTCCATCTCCCTTTTTTTTAAAATATATGACCTTAAAAATCCTATTTCCACCAATGGAATTGATGAGGGCATCCACCTACTCCAAGCAAAGATGATGAGTAGGGGTTACAATTATTATGATGACCTCAAAGGAGACCAAGCTCCTCTTGCTTTACTTACCTTTTCCATTTTCAAAGGCGATGTTATGTCGTGCAGGTACATCAGCGTCTTCTTATTCTTTATCTCCTCTCTATTAATATTTTTCATTGCAAAGAAATTGGGGGGGCATAAAGCAGCAATAATTGCATTGGTAATCTTTTCTTTAGATTTTACCATCCATAGGGAATCTCGCCTTGCCAGCTTGGATTTATTCTCCGCCTCCCTCCTTTGTGCCTCCTCATTTTTTTTCCTGCGTTACTTGGATAATAATAATCTTTTCAGCCTTTCCTTTACATCTCTCTTCCTTTCCTTATCTCTAATGACAAAAATTATTCCAATTTTTCTTGCTATCTTCCTTTCCTTATTTTTAATTTTGAAGATTAAGAAAACAATGCACATTTTCATTTATTTTTTTCTTCTTTTACTTCCCATCTTGCCTCTTTTCTATTTCTTTTCCTTCAACCAACTCATGGAAGGGATTTTGTTTAACCAGATGCACAGGGGCATAGATTGGTACAGCAAACTAAGTATCCTTCTCTTCATTTGTCCCAGTTTTATTTATCTTTACTCCATAAAAAAATGGGATATAAAAGATAAAAAAATTCTTTACATCCTTTCATGGCTCCTTTTACTGCTAATTCCAATAATGATACAAGGCAGGACATCGCAGCACCATTTTGCCTATGTTGCGTATCCTCTATCTATTTTAACAGGATATTCTCTGGTTGATTTAAGAAAATCCAAAAAGATTGCATTTGCCTCCTTTATTTCATTCAACATTTTCCTTTTATCCTTCCTTTCTCTTACTGCTCCTACAGATATTTCCTATGATGTCGCAAATGAAGTAAAAATGATAACAAATGATAATGATTTCGTAATTTCGGGAAATCCCATTGTAAATGTTTTATCAAATCGTCTTGCCCCTCCAAATATAACAAATCTTGCAATTTATCATTACCCCCCTACTCAGCCAAGCGATATTATTTACTGGCTTAAGAAAAATGAAACAAAGGTAATCGTGTTGTACTATCACCTTAATGATATGAAAGAAGTTAAACATTTTTTGCAAAATAGCTCCCAATGGAAATTTTATAAAAGAATTGAGGGGAGAGGGCAGATATTGTTTGATGGTTTTATTCCAAAATTTTCAGAAGATGTATATACTATCTATGCAAAACAATGATTATTTGTACCATGTCCATAAATTATTTGCTGCAAAATTCCAGATGAACGCAACAGCTATTCCAACAATGTTTGCAGTCAAAGGATAAATGCCGAACACTTTATTAAGAAACATCAGTATAGCCACATTTAAAATTAAACCTATGATACTCACCAAATTAAATTTACCCATCCTTTTAAAGAACTCTTTTACACCCTCTTTTCCTCTATCATGAAATGTCCAGACCTCATTCCATATAAAATTCCATATAATGGAAACCTCAACACTGATAAGACTGGATAAAAGAAGGTAAATCCCCATCATCCCCCAAAGGAACCAAAGCAATCCCTCATTTATTAAAATTCCACTTCCCCCAACCAATCCAAATTTAACAAAGCGCAATATCTCCCCTTCCTCCCAGGAAAGGCGAAGCAGGTGGCGAGAATATTTACCATATTCCTTAAATACAAGAGAGCTACTCCCCCTTTCCCTATCTTTAAATAAAATTGGAACTTCCTCAACCTTCTTGTATTTCCCTTTAATAAGAATTTCTAGCAAAATTTTATAGCCAATGGGATGAAGCTCAACATTTTTTATTACATCACGTTTTAGCATAAAAAATCCTGATAGCGGGTCTTTTACTTCCCTACTTTTGGGAAGAAGGAGGTAAGCTATGGCTCTCGCTCCCTTTGAATAAAATTTTCTCTTGAACGACCAGTTCTCTATTTCTCCCCCAGCAACATATCTACTCCCAACAACTATTTCTGCCCCGTCCTGTATTTTTTTAAACATCTCCTTAATCTTTTCTGGTGGATGCTGCAAATCTGCATCCATTACAGTAAGGACATCACCCTTGCTTTTCCTAAAACCTTCAATGACAGCAGTTGCAAGGTCTCTTTCATTTTTCCTTCTGATGACTTTCAAAAAAGGATATTTTTTCCTTAACTCTTCTGCCAATTTCCATGTTCCATCTGGGCTGTCATCATCAACAATAACCAATTCAAATTCTATGTCAGAGAGGGCATTTTTAACTCTCTCAACCAGTATAGGAATATTCTCTCTCTCATTGTATGTTGGCACAATTATGGAAAGTAATGGCATCATCCTGCAATCTTCCTTTATTTAAATAATTATTTATTTTGTATTGGGTAGCATAATAATTGAAAATTTAGGAAGCTCTTGGCAGTCTTGCTAAGAATTGTGACAACCCAATAGGAAATTATTCTGTCCAAAATTATAATCGGCTTGAAATGACAAAGTCAGGTTTCTAAGTTTTATCTCTTGAATAAACTCCCCTCCCCCACAAGCCTATATCTTTAACTGGAGTAAGATTTTTAATGCTTAAATGCATAATAAAGCAAATGTATATTATAACTAAGAGATTT
>CAZHBO010000101.1:1766-5802 GCA_964530745.1 uncultured Thermoplasmatales archaeon | reverse complement strand
GGATAAACTCCCAGGGCTTAATTTTTTCTAAAAATTTTCACTTTCGGAGATACTGCAATGGCAACAACTTTTATTTTATGCATTCCAATTGCATTATATTTCCATTCATATGGCTGGTTTTGCACACTTTTTCTAAATGATTATCTAAATAGAATTCAACTTTTTCAATTCCTTTTTCATCATTGACAAAGGCTTTAACATCTATGCTTCCAATTATAACTGGTATGAAAAATGGAATTATTTCGTTTCCAAAAATATATATTCCATTTTCTGGCCGCTGAATTTCTACACTTGGCGGATTAGCATCAATCTTTTCATTGCTTAATCCCATTGAAGGATCGCCATATAAATTGAAAGAGAAGAGATTTGAATAAAATGCCCATATATGAAGTTCTCGTCTGGCATAATTTTTATTTTCGCTTTCGCTTTCCATGTTTAATTGCATTGCCAATTAATTTCCCCAAAGAAAGCCCAAGTAGTTTTGCACTTTTTTTGTATTCCTTTTGATGGCAAAAAGGATTAGTGTGCCTTTTCTTTTTCTTCTTTGTATCGGTATCGAGACCGTAGGTCACAATTATGTAACAAAATAATGGTTATTCATTTTTTCGGTCTTCGCTTTTTATTATATTCCAGAGTTAAACAGTGTTATATAGTTCTCTCCATAGATTTATGTCCTTTAAACATCAATTCTATGGAATCTTCCATCTCTGCTACACTATAAAAAACATCAGGGCGTCTTGCCCCATAGAAAGAGGCCCTTTTAGGTATTGCTTTTTGCCAAGCCCGACAATTTGGCAAATATACGCAAATATTTTGGCGAGTAAATCGGAGATGTTATCAATGGTTTAATGGGTGAAATCATCGGTATTTTTAAATAAAATATTGCCATTCCTGAAGCAGAAATTGGTGAGAAAATGCATGTCATCGTGTGCGCAAAGCAGGTTGTGGATGTTTCTGAAGTAAAGATTGATGCAAGTACAAAAAAGCCTATGCTTGAAGGCGTAGCAAAAAAAATTAGTGACATTGATAAAAATGCTATGGAAGAGGCTTTAAAAATTAAGGAAAAGTTTGGAGGAAAAATTACCATTCTTACTCTGGGCTCACCAGAGGCAAAGGAAAATATAAAGGAATTGCTTGCTGTAGGAGGAGATGAGGCAATTTTAATAAAAGCAGATGGAAATGAAGATTATTATGCTTCTTCTCAAATTCTAGCAAAGGCAATAGAAAAAATTGGGGATTATGATATAATTTTATGTGGCGAAGCATCCATAGATCAATTTTCTGGTCAGATGGGACCAAGAATTGCGGGCTTGCTGGGCATACCACAGATTACGTATGCTCAAAAAATTGTTGCGGAGGAAAAAGAAGTAATGGCTGAGAAAAATTTGGGAGACAGCATTGTCACCATTCGCTCTCCTTATCCAGTTCTCATTACAGTTACAAAGGAAATAAATGAGCCCCGCTTGCCAAGTTTGATGCAAATTCTTGCATCTTCAAATAAGCCCATTCATGAATGGGATGTTTCCTCTCTAGGAAAAATCGAGGCAAAAGTGGAAGTTATAGAAACCAAAGGGCTCACCTTTGAAAGAAAAAATGTGATATATGATGAAGGGGAAATGGAAGAAAGGGTGAAGAAAGTTGTTGAGAATGTAATTAAAGAAGGAGTTTTGGGGTGAAAAAATGGTTCTTGTATATGCAGATGATGAGCAGTTGACATATGAATTATTGGGCAAAGGAAGGGAAATTGCTGATGAATTGAATGTGCCATTAAAAGCAGTCATAATTGGAGAGGGAAAGGAAAAAGAATACATAGAACATGGAGCAGACAAAGTTTTTGTTGTTGAAAGCCCGTTACAACACTTTAAAGCAGAGGAATATTCAGATATTTTAGCCAATATCATAAGAGAAATGGAAGCGAAGGTTATTTTGATCGGAGGAAATAAAAATGGAAGAGAGTTAGCATCCAGGCTTGCCGCCCAACTAAATGCTGGTTGCGTTACAGATTGCATCAATATTTCATTAGATGGGAGCAACATCCTTGCTGAAAAGGTTGTATATGGAGGGAATGCAATAGCGATACATCGCTTCCTTTCCGAGCCAAGCATTGTAACTATCCCTCCAAAAACTTATGATGTACCTCCATCAGAAAAAAGAGATGGAGAGGTAATAAGGAAAAAAATTGATACGAAAGAATATCCATCAAAAATTGTCAATATTGAGAAAAAAGAGGCAGAGAACGTAAATGTTGAGGCTGCTGAAATAATTGTCTCATGCGGCAGAGGTTTAAAAAAGAAAGAAGATATTCAGAAGATTGAGGAATTAGCAAAGGTGTTAAAAGCAACTATTGGATGCTCACGTCCTATTGCTGCTGATCTAAAATGGCTTTCTGAAGACCACTGGATAGGTTTGTCTGGACATAAAGTTAAGCCAAGGTTGTATATTGCTTTGGGCATTTCAGGGCAAATTCAACATATTGCCGGAATGCGGGACTCAGATATTGTTGTAGCTGTAAATAAAGATGCAGATGCCCCCATTTTCAAAATGGCTGATTATGGAATTGTAGGAGATATTTATGAGGCAGTTCCTTTGCTAACAAAAGAATTTAAAGAAAAATTGGGAAGTTAACTTTCGAAACCTTTCACTTATAAGCCTGTTTTAAGATGGGCAATGATGTATCAGTAGGGAAAATTGTAACTGCTATTTCCTTTCGATACCAGAATTCATCGAAAAAGTTTTCAGAATTGCTGAATTTTAAAACTCTGGTGATCTGAATTTGCTAAATGCCTCTGCAGCTTTTTCCACATATTCCTTATTTGCTTTGAACCACTCTTCCCATTTCTGCAATTTTTCTTTCGCTTCTTTTAATTCCGCGGTGGTATCTTCATATATCTTATACAACTTTGCAAGTCTTTCCTGTTCCTTCTGATATAATGCTTCCATTTCCTCGTATTTCTCTTTATATTCTGCATATCCTATAAGAGGTTCCAATTCCTCCACTTTCTTTCGCAGCTCTTCTGCCTCCTTTTTATAAGGAATGTATTTCTTAGTCTCTTCCAACTCCTTCTCCAAGCTTATTCTTTTTCCTTTCTCCCGTTCTAACTCCATCTGAATATTTCTTTTTTCGTCCTTATACTTTTTAATCTCTTCCTGTAATTTCTCGACTTTTTGTCTATCCTCTTCCAATTCCTTCATTGCTTCTATCTTTTTCCTCAAATCATCAATTGTCGCTCTTTGCTCTGCTAGTTTTTTTTGCAATTCTTCTGCCTCTCCTTTCATTTTTGCCATCTCATCCTCTTGCCTCTTATAGGCATCCCAAAGCTTTTCCAAGCGCTCTTGCTCTTTTTCTAACTCTACCCTATATTTTTCCATTTCGCGAAAGGCATCCATCGCTCTTTCTTCCCCTTCCCTTGCACGTCTTTCCATAGACTCGAGCATTCTGGAAAGCCTCTCTATTCGTCCAACATCAAGCAATTCTTTAAGATGCCGCAGAATTTCTTTTTCTTTATCCGATCCTTCTACAATAGAATCTATTTCTGATAAAATCTGTGTAAAATTTTTTCTTAACTCTTCTACATCCTTGTCATAAATAACACTCACGTCATCCATTTTTATCAGCCACCTAAAGAATGATATTCACCCTATTTAAAACTTACTTAGGAACACAGCATCGCCGAAGGCACAAGCAGATTGGAAATTAGCAGACGAAATAGAAAATGTTTTATACTACTCTCTCATTATAATTTGCTAGCAAATAATTAGCAAAATGCTATTTATTTGCCGACGAGGTGGGAAAATGGATAGAAAAAAGATATCAGCAATTGCATTCCTTTCGGCATCAATACTCATTGCTATTTCCCTTTATCCAGTAGTAGCAACTTTTCCTCAAAAAGTACAATATGAAAAAAAAGTTCCACCGTTATTCCCACCAAACAATATTTTCACCATATTGTTATCTTATTTTTTTAATTTTTTAGAGAAAAAACCAAATAATCCTCCGAGTTTGCCATATGATCCTTATCCTGAAAATGGAGCAATG
>CAZHBO010000101.1:0-1666 GCA_964530745.1 uncultured Thermoplasmatales archaeon | reverse complement strand
TAGTGATGGAAAAGAAAGTGTAGAGAGCAACGTATGGCATTTTGTGACTGAGGAATATGTACCTCCTTTACCACCAAATAATCCTCCGAGTTTGCCATATGATCCTTATCCTGAAAATGGAGCAATGAATGTATCTGTAATAACAACACTATCATGGAAATGTGATGATATTGATGGAGATGCTTTGACATACAAAGTTTATTTGAAGATTAACGAAGATTGGAATGTTGTATATGAAGGGATGGATAATTTTGTTAATGTTTCGCTCTCATATGGAGAGGAATATGAGTGGAAAGTAATTGCTAGTGATGGAAAAGAAAGTGTAGAGAGCAACGTATGGCATTTTGTGACTGAGGAAGAGTCAAAAATTGATACTAATGGATGGACGATTATGATTTATCTCGATGGAGATAACAATATGGAGTCTTATGCTCAACTGGAGCTAGATGAAATAAGATCAGTTAAAATTAGTGGAAATATGACTGTAACAGTCCTTTACGATGGTCGAGGAAATCATAATTCTCATTTTTATATTATGACAAATGAATCATATAAAGAAATATCTTTAAATGAGATATATTCGCGATGGAGCGATGAAGTCAATATGGGTTCTTCTACTACTCTTTCAGAATTTATAAACTATTCCATGGGAAATTATCCTGCTGAAAACTACATGTTAGAGTTGTGGAATCATGGAAATGGATGGATGGGGATATGTTGGGACGAAATGTCGGGCGACAGGTTAACAATGGGAGAGATAAAAAATGCACTTTCAGATGTTTATGAAGAATATGGAAGAGGTATGGATATTTTAGTATATACTGCTTGCAGAATGGCAGAGATAGAATGTATGTATGAAGTAATGGGCTATGTAAAGTATTTTATAGCCTCTGAAGAATCCGTTCTTGCAACAGGTTTACCCCATGAAGATATTTTAGAGGATATTGTAACCAATGATTCTATAAATCCTCGTGATCTATGCATAAAAATAGTGGAGGAATGTGCCTCATACTATCAATATACTCAAACTGCAACAATTTCTGCTTGGGATATCGAATTATTGAGTAACTTATCAAATGCTATTAACACACTTTCACAAATTTTAATCTCCGAGGCTACAGACCATGCTCAAATAGAAAATGTATATTACAATACAGAATCGTTTGGGGGGATAGGCATAGTAGATTTATATGATTTTGCTTTTAACATACAAAAAAATTTTTTAAACAATACCTACGTGTATAATGCTGCACAAACTGTTATGGAAAATGTTACAAAAGTTGTTTTTGCTGAGTGGCATGGAGAGGACCATCAAAATGCTCATGGCATAAGCATATATTTTCCACTAGAAGAGAATTATGTAAATTCGTATGAAAATACAGATTTTGCCATAAATACTCATTGGGATGAATTTTTAGAGATATTTTATGGTATTTAGTTGTATAAATTAAAAGCTCACAGAAAATACGCTCTTTTTATTTGCTTTTTGTATTAAAGTCCAGTATTATGACGTTTAACTCATGCATAAATTATCAATTTGCTATCAAAATTATAGCAATGCCATTTTATAGAGAGAGGTTATCAACCTCCAGGGAAAGGTTTAAATACCCCTTTTTTCCTCTCCAGCTAAAAAGGAAATGAAAAATAGGGTGAGGAATATGGAAAA
>CAZHBO010000100.1:0-5821 GCA_964530745.1 uncultured Thermoplasmatales archaeon | reverse complement strand
TCAAATATTAAATTTTCCTTTATCAATCTGATTTGTTGCCAAAAATAATCGGAAAATTATTTAGAAATAAAAGAAATGAAAGAGCAGCTGGAGAAATAAGAACTTACCCTTCCAATTTTTGTTTTATTTCATCAACGACTTCTGGATTTCTTAGGGTTGTGACATCGCCTACTTCTTTTTCTCCAGATGCTAAGTTTCTCAAAATCCTTCTCATTATTTTTCCGCTCCTTGTTTTAGGCAAATCATGCACGAATAGAATATCTGCTGGTCTTGCTGTAGGTCCTATAATCTTTGTGACATGGTTGATTAGCTCTTTCTTTAGCTCCTCGCTGGGTGAGTAACCTTCCTTTAAAACTACGTACGCAAAAGGAACCTGTCCCTTTATTTCATGAGGAATACCAACAACTGCTGACTCCGCAACAGATGAATGATCAACTAAAGCACTCTCTACCTCTGCAGTTCCAAGACGATGACCTGCAACATTCAGAACATCTCCTACTCTTCCCAGCAACCAGAAGTAGCCGTCTTCATCAATTATTGCCCCATCTCCAGTATAGAATTTGTCTATTCCATACTTCGTCCAGTATTCCTCAACATATCTCTCATGAGCATTGTATAAGCCTCTTAGCATAGAAGGCCATGGAGTGGTTATCACCAACTCTCCTTTCTTTCCTCGCTGGCAAACTCCATTCTCATCTCTTACCTCAGCCTTTATTCCTGGGAAGGGAAATGTAGCTGAGCCAGGCTTGAGAGGAGTTACCCCGGGCAATGGAGTTATTATCTGCATACCTGTCTCAGTCATCCACCATGTGTCCACTATTGGGCATCTTTTCTTGCCAACATGCTCATAATACCAGAGCCATGCCTCCGGATTAATTGGCTCTCCTACCGTTCCGAGCAAGCGCAAACTGCTTATATTATGCTTCTCAATCCATTTTTCTCCCCATTTCATGCACATTCTTATTGCTGTGGGGGCAGTATAAAAGATGGTGACTCCATACTTTTCAACAATTTCCCACCATCTATCTGGCTGTGGATAGTCTGGTGTTCCTTCATACATTATGCTGGTGACTCCTAAAGCAAGGGGACCATAGACAATGTAGCTATGCCCCGTAATCCATCCTATGTCTGCAGTGCACCAATAAATGTCATCATCTTTAACATCAAAAACCCATTTCATCGTTGTTGTTGCTCCAACCAAATAGCCACCTGTAGTATGCATAACTCCTTTTGGCTTTCCTGTTGTTCCAGAGGTGTACATTAAGAAAAGCAAATCCTCTGCATCCATTACCTCTGGTTCACATTCTGCGGGGGCATCCTTGACCAAATCATGCCACCAATAGTCACGCCCTTCTTTCATCTCCACTTCATTCCCGCCTCTTTTGACGACAATGCATTTCACATCAATTCCTTCTATACCTTCATCAGTCTTTTTCTTATGATCCAGCAACTTCCCTCTCCTATAGTAGCCATCACATGTTATTACATATTTTGATGATGCATCAACTATGCGGTCTCTCAATGAGCCAGCACTAAAGCCAGCAAAAACAACGGAGTGAGGTGCTCCAATGCGGGCACAAGCAAGCATTGCTATTGGTAACTCAGGAATCATTGGAAGATAAATGGTTACGATGTCTCCTTTTTTCACTCCCATTTTCTTCAAAGCATTTGCAAATTTGCAAACTTCCTCATGCAGCTGTTTGTAAGTGAGTTTCTTCACCTCGCCCAATTCGCCTTCCCAGATATAGGCAATTTTATCCCCTTTGCCTTTTTCTATTATCCTATCAAGGCAGTTATAGGAGGCATTTAATTTGCCATTTAAAAACCATTTATAATAGGGAGGGTTCTTAACCAGGACTTTATCCCATTTTTTGTACCAGTCAATCATCTCTTCTGCCCTTTTCTCCCAAAAGGACTCATAATCCTCCCCTTCTTTATATACACTCTCATCCTTCACCCATGCATTTTTTTTGAATTCCTCTGGCGGAAAGAAAACCTGTTCTTCTTTTGCTATCTCTTTCATGGTTATCGGGTGGGTAATAGCAGAGCATACTTAAATTTTTTTGAGGTCACAGGTGCAAATTGGTGAACAAACTCATTACCTTTATATAATAATTTTATTTCCTGAACCATGAAAGCAAAGATTGTTGCACTGCTTTTCGTAATAATTTTGATAGGAGGAGGGATGAGTGTAGTAAGCACATCTTATGGAGGGGATAATGACAAAATGCTGAAAATAACAAAGAATTTTAGATTTTCATCGCCAATAATTAACAAAGAGGGTGATTACATCAGCCTGAGTATTCCAGGCGAATCTTCATTTCTACTTAAGGAAGGAATGCCATTAATGCCCATGGTAACCAAAACATTTACATTTCCTTTGGGCACAAAAATCATAGATGTATCATATAAAATCTTCTCCAAAGAAAGCCATATTGTGAAAAATAAGGTAATGCCTGCCCCTACCCCTGTTTTGGCAGGTCATATTGCATCCCCTAAATTAAAAGAAAATGAGGAGATATATGCAAGCAAGCTTCCATTTCCTGGTAATTGGATTAGTTATAGGACGGGAGGTGGACTTGCAGATGGGCAACATGTAACGTTCCTTACTTTAACCATTTTCCCAGTGCAATATATGCCCGCAGAAGGAAAACTTTTGTGTGCAAAGGACATCGAGATAAGCATTAAATATAAAGAAAAGCCAATGTCATTCAATGATGAGTATGATTTACTCGTCATTGCTCCTTCTGAGTTCAGCAATGCTTTACAGGAATTTATTGACTATAAAAATTCTGTTGGTGTTCGCACATTACTCAAATCTATGGAGCTTATCCCAAATCATGGAAGAGATGTGCAGGAATCAATCAAATATTACATAAAAGATGCAATAGAGCAATATGGAATTAATGCAGTGCTTCTTGTAGGAGATGCAAAAGCATTTCCTGTGAGATATACGCATGCATATGATGGTGCAGAAAATGAGTTTCCATCTGATTTGTATTATGCTGATATTTACAACGGCGATGCCTCATTTTCCTCTTGGGACACCAACAATAATAACATATTCGGGGAATATAATTATAGGGGAAACACCGATAATCTTGATTTGTATCCTGATGTATATATAGGCAGATGGGCATGCAGCACACCTCAAGATGTAGCAGAGGTGGTGAACAAAGTTTTGACATATGAAGAAAGCACTTTTGAGCAGCCCTGGTTTAAAAAAATTGCAGTATGCGCTGGAGATACATTTCCAGGAGATGATGACGATACTTATGAAGGAGAGTATCTCACAGCAAGGATACTTGAAAATACATCCAATTTCACTCAGACTAAACTTTGGACATCCCTCGGCACTCTCTCAAGGAATAGCATTCTCGATGCCATTAATGATGGCTTTGGATTTGTTGATTTCTCTGGTCATGGAAATCCAGGAAGTTGGGCAACTCATCCACCAGATGATGAAGATACGTGGATAGGTATTACTGTTGCAGATATTCCTTATATGACAAATGAAGAAAAGCTTCCTGTAGTAATTCTTGGAGGGTGCTCCTGTGGTAAGTTTGATGATAAAAGATTCAATCCATGTATTGCCTGGAAGTTTGTGCAGCACGATAAAGGAGGAGCGATTGCCAGTTTTGGAAACACAGCACTGGGATGGGTATATGTGGGAAAAGGCATTCCATATGGATTGGTGGGATTCATGAATCTTCATACATTCATTTCTTACCAGAATATTAATGGAGAAAAGACATTTGGAAGAGTTTGGGCAGAAACCATCAATGATTACCTTAATACCCATAGCAATATGGATGAATATGACCACAAAACCATAGAAGAATGGGAGGCTTTTGGCGACCCCTCTCTTGTAATTGGTGGTAGAAATAGCGAGGGAAGAATATGGATAAGCAGCCCAAGAAATGGCTATCTCTATCTCTTTGGTCAGGAAAGGAGACAGACAATTTCTGGCAAAACAATCATTATAGGAAGTGTTTCTATCAAAGCAAGTGCAACCCTCTCCAACATCACCGTGGAATTTTATGTTGATGATGAACTGAAATTTAATGATAGTGAAGAGCCATATGAATGGCTCTGGGATGAGAGAGCAGCTGGCACTCATACCATAAAAATTGTTGCTTATGATGGCGAAAAAACAATGAGTGATGAAATAACTGTTAAAGTTTTTAACATATAACCATTGCACTTATAAAAAGAGCAATGCTACGAAGCCTCCATACAGTAAAAGAAGAAAAATTCCATGTTTTTTTCCCATTTTTACTCTAACAAAAAGCATCGTTAACAAGGATACAAATAAAAGGAATGGCAAAGTTATGTACAATTTTTCCTCAGCCCCAATTGGATTTATGACTCCAGAGACTCCGAGAACAAGTAAAATATTTATTATATTACTCCCAATAACATTGCCAACCGCTATTCCATGCTTTTTTTTCAAGGCGGCTGCTATGGTGCTTGCCAGTTCTGGCAGGGAGGTTCCAAAGGCTATCATCGTCAAGCCTATAACCAGGGGAGATATGCCCAGTAATTCCGCTATTCCCACGCCCGATTTCACCAAAAAATGTGCCCCCAAAACAACGCCTGCTGAGCCAAGAATAACAAAAATGGCATCTTTCAACCATCCTTCTTTTTTTTCTACCCTATCATTACTTCCTTTGCGTGTTTTGTATAAATAGTAAATAAAGAATGCATATATTATCAAAAAAATCAGGGCATCATACCTGTCTATCCTTTTATCAATTGCTATGAATCCGAAGAGGAGGAATGCTACTGCTGTCATAAATATTGCATCTTTCCTTGTTTCATTGGTTGTCTTCAATTGCATGATTATGGCAGCAATGCCCAATACGAGGCAAATGTTTGCAATGTTGGAGCCGACAACATTGCCTATCGCTATCCCTTCCTGCTTATTAAAAGATGCAATTGATGAAACTGCCAATTCCGGCAATGACGTTGCAAATGCTACCAAAGTTAAGCCAATCATGTGCTCTGAAACACCTAATTTTTTTGCTAATCCAGCAGCTCCATCAATGAATATATCGCTTCCTTTGACTAAAAGCGCAAAGCCAATTATGAATTCTGCCAAATACATCAAAGCATCTGCCATTTGCTCTTCATGCAATTGCTATCTCTTAAAATGTTTTTCTAAATTCTAAATGTGGATTTTGCCAGATTCTATCGATTTCCTGTACACCCCATATTTTTAAAACATGAATTAGGAGTATCTTTCCAAAATTAAATTTTATCGGTGAATTGGAAAAATGCATGGGTTTTAAGTTTTTAGGGAGATTGTAGTAGGCTTTTAATATTTTGATATTCCTGAGAGGATACATATACACCTATTCTAAAAACATATCCTGCTTTATTTTTATGCCCAACTTTTTGCATAGTTTTCCAGATTTTGGGTAGATAAGTTTTAATTAAACTTGGTGTTAGTTCTATCCCCGCATTATAAATTACAACGGTTTTCGGATTCAAATGGTATTCTACATTATAAGTTTGTGATTTATTTGTTTCAGCGGTTTTTTGATATCTTTCGTTGCCTTCCAGTTTTTTATAACTCAAAATATTTGCCTCACCTATTAACCAAGTATGTTTCAATTCTTTTGAGCCATACGCAAAAATGATTTTATCGCCAGCAGAAAGAGGGCGAAAAGCGGGCTGACAGTATATGTATCGATGTATGTATTGATGATGAGGCTCTCCAAATCCGTTTTTAATCCACTTAATAAAAGATTCTTTGGAAAGAAATTCTTTATCCGAATTATGAAAAATACAAATTTTATTCATGCAAATTTAATGAGGA
>CAZHBO010000099.1:0-5831 GCA_964530745.1 uncultured Thermoplasmatales archaeon | reverse complement strand
TTTACACCTGTAACTTTTTTATAATGTTTTTGTAATATATAATGATTTGTAGATTACACTCCCTTTCTGCAACCTATATCTCAATTGTTTTTCCCGCTTTACATTCTATACATCTCTCTCCAAAAAATTTTCTCATTTTTTTATGAGTGCTACAATGGCAAGGAGCAATGAAGGGTATATCTGCAATTGCTTCCATGTCATCAAAGCCATGGAAGCCACCAATAATTGCATAAATTCTTCCAAAATTACTTGCTTTCTTAACTATTTCACCCAATCCAGGATGGGCACATCCCGTTAAAACAATGTTTCCTTTACTGCCCTTAATGATTAAAGATTGTTCCTTAATTGTAGTCCCAATTTCTCCAGTTGTAAATACGCCATCAAAAATTTTTTCTGCCCCGCTAATTTCATGAACAATGACATCATATTTTTTTATTACATGAGAAAAAGATTTCGGAACATAAACATCAACATTTTTTAATGCAGGCAAGCCACCGATATGATCCCAATGATTATGAGATAGAACAACTGCATCAATTTTTTTAATATCTATTCCCATCCTTTTCATGTTTTCCAGCAAAATTTTTTTCCTTGCCCCAGTATCAAACAAAATTCTTTTTTCTTCTATAAAACAAGAAAATCCCCAATCCTTTTTGTATCCTTTCAATGCCTCATTATCATACACTATCCTAAATTTCATATTTTCTCATCCCCATTTTTTTTATGGCTTTCAATAAATTTTTGTATGGCGCATAGAAAAGATGGCTTTTGCATTTGCAATCGCTACAACCAAAATTTTGAATGAAAGGAAAAGAAAGCTCGCCCGCTATCTCGCATTCTTTATCCTCCTCACTATACCATATTTCCTTTATCTCTGCTTTACTCAAAAAATAATCAATATGCCAGTGCATTTTTTTGTTATGGCGGAGATGATGCCTTATTCTCCCTTCCAAACCATTCATGGCAGAGCCCACATAAGCATAATATCCTCTTTTGAATGACAAAATCCCAAGTTTTCCTATTTTTACTTTCATGTCTTTTTTAACTTGGATAATGAGGATGTAACTACCTTTCATTTTCTTCAAAATTTTCTATTGCTCTTTTTAATGTTAGGGTGGCAAGTGTAGCACAATGAATATTTTCTTCAGGTAATCCTCCCAGTTTTTTTATTAAAAAATCACTGTCTAAATTTTTTGCTTCCTCAACACTCGATCCTTTAATTAACTTCGTTAACATGCTCCCGCATGCTATGGTTGCACCACATCCATCTGTCAGAAAGGAAGCATCTTTTATAATCCCATCCTCTATGTTCAAATACATCTCCATTGTGTCACCACATGTGCCTGTTATAATTGCATGCGCATTAAATTCAATTTTTCCTATGTTGGAAGGATTCAACCATTCTTTTATTACAATGGGAGAATATGTCTTTTCAACTTCTTCCATTATTTTTTGTTCCATTTCCCTCGCCCATTTATCAAATTCGTCCATAATGCATCACCCCTTCATTTTGGTTGGCTTATTTAATTTTTTAACCCTGCCTTCAATAAATTTTTTTGCCAATGAATCTACATCATCTTCTGCCAGAAATATCTCTATTCCTTCATCTCTCAACCTATGAAAGACAATTTCTCCTATTTCCTTTGTTATAAGAGCGTTGATATGATTAGAGATTAAAGAATTTGTGAAATAGCCCTCTACTCCTTTCACAAATGCAAGCAGTGCTGTTATACCTGCTATTAATAACGCAGTTTTATACCCTTTCTCAAATATTCCCTTTTCCATTTTCAAGAGTTAAAGAAACCTTTTCCCAAATTTTTTTAATCAAATCTGCCAATTTTTCATCATATTCCATGATACTCAAACCATGAACCATTGCCTCAGTAAATTTTTTGCTGAAAGGAATTTTTCCAACAATTTCAATTTCTCTTTCATTGCAGTATTTCTCTATTTCCTCTGCCTTTTCTTTGTTCACATCATACTTATTAATGCATACCATGGCATTTATGCCAAAATGATTTGCTACTTGCAAAACCCTTTCCATATCATGAATGCCTGAAACAGTTGGCTCTGTAATAATGAGGACAGCATTTGCCCCACTTATGGCAGCTATTACAGGACAACCAATGCCCGGCGGTCCATCAATGATTATCATGTCCTTTCCACATTTCTCAGCAAGTTGCCTCGCTTCATTTCTCACCATCGTAACCAACTTCCCAGATGTTTCCTCTGCCGTATAGAGTAAAGCATGTGCCATCGGTCCAAATTTTGTCATAGAAGAGAAAACCTCCCCTGATTTTCTTTGTTTTAAAACGATTGCATTAGTAGGGCAAACATACTCGCATACTCCACATCCTTCGCAACTCTCATTGATGTTTATGTCTTCATCAATTGCATCGAATCTGCAATATTCCCTGCATTTACCACAATGAATGCATTTTTTATGGTCTACAACTGCAATTTTTAAACCAGAATATTCCTTCCTTTCTTTTATCTCTGGCTTCAGGAGAATATGGAGGTCAGGGGCATCGACATCACAATCTGCAATTACTGCATCTGCTAAAAAAGCAAAAGATGCAACTATGCTCGTCTTCCCAGTTCCACCTTTTCCACTTATGACTGCCAACTGCTTCATATTTTTTCCTCTATTGCGGCAAACAATTCCTGAAACTTTTCATCCCATTCCTTCATTTCCAAAGCAAAAAGTTTTCCCTGTGAATACAACGATGCGATTTTCCTGCTATAAGGTACCTTCGTTATAATATCTATTCCTTCCTTCTTGCAATAATTCTCAACCTCTTTATCACCTATTCCGTCTTTGTTTATGATTACACCGAAGGGCACATTCATTTTTTTTACAACATCAACAGCAAGTTTCAAATCATGCAATCCAAATGGCGTTGGCTCAGTTACCAAAATGCAATAATCAGCATCCTTTATTGTTTCTATCATGGGGCAGGCATTCCCTGGAGGAGAGTCAAGAATGGCATGCTCTACTGCCTTTAATTTTTTCTTCAATGCTTTTATAATAGGGGTTGCCATCGCCTCTCCAACATTTAATACACCCCTGTAAAAGACAATTTCATTTTCTCCTCTCTCAATAACTCCAATGCTTCTTTCCCCTTCATGAATTGCTTCCTCCGGACAAATTAATTTGCATCCTCCACAACCATGGCATAATTCTGGAAAAAATAGCACATGCGAGGGCAAAGTAGCAAGGGCATTATACTGACAAAATTCAGAGCATTTTCCACAAAGCGTACATTTTCTTTCATCGATGATAGGAATTTTTAGATTAACATCTTCAACCTTCTGCAATTTCATATCAAAAAATAAATGGTCATTCGGCTCCTCTACATCACAGTCAAATAGGGCAACATTATTGCTCACTGCCAAGTTTGTGGCAATTGCTGTCTTTCCTGTTCCACCTTTTCCACTTGCCACTGCAACTTTCATTGTTAATCTCTATGTTCATGGAAAGCATGTTCCCTGCAGGCATTTTCATCAGTTGCTGGTTGAAGCAATCCTTTCTTCCACATTTCTAGGGCATCTCTGACTGTTCCAGAAGCACCAATATAAACCATTATCCCAAATTGTTCAAATAATCCAATAGCTCTCCTTCCCAGTCCAGAGCAATGCATAACCTCTACACCTTCCTTGGCCAAAATTTCAGGAGGATACCCCTCGCCGCCCATATGCTCACTAGTGTTTTCTATAACCCTCACTTCATTTGTTTCGGTGTCGATGATGGTATATGTTGGAACTCTTCCAAAATGCCCGCCAACCTTTTCTTCCCATCCATCATACCCCAAAGTTGGAACACAAACTTTCATCTCATTCCTCCATGTCTTCCAACATTTGCCATATCCATTTCCTTCAGCTTTCCTTCCTTAAAATTCTCTATTGCTTCCTTAATGCTCCCCGATGCCTTAAAAATTTTTATTCCCGCTTTATTCAAAACATCAAAGGCATTTGGTCCAATATTCCCTGTTATGACTGCCTCAACTTTTTTGTCTATTAACTCCTGTGCCGCTTTAACGCCTGCTCCACTAGAAGAGGCAATTGCTTCATTGGAAAAAAATTCATATTCCATGCTGTCCGTATCTATAATAACAAAAAAATTGCAACGAGCAAATCGCTCATCGATGGCAGAGTCAATGCTTTTTGTTGAAGAGGTGACTGCAACCTTCATTCTCTCACCATTCTTGCTCCACACTTTGGGCATTGTTTCTGATAGCATGGCGTACCTGGCGTATGCGGTTCTTTATAACCGCAACTGGGACATACACAATTTCCCCCTGGTCCTCTTCCATAGCCTCTTCCACCTTGCATTTTATTTCACCCCCTTTTCAATATTTTTTACTATTTCCATGAATGCCTGAGCAGCATTTGATTTTTTGTATTCCAAGATGAACGGGATGCCTTTATCACCTGATTCAACGATCTTTTCATCTATGGGAATTCTTCCAAGGAATGGAACATTTAATTGCAAAGCTGCTTTTTCCCCCCCACCAACCTTGAAAAGGTTGATTTCTTTGCCACAGTGAGGGCATAAAAATCCACTCATATTTTCTATGATTCCAAGTACTGGCATATTAAGGGTTTTTGCAAACATTACTGCCTTTCTGGAATCAAGCAAAGCAACATCTTGAGGTGTGGTAACAATAATTGCCTTTCCATCAGGAATTAGCTGAGCTATGCTCAATGGCTCGTCTCCAGTTCCAGGAGGTAAATCAATGATTAAATAATCCAAATTTCCCCATAAAACGTCACCCAAAAATTGTTTTATAGCCCTCATTTTAAGTGGACCTCTCCATATGACAGGGGAGTCTTTGCTGGAGAGGAAAAAAGCCATGGACATGACTTTTAATTTAGGAGAAACAATTATTGGCTGAATGCCTTTATCATCTGCAATAACCTTTTCATTCTCAATGTTCAGCATTTTTGGGATATTTGGTCCATGGATGTCAACATCTAACAATCCAACTTCTTTTCCCTCCAATGAAAAAGCAAATGCAAGGGTTGCTGCCACGGTGCTTTTACCAACTCCTCCCTTCCCACTCATTATTACAATCTTGTGCTTTATCTTTTTTAAATTGTTAGCTATTCTTTCATCTTCTTCCATCATTTTTTGTTCCATGGGGGTGTAATGATGGCTCTATAATTTAATTTATCCCGAATATATACGGTTCTTTTCAAAATACTCCCTAATGATTTTTTTCTCCCCTCTCTGCAATATTTCTGCAAGAGTAGAGGGAGCGATATTGAGCATTTCAGCCAAATCTTTTATTCTAATTTTCTTTGGGGAATCATAATATCCTTTCTCAAAAGCCATCCTCACAATTTCTTCCTGCCTCTCCGTCAGTAAATTTTTTCGGTCAATTTTTTTAATGCTTTTCACCTCAACCTCACATCCATAGTTTTTGAGTTGTTGCACTAAATCAGTTAAAGATTTTCCACCCGCTATCAAATGCCATTCCACATACCCCTCCTTTCCAATGGCAGAGGTGAGGAAGCAGCTGGAGTCAGCAAGCGCCTTGCAAGCCATGCATTTAGTTGTTTCAACAGTAGCAAGTACTCCTCCTTTTATTGGAGATGTCTCCATGTTGCATACAAAAGGATGCTTTTTTATTTCCTCGATAAGGCTTTTTATTTCCTCACCCTCCCCACCAATCTCAACCAAACTTTTCCCACCTTTTCCATGGGGAATGCATTCCAAAACCTTAACATTTTTTTTCATGCCTTTTATCCATGTATTTGGGATGCGCACCTTGAGAGTAACTTCCATCATATGCTTTACTATCAAAAAGTGATATAAATCTTAAGCGGTG
>CAZHBO010000098.1:0-5938 GCA_964530745.1 uncultured Thermoplasmatales archaeon | reverse complement strand
GATTTCCAATTGCAGGAATAAACATGGCATGCCAGCATAAATAGATTTTTTCATGCTCCTCTTCTATTATATGCCCAATCATCATTTCTGGCACAAATCCAAATCCAACACCTTGAATTTTATTAATTAAAAGAGGATAATTCACAAATTTTATTCTTAGCCTGTCAGCCATTTTTCTATTAATTTCCACCTTTCCAAATGAATATGAAACATTTTTCTTGTGGTGTATTGAAACCATGAAGGTTTTATTTATGGCATCAAAACTCTTTACTTCAACATCATAAAAATCACTTTGATTTGTTTTTACTGGAGAAGATGGTTTAAAGGCGGGATCTCCAAATAAAATGGCACGTGGCTCTGCTTTAAAAACGGCAAAAGGTTTTACGAAGTAGCCATTTGCAATGAACATATTGTCAATATGCCTTACCGCCTCGCCCAAACTCCAGTTATATGCAGACATTATTATGTAGGGGGCATAATTCATTATTCCTCCATCTGTTGTTGAGCCGATATATGCTCCTGCTCCTGCCCTGATTAACCTCAAAGAAATGCTGTGATTTCTGAAATCATCACAATCATACCATTCTTTTTTAGTCACCATTCCATAAACATTTCCAGTTAGACCAGCAAAGCATGCATCCATTGTAAAGATAGTTGGAGGAATGGTTAAGTTATCCGGCAAGTAAACTGCATCTTTTCCCTCATTTATAAATTCCTGATAGGTTTTTGGACAAGCTGTTAGGAAAGAGGCATATGGAGAGCTATGATCTGGTGTGGTATCAAATTCTAAAGTAACAGGGCTTCCATGCCCGAAGAAACATGCCCATGAAACACCATTTTTTAGCTCTTCAAGATAATTATAGGCATTGTAACTTTTGTTTGCCAATCCAATCCATTCCAATCCAATTAAATCACATATTTTTTTGCTATCCAAATCAGATGGAGCAAACATTGCTCTATTTTTCCATTCTTCATTCAATTCGTTATAAACAATTTCTCTTGAGATTAGTAAGCTTGCATCTGTAGCATCGCTTCCTGTTACAAATCCAAAAGAAACATCCATGTAAGGATCGCTATCTATCCTTGTTAACATCTTTTCTATGAATTTTGTCATTGTGGACTTTGATATGACCACTCCATTTCCATTGGCATAGAGCCAGAGTATGTTTCCTTTGAAGCCATCTGGATTCCACACCAATGCACAATATCTGGGCTGTATCTCTTTCAAACGCTGCAAAATTGTATCATCATCTAAAGAATTTGTAAGAATTAATCTCCCTTCGTGTAATGATGCTAAATATCTTGCTACCCCAGAATATTCTCCATTTTTCTTTGCTATGACGACGTAATCATTTGATTCATTGGTTGTATAATTTATCAAATCTCCTTTGGATAGCAAAGTTCCATTGAAAGGAGTGTCACCAACTTCATAAATATGCGATGGCTTGTATAAATCCAAAAAGTGCTGAATCCTGCCATAAGGCTTTGCCACTAAAATAAGAGGTGCTTTGTTTTTACTTGCTAAGGGAATTGCTGCACAATAATTATCTGAATCAGATGCTAATATTACTGATTTGGTGAAATTGAGATTTCCTCCCTGCAAGGTTGTACTGCCTAATGACTTATTTCCATCCATCTTAATTACTTCTGTCACTCCTACAAAGCCAGCGATATTGAGTATCAATCCTCCTACCAATAATAATGCTACCAACTTTTTCATTTCATTCTCAATAGAAAATATATTTCATGCTTTTAAAAACTTTCATTTACGCTGAAGTGGAAAAAATCATAAAGCCTACGCTATTCACGACTGTGAATAAAAATTTGTATGCTTTCATTGCATTCATTTCAATGCCCACTCTAGCTTTAATAGGGGGACATTTCTTCTTTGAGGCTTTTTATTGGAATAACTATCCTCTTTTTGATACTCTTGCATCCATTCCTTTGTTTGCTGGCTTAATTACCATGGGCATTGGATTTTTTTTAAAAAATGAAAAAAGGCATTTCGTTATTTCTTTAGGATGGATAATATTTGCCATTTATTGGGCAACACAACCAGAATTTTTGTATTATAAGGAAGATGGAGACATTGTCAATGCAATTTTTTGTTTAGTTGGCATCTATTTTTTGTGGTATATAGCATATCACGAATTTTTATGCCATAAAAGAAAAGAAGAGGTTCAATCCCTTAATTTTTTGGCAGGTGCAACCTTCATTTCAGGATTTTTTTACTTCCTTATTGAAAAGATACCATTCCTTGCCGTAATCCTGATTAAAATTGTAGCAGGACAAACCGTATGGCTTATGCAGGCAATGGGCTATTCGGTAACAACAGGGAGTGCCCATATTGGTGAGACAGTCTATGTACCCGTCTTTTTTAACGGAAACCATTCCGTAGAATTAATTTTGGCATGCACTGGTTTGCAATCCATGATGATTTTCATTGGAGTGATTCTTGCTTTAAAAGGAGTGGAACACAAAAGAAAATTAAAGGCTTTCATGGTGACCGTTCCTGTAATATATGTTTTAAACATAGTTAGAAATGCAGGAGTTATTTATGGTGTGGAAGTCCTTGGCTACAGCTTCTATGTAATGCATAACGTTATTGGGAAAATTGGCTCTTTGCTTGCATTAATAGCGCTTGCTTACTTCGCATTTGAAATCCTGCCAGAGTTGTATGAGACAATTGCTTCTCTTTTCTCCCTTCCAAAAAGGAGAGGACCTATTGAAAAATTATTTGGGATAAAATGATTGCAAAAAATTGCATGCACATTATCCTCACTCCTTTTTTCCTTTCACTCCTCACTCTTTTCCTATCCTTTGTTTTTAACATATTCATTTACCTTTCCCTTTTATTTTTCCTCTTCCTCTTCCTCCTCATCTTCTTCTTCAGGGACCCCAAAAGGGAAATAGGAGATGGAATCATTTCCCCTGCAGATGGAAAAGTCATGGAAGCCAATAAAAAAATATCCATTTTCATGAATTTATGGGACGTGCACGTCAACAGAGCACCTCTGGACGGTGAAATTAAAAAAATGGAGCATTTCCCAGGAAAGCATGCCCCTGCCTTTATGGAAAAAGAAAACGAGCGCCTCGTAACATTGTTGAGCACAGAAATAGGAATAATAAAAATTGTCCAAATTGCAGGCATATTCGCAAGGAGGATAGTTCCTTATGTTAAAGAAGGTGATGTTGTAAAAAAAGGAGATAAAATAGGAATTGTGAGATTTGGCTCAAAGGTTGAGATTTATTTGCCTGATAATGTTAATGTTATCATCAAAAAAGGAGATAAAGTAAAAGCAGGACAAACAATTGGGATTTTGTAAAATTTCAATCCTACCATAGTCTGATTTTAACTATTCGCCAATTTATATTTTTGCATCGCTATTTAAAGACACTTTCTGGCACTAAAGCAATTCCATCAAATTCCTTTAATTCTTTTACAAGTTTCTCTCTGGCACGGTTTTTGTGATTCGGGTCTTGGATTAACTTACCACTGGTAAGTTACTTACCACTGGTAAGTAAAGGCTTGCTGCAAAACATTTTATTTCTATACTTTCTTCATCTCAGGAAATGCCTTTAGGCATTCATCAACCATTTATCTAATTCATTTTTTGCATCATCTTTCTTTTATTTAATTTCGGAGGTGAAAATTGCAGTAGACATTAAAAATAAAAAAAGAAAGAGGGTTATAGGCGTGCAGGCATTCTATACCATATTCCATTGATGTGGGCTGGTATAAAAACATCTCCTTTGTAGAAGCCATCAAGTGTTACTTGTGTGCCCAGTAAGCCATCTAGCTCATAATACATACTTTCCAGCTGTCCGTCCCTATCATAGTCGCTTTGTGCTACTTTGTTAAAAAGTATTCTCATTGGTCCAAAGGAAATTGTTTGGTTGTTAATGGTATATTTTCCATCATATTCCAGTATGCCGCTTATCTCTGAAATTTCGTTAGGCATTCTTACTGGATTCCTGTACCATATGCCGTTGATGTAAAAGGCAAATATGGTATCATTCTTAAGTATGCCCATTATGGTAACATCTGTTCCTTCCAGTCCTTCCAGTTCTTCTTTTATTGTTTCATAGTCTCCATCTCTGTCATAGTCACTTTTTGCCGTCACATTTTCAATAAACCAATCTGGACCAAAGGAAATCGCATAACCATTGACGTAATAGGTGCCATTCTCAAAGTAAAAATCACCAGATACTTCCGTCATATTTTCCATTGCTCTTTCCCTCATTTGTTGTCTGATTTGATGGCGGTGCATAAGTTTGCCCATCAAACCTTTTGCCCACTGGTGCCAATTGCCATCATCATTTCCATTTGTTGCTGTTGTTGCAAGGGCAGTCCCTATTAGCAACAAACCCACAACGCCTACAGCCGCTATTGCCATTGTACTTTTCTTCATTTTATCACCTTCGCAAGTGAAAAAGGACAGCCATCATTTATATTGATTTACCAGAATTCATTCCAAATTATTCCCAAATCTTTCCCTATTTTATTCCAAACTTAAAATCAGCAAAATGACCAAGGCAAGGGTCTCAAATAAATGGGGGAGGACTCCAAAAGGTCCTAAGCCATATGGTGTATAGCCAAATAAAGTGTGGAGGATGGGAAGGGAAAGCAATGATTGGATAAACAGCACACCAATGAAAAACAGTAATCCAAGCATGAAACTTGACTTTGTTTTTGCATATGTATTGGCATATACCCAGAATAAGCCGAGTAGAAGGAAAATATTTACTGTTATAATAATTACACTTGCTGTATAACGGAAGGTGAAAATGCGTGCCAGCCTTTTATTCTCAAAGGGATGTCCTCTTTTTTCAGCTAATTCCTTCCCTTTCTTTAGTGATGCATAAGATAAAGCAAATCCTATTATGGTTCCAACTATGAGAAGGACGACTACCAAAGCAATTGCTTTTGTTTTTCCATTTTCACTCATTTTTTCACCTTATGTCTTTCATCCTTTTTCTTATTTTTCCCAATTTTATCCCAAATTTCATTAAAATACTCCAAATTTTCTTCCAGCAGTTCTGATGGAAAGTACATAGTTCCATATCCGTCTCCCATTGTTGTTATAAGCCTATTTTTTTGAAGCACATTAAGATGATGTCTCACTGTTTTGTAATCAATGCCCAACTCATCCGCAATCTCATTTGCATTCATTGGCTTTTTTATTATTTCTTCCAGTATCTTTCCCCTGTTTATACCACCAGACGTGCCTGCTAGCAGCCACCATAAAAGTTTTTTTACTGCCTTCAATCATCTCCATATCCCTTTTTTCCTTAAATTTCTTTTTATGGTTAGGTTTATAATTTTTGGGGATATTCATATTATGCAAGAATATTATGATGTGTGCCCTTTCCCTTTAGGAAATATTTATATCATTTTCAACTCCAGGGGAATAAAAAGAATTTGCTTAAGCAAAGAAAAATTTGAGAAAGGGAAATATATACGCAAAAAAAATGAGAAGGCAAGGAAGCAATTGCAGGAATATTTTGATGGAAAGAGAAAGAATTTTTCATTACCTTTGTGCCTCGAAGGCACTCCATTTCAAAAAAAAGTTTGGGATGCCCTGCAAAAGATACCCTATGGAGAGACACGCTCTTACCAAGATATTGCTGAAGAGATAGGAAAACCAAAAGCATGCAGGGCAGTAGGTAATGCAATAGGAGCAAATCCTTTACCGATTATCATTCCATGCCACCGTGTTATTAAAAAAAATGGTGAGCTTGGCGGCTACAGCGGTGGAGAAGGCATAAAAGAAAAATTGCTGGAGCATGAAAAACAAAAAAACTGAGGCAATGCATGCTCGGTCTTCCAATTTTTCTTTACTTCACCATTTCTCTCTTGACACAGCTATTGCTTTTCATGATATTTATAAACAATGAACGGACAAAAACCTATAGCAAACCAAAGTATCTGTATACC
>CAZHBO010000097.1:0-5971 GCA_964530745.1 uncultured Thermoplasmatales archaeon | reverse complement strand
TTGTCAACGATAGTATTTCCTACTTTATCCTTTAGCCGGATTTCTAAATAGTGTGTGCAAGAATTGGTAAGATATATGCTTTCCCCAGGTGTAATCTGCGTCCAACTGCTCCATGCCCCATTCCACCATACCCTGTATTCAATGCTTTCTAAGCCAACACCTCCATTGCATCCAACATCATAGCCATCTATAGTTATAGGAGTGGAGGGGGTGATATAATAATTGCTCCCATCTATCTCCTTAGGTTCTCCCACTTCTTTTTCCAATATTGGAGGCTCTGTATCAACATATACATAATTTGCTTCTCTATAGGAGGAATAGTTTAAACACCAAAATGTATCTGTTGCATCTGGGATGGACGTGAGTTCCTCATCCCCCCAGTCGTAAAACAAAATTTCCAAGGAGGCGTCTCCATCAATGTCTGCAACACTTGGCGAAGTATGGATGGGTCCATTTGTAGTAAAACTGTCTATCGGCACACCATTTAGACCATGAATCCAATAAAGATTCCAATCATCGGAGCCAATGAAAACCTCTAACGGGCCTTTTGTATTACCATAAAAGCCGGTTCGGTTATTATCATGCCTAAACATAGGCCAATCCATTTGATAAGGAATGACACGCCCCATTTTTGCGAGAGCCGGAGAAGAATAAACAGGTGCATTGGTCTTAAACTTCCATTCAAGGCTTCCTGTAGAATTTAGGCAGTAAACATAACTATCCAAGGAACCAAAAACAATTTCTAATTTACCATCCCCATCCACATCTCCTATTGCAGGTGAGGAATATATAGGGCCGTTTGTTTTATATCTCCACTGCAAACTTCCTCCACCATCTAAGCAATAAAGATAAGTATCATTTGAGCCAACAACGATTTCTAAATTGGCATCGCTATCTATATTGGCAATGGCTGCAGAAGAAAAAACTGATGCCCCGGTAGTGTAATTCCATTCCATTGAACCATCTTCGGCATTCACCACATAGATTTTCCCATCTAGAGAGCCAATCACTACCTCTGGTTCACCATCAGCATCAACATCCCCTACTGCAGGAGTGGCAATAATTCTTCCACCTGCTTGAAATATCCATATGGGGTCCCAATCTATACCCTCGGTACCTCCTTTGTGTAGATTCCATAATATAAAACCTGGAAAATAACTCCGCTGAAATACTATGCTGTTGTTTATGCCATCTGAATTATTACCATCAAAGCACCATAATTCCCCATGAGGGTTGTCACCTATTATGACTTCTAAGCCGTCGAGGCTGCCATCTGGAGCATCGCATACATCGGCAAGTGCTGGAGATGAATGCCATATATGAGGACCACCCCCAATATGATTGCTATCCAAGGTTTTTGGGAATGTCCATATAAAACCCCCATTGCAATCCATAACTTCTGTAAACCACCCACTTGTAGTGCCTCCTGCAATTTCAAAATTTCCATCGCCATCAATATCAGCAATGGCAGGAGAACTTCTTGCTTGGTCTGTTCTGGTTGGAGTTGCCCATTCTACATTGCCGGCGGAGTCGAAGCATCGCCAGATGCCATCATTGGAATATTTTTTGATGGCAGGATAATAATTTGCCATTTCATCGCTCCCACATACAATCTCCAGATTTGCATCTGGTTCCCCTCCCTTCTCATTAACGCAAAGATTTGCAATTGCAGGAGATGAACCAAATATCATTCTTCCATCATCTACTATATGATCGCCATTTGGTTGAAATGGATAATTCCATTCTGCATACAACGTACCTGACATATGTGATTCAGTATTTCCTGCGTAATCAACACTATAAAAAATGATTTCATGATGGCAGGAGTTTGAAAGGTTGAAATAAGTGGAAATGATTCCATAGGATGGGTTATAGTCGCCTGCCCCGCCGTCATAAATGGTAACGTTTTTTTCCAGTGTTTCAAAAATTCCATCGCCATCGCTGTCACGCCATGCCTCGTAATGTGTATAATGCACCCCGCTATCATCGTCGGTAGCATTTAGCCATATTTTTGTAGATGCACCTATCCACTCTCCCCTCATATCTTCATAAAATGGGTTTCCGTATTCTTTTGTTGTAACCGGTGGATTTTGATCTGATGTAGGAGATGTATTGAGTATTTCGCCATGGGTATTGCCATGAAAATTGAAGAGCATAGGAAAAACCGCCAAGAAGAAGATACCTCCAGCGATAAAAATAATAATTTTTCTTTTTGTCTCCACTTTCATATATTTTTTAAATACGCTAGGTGCATTTAAAATTAACCATTTTTGAAATCAAATCTGGAGTTACAAAAACCAAAGATTTCATATATCTGCGTATGATACATTCATGGGATGGGATGCTTAGAGATATTGAAAAACACGCAGAAAAAATCATTCATGAATTGAGAAAGTGGAAAGAGGTAAACATCATCACACATATTGATGCTGATGGAATTGCGGCTGGAGCAATAGCCAAAAAAATGACGGAAAGAGAGGGTATTGAAAGCAGCATCCATTTTGTCAAATATTTGGATAAAAAGGTGGTTGAGGAAGTAAGGGAAATGGAGGGGCTCAAATGGTTTACTGATTTGGGAAGCGGAATTACTTCAAAACTAAAAGGAATGGATTATATAATCACGGATCATCATACACTCGACTTAGAAGAAAAAATACAAACATGGAGGGATTTCAACCCCCACTTATATGGGATAGATGGAGGGAGAGAAATATCTGGTGCTGGTTTGGTGTATGTGATTGCATCGAAATTGAATGAGAAAAATAAAGATATGGCAGAGTTAGCAATAGTCGGGGCATGCGGGGATTTGCAGGATGTATTTTCCTGCAGATTGGAGGGATGGAACCGGGAAATTGTGGAAGAGGGAATTGTGGAAAATAAAATAGAAGTGAAAAAGGATGTACGCCTTTTTGGGAGGCAGACAAAGCCAATTCATAAAATTTTACAGTATGCAGATGACCCAATTTTACCTAGCCTTAGTGGAAATGAAAAAGCATGCCTTTCTTTTTTAGATGAACTTGGAATAGCCAGCAAGGAAGGAAAAAGATGGAGGAGATGGATAGATCTGAATGAATGGGAAAGAAAAAGAATCATATCAGCATTAATAACTCATATTCTTTCAAAGGGATTTGGTCATTCTTATGCTTCACGCCTTATTGGGGAAGTCTATGAATTGATAAATGAAAAAGAAGGAACCGAGTTAAGAGATGCAAAGGAATATGCAACCCTGCTGAATTCAACAGCAAGATATGGACATGCAGATGTTGGGCTAAACATATGCATGGGAAAAAGGGGAGAAACAATAGAGAGAGCAAAAAAACTTTTACGCAACCATAGAAAAAATTTGGTAGAAGGTCTTCGACTGGTAAAAGAGGAAGGTATACGTGAGCATGGATTCATCCAATATTTTCACGCAGGAGAGGAAATTAGAGATACCATCATTGGTATTGTAACAGGAATGCTTCTTCATTCCAACTATGCAAAGCAAGGAATGCCCATCATAGGATTTGCAGAAAAAGACAATGGAGAGATAAAGGCATCAGCAAGAGCACCTTCTTTATTAAGGCAGAGAGGCATTGATTTGTCAAAAGCAATGCAGAGAGTGGCAAGCAGGCTTGGAGGAACTGGTGGGGGGCATGAAGTAGCGGCTGGAGCCACCATCCCGAAAGGAAAGGAAGAAGAGTTCCTTTGTATGCTTGAGAAAGAGATAAGGAATCAGCTTACTTTATAAATTTTCAAAATTTTGACTCTGTAGTACAACGTTTTCCCTGCAAGTTTGTCAAAGCTATAACCTAAATTCTCCAAATCATTCGTTAGATATCCTTTTGGGACACTGATTATGCGTGGTATCTCCACCGTTCTGTTGAATGTAATTGTTCTGTTCATTTCCTGATAGATGGTTTTATTTCCTGAGGTGAAAGAAATGTTTATTTTATCTTTTGTAACATTTTCAACAGTTACTATGTAATAAAAGTAGGTAAAATTAGAGCCCACTTCTGGTGTTGTAATAAGTGTTATTGTAGTATCATTTACGATTGCCTTTGTTTTATTCTCCCAGAAAGGATAAAGAGTTAAATTTTCTGTTTTGTCTGGAGTTGTTTTTACCACAACATCAGTATCATTAAATGATATTACCTCTGTCGCATTTTCCCAGAACCAGTGAGGATTTGCGTTTGGATCCATTCCCCAGAAGGATGGCATGAAAGTGAATTTTTCCCCAACCTCAGGAAGCCATTTGAGCGAGATGCTCGAATTGTTTACACCTGTGATAACAAAATTTTCCTCTGTTTTTGTAATAGCTTTTGTTGTAAATTCGATGCCAGGTTCAACTTTCTTTCCATATGCTTTCTCCGGTGGAATTGGTCCTACGATTCGCTCTTCTCCTTCTTTCATTCCGAGCAAACCTTTCCATAGGCCCTCGATAACAGAATATCTCCCTGCTCCCCATCCCTCGGGATATTTCTTTGGAATCCCATCTCCAATGTATACCTTAAGCACAGTTAAATTATACATGCTTTCATTGAATGGTGTATCTTTTGTCACATTTTCGTTAAATGAGGAAGCAAAAACACTCCCATTTTCAAGGTAGCCAATGTAATATGCCTCAACAAAGTCTCCTTTCTTTACTTCCAAAGGCTGCTTTTCCAACCACTGGTCGTATTCATAATATGCGCTTGCCGTTGCCACAATAGCAACAAGAGCCACTATCGCCATAACAACAGATTTTTCCAATTTCATCCTATCCTCCTTTTCATGAAAGTATCAAGCCTATTAAAGGCTTCCTCTAACATTTCTAAAGGTGGAAGAGTAACCGCCCTGAAATGTTTTTTGCCATAGATGGGGCAGAAGCCTGAGCCATGGACAAAGAGAACATGAATGGAATGCAAAACGTCCAAAACAAATTCTTTATCATCCTTCCACGCATTGCTCTTTTCTATTTTTGGAAAGATATAAAATGCTCCATCTGGTTTTGCTGTTGACAAACCATTTATTTCATTTAGGCGCTTATATGAAAAATCCCTCCTTTTTCTTAACTTATCAACCATCTCTTTTATATGATTCTGCGGTCCTCTCAACGCTTCAATCATTGCTCTCTGGCATACAGAATTCGCACATAAGCGAGCTCTAGCAATCCTGAAAAAGGCATCCTTTATTTTTTGCAATGCCTCATGATGATTGAATATGGCATATCCCATCCTCCATCCTGGGACAAGATAAACTTTTGAAAATCCGTTGAAAGTAATGATTGGCGCATCTTTTGCCAAAGAAGCTGTTGAATAATGATGACCATTGAAAACTATGTCATCATAAATTTCATCGGAAATAATTGCAATGTCATTTTGCATGGCAATATCAATTATCTCCTCTATTGTTTTTTTAGGATATAAAGCACCTGTTGGATTATTTGGATTGATAATAACTATAGCCTTTGTTTTCTTACTTATCTTATTTTTAATGTCCTCGACATCAGGCTGCCATCCTTCCTCCTCGATGGCTCTATATGAGACAGGTTTTGCACCATTGAATGTGGTAATAAGCTGATAAGGAGGATAAGTTGGTCCAGGAACTAATAACTCATCTCCTGGATTTAAGGAGGCTGCCAAAAAAATTTGCAGCGCTTCAGTCACACCAGTAGTAATGCATATATCATTTACATCATAATCCATCCCGTTTCTTCTCTTTTCCCTTTTCACAATCTCCTCCCTTAATTCTACATAGCCCTCAGAAGGAGCATATCCATTATATCCTTCCTGGGCAGCCTTATACAAAGCATCTTTCATATGCTGAGGTGTATCAAAATCATAGGCATTCGGGTCACCAATGTTCAATTTTAATACTTCTACGCCCTTTTCCTCCAGTTTGCGAGCAGGTAAAATAATATCCCTTATCGCATAGGATACGTCTTGAGAGCGAGCAGAAGGCTCAAGCATAGGAGGATGGATAAGAAAGGAAAATAAATAGTTAGTGGTTT